>JASFVB010000033.1:0-16748 GCA_050050035.1 Acidimicrobiia bacterium | reverse complement strand
CGGAGTGGTGACCGACCTGTCGACGGGAGTTGCCCGTCGTCGACAGCCTTGCGGCTGAGTACGCAGACCGGATCGACTTCGTCGCACCTGCCTGGCACTCCACGTTCGAGCTCACCGAGCAGCGGGCCGAGCAGTTGTTTCTCTCCGGCCAGATCAAGTGGGGTCTCGACGAGGAGGTCGAAGTATTCGATCTCTACGGGATCCCGTACCAGCCGGTGACGGTGCTCATCGCCGGCGACAAGACCGTCGTCGAGTCCTGGTCTGGTCTCCGCGCCGAGGAGGACATTCGCGCCGCGCTGGACGATCTGATCGCTTTGTCGGGCTAGACCGCCTTCTAGGCTGTCGTCCGCGAATGACCGGGATACCACGTCACCAGACCAGGCAGCACCCATGGTTCCACGTGCTACGGACCAGGGAGATGGAGTTGCTCGACCCTGAGGTCAGGGCCGATCCCGTTCGGGTCAGAGAGCTGCTCCACGACGAGTTCGTCGAATTCGGCAGCACGGGGAAGGTCTACAACAAGCGTCTCCTGCTCGACATGCTCAAAGGCGAGAAGTACGCCAAGGTCGTCATCCGCGAGTTCAGCGTGCGACAGCTTGCGGCCGACACCGCGCTCGTCACCTACCGCACGGTCGGAGAAGGTGGTCAAGAGGCACGACGAAGCTCGGTCTGGATCAGGTCGGACGGAGCTTGGAAACTGGCCTTTCACCAGGGCACTCGTATCGTCCGACGCCAATTCTGAGCCGACTATCACCTCTAGGAGACCGGTGCCCGTAACCTCGACGGGCCTTGAGACGATTTGAGCTGATCCTCGCTTTCGCAGCGGTGCTGGCCGTGGGCTGGCCGGTCGTCTTCGGGGTCCGGCCGAGACGTGGGATCGTCGCAGGCGTGTTGGCTGCGGCCCTGGTCGCCCAAATCCAGTTCGAGGGGTTTCGATGGCAGATCATCCCCCTGTACGCGGTTGGCTTGGGTCTGGCAGTCGGCGACGTCTTCTTCATAGATCGGACCATCGATTGGTCACGCCGCATCATCCGGGGGATCCTCGGCACCGTTGGGCTGCTGTTCGCCGTCGCGCTCCCTGTGGCCTTGCCGGTTCCGGAGCTGCCGGCGCCGGCCGGCCCGGAGGCCATCGGGACGATCGAGGTCGGTCTCATCGACCGGTCGCGAGTCGAGCTATACGGAGAAGGCGCCGGTGGGCCACGGGAGATCGTCACCCAGGTGTGGTACCCCGCTTCACCCCCGAACAAAGTCGAGCAGGTCGTATGGAGTGACAATTACGACGTCGTGGCACCAGCCATCGCTCGAAACATGGGTCTCCCGTCGTGGTTCCTCGATCACACACGTCACACACTGTCACATGCGTCGGCCGCTCCACCTCTCGCCGAGGGGACATACCCCGTCGTGATCTTCAGCCATGGATGGGAGGGGGTGAGGAGCATCGCGCTGAATCAGGTGGAGCATCTGGTCTCTAACGGTTACATCGTCATCGCTCCTGACCACACCTATGGCGCGGCCGCAACGGTATTGGAGGGCACGAGGGTGGTCTACGAGGATCCGGAGGCGCTGCCCGACAGAGCCGTCGCAGGGGACGACGCCTACTTCGAGGCGGCCACCGATCTGGTTGCCACCTTCTCTGGCGACCTCGTGATGATCCTCGATGCACTCGGCGAAGGGGAGAACGGGCCATATGCGGACATCGTCGGCGCCGCGGACCTGAACCGGATCGGCATCTACGGGCATTCGACGGGTGGGGGAGCGGCCATCAAGACTTGTCTCGAAGACGAGCGTTGTGACGCCGTGCTCGGTCTCGATCCCTGGGTCGAGCCGCTGACCGAGGGAGACCTCCAGCTGACCATGCAGCGACCCGCCCTGTACATGCTCTCCGAGGAGTGGGTCGACTCTCCAAACGACGCCTTGCTCCGCGGCATCGCGGGTCGTGGGGCCGAGGTCACCTACCTGCTGGATGTCGAGGGAGCGGCTCACAACGATTTCCTGGCCACGCCGCTCCTGTCTCCGTTCACGTCTCAGTTCGGCCTCACCGGCGAGATCCCGGCGGGGAGAGTGGTGCCAATCGTCGACAACTATCTTCTCGGGTTCTTCGACGTGTACCTGCTCGGGACCGGCTCGGCGACCCTCGACTCCGTGTCCTTCTCCGAGGTCTCGGTCTCGGTGATCCAGCCCTGACCGCGGCTAGCCCGAGCCCTTGTCGATGACACAGAACCGATTTCCCTCGGGGTCGGCCATGATGACGTAGTCGGCGTCCGGTGGTCTCTCGTCCCAATGGATCTCGGTGGCTCCGAGATCGAGGAGACGCGCCACCTCCGACGATTGGTCTTTCGCGTACAGATCGAGGTGGATGCGCGGAGGTGTTTGCTGCCGGGACGGGGCAACGTCGAGTGAGACGTTGGGCCCGTCTCCCGTCTTCGGTCGCAGCAGGACGAAGTCGTCTCCGTCACCCGGGCGGCGCACGTAGCCGAGCGCAGCTTCCCAAAACGCGGCCTGTAGCTCGAGATCATCGACGCGAAACACGATCGAGCCAACCCTGATCACGTCCCGGAGGTTATTCGTCGCGACTCTGTTGAGTGTCGCCGGTGACACTCTGTCCCGGCTCCTCGCCACGTTTGATCGCGTCGATGGTGCCTCCCAGGGTGAAGGCGTCGGACTCGCCGATGATCTTGCCGACGACAATCCCCTCCTCGTCGATGAAGAAGGTCTCCGGTATCCCGAAGACACCGTAGGCGATTGCCGTCCGGCTACCCGGGTCGTCGAGATAGAACGCGGCGTCCGACATCCCGGCGTGGTCGAGGTATGCCAGAGAATCCTCCGCCGTCTCCTGGTATGACACCTGCACGAAGACGACGCCGTCCCCGGCGAAGGCATCGGCCGTGGAGGTGATCGCCCCATGCTCCTGGCGACACTCCAAACACCACGAGGCGAAGAAGTTGACGATGACGATGTCGCCGTGGAGATCGGCCAGCGTGACGGTCCCGCCACCGTCGAGGGTCGGCAGCTCGAATTCAGGGGCCGGTCGCCCAAGCAAAGGCGAGTCGACCAACCCCGGATCGGAACCGAATCGTGAAGCGAGCACGACGGCGAAGACGACCGCCGCGGCTGCGATGGCGTAGGCAGCGAGTCTGAGGTTGCGACCGGTCACGCGCACTCCTCACCTGCGTTCACGGCGGCAAGTGAGCTCTCGATGCGAATGCGCGACGCTTCGCTGACCCCCGGGTCGGCCAAGGCCTCCTCGAACAGCGACGCCGCTGCGTCGGCGTCTCCCAGCCCGCACCAGACGACCTCGCCCTTCAGGTACTTGGCCGTGTAGGAGGCGCCATCGATCCTCAGCGCCTCATCGAACAGCTCGATCGCCCTCTCGGCTTCACCGTTGCCGTCCCACACCATCCACCCGAGACTCACGAGAGCTGCGACGGCCTGATCGGCCGACGCGTTCGGTGAGCTGGCCACCTCGAGATAGTGCGGGAAGGCGGACTGATAGTCCCCGACTTCGAAGTAGCGCTCGGCGAGAGCCAGCCGCATGCCGTCGATCGCCGGGTGGTCGACGTTGGCCGCGATGACGGCCTCGAGCGTCTCGTTTGAGACTTCCTCCAGGTCGTCGCCGGCGAGGTCCGCTACACCCGAGGCAGCACCCTGGCCGTCTTCGACGAGCACGCTCGTGAGGATGGCCGCGACACCGAGTGCCACGATCAGGACGGCGAGTGGGATGACCACACGTGGAGTGACACCACGCCCTGTCGGGGTGGGCTCGCGTTCGGCATCTGCGTGACGACGCCACCACACGATGACGGCGAATCCGACCACGAGGGCGCCAATGGGCGCCAGCCAAAGGGCCAGTGTGGAGCCGGCAACCGGTGGATCGAGCAAGACGGCCCCGCTGAACGAGCTGAGAAGCTCGTTGATGACGGCCTCGTCGTCGAGCCCGTCGGCGACTCGCTCCGCGACGAGGTCCATCATGTCTCGGGCCATCTGAGCCGGTGAGTCGGCAATCGACTCGCCCTGGCAGACGGGACACTTGATCTGCTGGCCGATCGACTCGACGCGGTCGACGTCGGAGGGGTTGGTGGCGATCAGTGCCAGCAGTGCCACTGCCATCGTCACGATGGCTGTGGCGAAGACGAGACTGCGTGCCCGCTCAGACATCGACGGTTTGACGGCTGTCCGCCGTCCGGCGTTCCCGGCGGGCGCCCAAGGCGAGCAGGCCGCCGGTCACGGTGACCAGCCCACCGAGCCAGATGAGCCAGATCATGGGTGAGGTGTCGAACCTGAACGTCGTGACCTCGCCCGATGGCACGTCCAGGAGTGTGACGTATATGTCCCCTTTGGCCAGGTGGGCGACGTCGGGTGTGCTCACCCCCGTGGCGTCGTCCCCGAACGAATTGACTGCCGGCTCGACGATGGTGACGACACTGCCGTCCCGTGTTATGGCCATCCGAGCGCCGACCGTCGTCTTCGACGGGCTCTCCGACGCGAATGGCGATTCGTAGGTGATCGTGTAGCCGGCGAAGCCGGTTGATTCGCCAGGAGCCAGGTCGACTTCGAGATGGGTTCCCAGATTGGCCGCCAGGGCGATCCCGATGGCTATGAGAACGACGCCGATGTGGCTGAGCTGGCCCGACCAGAAGCCGCGATCTCCACCGAGCACGGCTCGCACCGACGACCAGAGCGGAGTGTGTGTCTTGGCCGAGCGAGAGCGCGCCTGTTCCATCGCAAGCCCCACGATGCCTCCGATGACGAAGACCCCGAGGGTGACGACGAGGACCACCCAACCGTTTCGGGAGACGGTGAGCGCGACGACCATCCCGGCCCCGAGCCCGGCAACCGCGGGCACGCGCGTGCGTCGCCACAGGAGGCCCGGTTCCGCCCGGCGCCACGGTGTCACGGAGCCGAACCCCATCACCAGCAACAACAGATAGGAAAGTGGCACGGCCACGCGGTTGAAAAAGGGCTTGCCGACCCCTACCTGCGTGCCGGTGAAGGCCTCGAGGAGCAGGGGGTAGGTCGTGCCGATGAGGACCACGAACGCGTACACGCTGAGGAGGAGGTTGTTGGCGAGGAATGCACCTTCACGTGACACGATCGTGTCGAGACGGGACGACGAGGCGACGAGCTCGGCCCGATTCGCGAAGAGAAGAAACGGGCCCACGACCACCAAGACGAGAAATCCGAGCAGGGCCGGGCCTATTGCCGATTGTGTGAACGAGTGGACCGAGTTGATCGTGCCGGAGCGTGTGAGAAACGTCCCGAGGATCGTCAAGGCGAATGCGCTGATGACAAGGATGAAGTTCCACGATTGGAGCATTCCCCGCCTTCGTTGGACGATGGCGGAATGGAGGAAGGCGGTGGCCACCAGCCACGGCATGAAGGATGCGTTCTCGACGGGATCCCATGCCCAGTATCCACCCCACGAGAGAACCTCGTACGCCCACCAGCCGCCGAGCAGAATCCCCAAGGTCAGAAAAGACCAGGCCACGAGGGTGGAGCGCTGGCTGCGTCGCAGCCATTCCGGTCCGGCCACGCCGAGGGCGAGTGCGCCGACCGCGTAGGCGAACGGGACGGTCATGCCCACATACCCCAGGTAAAGGACCGGCGGGTGTATGGCCATCATGAAGTGGTTCTGCAGCAAGGGGTTGGGGCCGGGCCCGTTGGAGGGGATGTCCATGGCCGCGAAAGGCCACGGGCTAGACCGGACACAGCCGACGTCCGCCGCCTGGGTGCAGACCTCGAACGGGTTGGCCACCGTGATGATCAACCCGAAGAAGAAGATGGCCACAGCCCCCATGACCGCCAGTGCTGCGGCCCCGAGTCGGTCCGGCGCGCGTCGGTACCGGCGAAAGACGAACCAGGTGTATCCGGCGAGGACGAGGCCCCAGAGGACGATCGAGCCCTCGAGTGCAGCCCACGCCGTGGCCACGTCGAATGGGAAGGGAGTCGCCGCGGCGTGGTGGTTGGCCGTGTAGACGAGGGAGAAGTCGTCGAACAGGAGGGCGAGAACCATGGCGGCCATCGAGGTCATGGCCCCGGCGAGCACGAGACGCACCGGATTTGCCAGGTCGACGGGCGTCTCGCGGCGGGCGCCACGGGCTCCCCGCACCGCCAGCATGACACTCCCGGTGAGGGCGGCGAGCACTCCGGCAGAGCCGAGGGCCGCCAGCATCAGCCGTCCTCGTAGTTCCCCTGGTCGGGAACCTCGTAGTTCTCGTCGTGCTTGATCAGGGCCAGATCGGCTGTGAAGACATCTCCCTCCCAGTAGCCCTCCAGGAGGACGGGGACGTCCTCGTTGAACAGTGGTGGTGGGGTGTCGACCAGCACGACGGAGATCGTGGCCGACCCGTCGGTGACCTCGAAGAGGAGGTCGTCACCTTGCTCATCGACTGACCCGGTGACGACCTGACCTGCCAGACGGAAGCGCTCACCGTCCGCGAAAACGTCTCTCTGGGCGATCGCCTCGTTCGGGTACAGGTAGTAGGTCAGGTTCTCGTTGAGACCGGCGATCGTGATCGCCACGATCAGCGCGAGGACGCCACCGATGCCGAGGAGGATGAACTGACGTCGACCCATGGATCAGAGCTCGGCTCGCCGCCGTCGCACGTGGAGATATATGGCGTAGACCAGGATCGCTCCGTAGCAGATGACGAAAGTGCCGATCACGACAGCGGTGTCAGACATCCTCGACCTCGCTGAGCCGGGGAGGGCTCACCGCGTCTCCGGCGAGGGCGTCATCGGGTGTGATCGCCGATTCGGCCCGTGCGACGTCGACGCGCGCTGCCATCAACGCCACGTACAGGATGGTGAAGGCAACCAGGTTGATCAGCATGGCCGTGATCATCTCGTCTGGCATCGTCGAGCCATCCGGTCGCACCGACTGTGTCTGGTGAAGGGTTCGGAACAGGTTGACGGAGAAGTAGACGAGGGGCACCTGGATGACCGCGATCACGCCGAGTATCGCCGCTCTCCGCGCCCTCATCTCGGGGTCGTCGATGGCGTTGCGCAGGGCCAGGTATCCGAGATACACGAAGAACATGACTGCGGTGGTCATGAGCCTGGCGTCGCCCCAGTCCCACGCAGTGCCCCAAACACCTTGTCCCCAGACCATCCCGACGAACAGCCCGATACCACAGAAGAGGACCCCTATCTCTGCCGACGCTGCCGCGACCCGGTCCCAGCGGGCGGTCTTGCGCACCAGCCACATGATCGACCCGAGTGCTGTGACCCCGAACGCGACAAAGGCGACCCAGAAGGCAGGGGCGTGGATGTTGAGCAAACGGCTGTACTCACCCTGAAGCACGTCGGCGGGTGCGGTGAGTGCGAACCAGAGCCCGACTGTCATGGCCGCACCGGCCACGATCAACTGGGCTCTCACTCGGGTCATCGCGTCGCTTCCTCCAGGGGCTTGGCCAGCGCCACACCTGCCACCGCAAGGGCGAGATCGCTGGTGATTAGCAGCAGTACCCAAACGAGGATACCGGTGTCGCGCTCCAGAGCTTCAACCGACTGCGACGCCCCAATGACGAGTGGAAGGGCGAGTGGTGCGACGATCAGTGAGGCCAGGGCGGTCCTGTGGCGAAGCCCGGCCGTGATCTCTCCGGCCAGCGTCCCCAACTCTGTCAGGCCGAGCGCAACCAGGGCGAGGACGCCCACTATCAGCGGCCAGCCACCCTCGGAGACATCGGGGGACAGCAGCACCGCCGACGCAAACGCGAGAACGACGAAGAACCCGAGCATCAAGATCCCACCCGAGATCGTGCGGCCGACGAACCTGGCGGCCGGGTCGACTCCGAGAAGGATCTGTAGGTCTCGTCTTCCCTGATCGTCTGCGGCGGTGTGGCGTAGAGCGACGTGCATTCCAAAGAGGACACCGAGGGCCCAGAACACGGCTGTGCCCACCTCTGACACCTGGTTGGCGTTGCTGCCTGCGGCGACGGGAAACACGATCAGGGCGATGACGGCAAAGGGGAGGGTGATGGTGAGTGTGTCCCCGACCCTTCGCTCGACGACCAAGTCGACCCGGGCGATCTCGATGGCCTGCCTCCAGAATGTCATGCAGACCCCGTCAGCCGGCCACGTTCGAGCGTGGCGATCGTGTCACAGAGACTCTCGAGTTGGCTGCGGTCATGAGAGACGACGATGACGCCACCGGAGCGCTCGCGAACCGACCGGACCAAGGCCTCCACCAGGTCGCGGGCGGACTCGTCCAGACCGGCAGCGGCCTCGTCGAGAAGAAGCAGTCGCGGCTTGGAGAGGAGGAGATGGGCGATCTCGGCACGTCGCTGCATGCCGAACGAGCAGGCCGAGGCTCTTCGATCGGCGGCGTCACGGAGCCCAACCACGTCGAGGGCTTTGGATACCCCTGTCATATCCCCCGTGGCGAGCCGGGTGAAGTGGTTGAGGTTCTCGGTGAGAGTGAGCTCGCCGATCAGGGAGGGCTGATGGCCGATGAGGCCGATCGAGCGTCGGATCCGGGTTGGATCGCCGGTGGCCGGGTCGACGCCGAGAACGGTCGTCGAGCCCGAGTCTGTCTTGAGCAACGTCGCCGCGGCCCTCGTCAGGGTGGTCTTGCCGGAGCCGTTCGGGCCTACGACACCGACGGATTCGCCTGGGGAAACGCTGAGGTCGAGACCGGTGAGGACCTTGCGGCCACCCAGCGAGACGCCGGCCTGCTCGAAGTGCACGATCCGCTCCACGTGCGGAGTCTCATGGCCGTGCCACACAGGCTCAAGTCGAGTGGACTGTTGCAGATCGCGTCGCGAACGCCACAGCCAGGGCGCCGACGAGAAGACCGAGCAGGTACCACGCCACGGGACCACCCGTGATGCTCGGTCGCAGGGGCTCGGTGGCGAGACGGACACCGGCTGCAATCGCCAGTGCCGTGCCGCCGCGAGCCCAGGGACGCCAGGTCATCCTCGAGACGAGAAACGCGCCTACCGCCAAGCCAAGTGCGGCGTAGAGCTCAACTGGGTGTCTGGTGACGGCACTACCCGCCTGTGCCCAGGCCCAGGGCAAGTCGGAGGGCGTCCCGAGACAGGTTCCCCGCCACACACACCCTGCGTGCCATCCGGCCAGCCCAAGCATCACCGCCGGGGCGAGTGCATCGAGCGCACCCGGTGCGTCGCGGTTGGACCAGAGGAGGGTGAGGATGAATGCGACCGTCGCGGCTGCCGTGCTCACGCCACCTCGGACGATGATGAAGTCGTCGAGGTGGGTGAGTGGGTTGATCCCACTGGACAACATCGCCGCCACACGGCCGACGCCGAGGCCTACGAGGCCCGCCGTGATCAGACCGTCCATCGGCCGCTCCGGGAGTCTCTCGCCGAAGACCCGCAGACCGACCCATGCCGCCACGAACGCGGTGACAGCGGCCCAGAGGAGGGTCAGTTCCACTCAGGCCCCAAGCCGAAGCAATTCGTCGATGTTGAGCGCCAGGGTGCGCTCGTCCAGGACACCGTTGTGGATCTTGAAGAGCTCGCCACCCGGCCCGAAGAACATCGTTATGGGTGTACCGATGCCTCCGTAGTGGTCGGGAATCGACCGGTTGCGGTCGAAGAAGTGGTCGAAGTCGAGGCCGTACTCGCCGATGAAGGCTCGCGCCTCGGGCTGACTGTCCTGGACATCGACGCCGATGAACTCGACGTCGTCGCCGAACTCGGCGAACGCCTCTCCGAGCAGCGGGGCTTCCGATCGACAGGGTGGGCACCACGATGCCCAGACATTGACGACCGCCGGTTTGTCCAGACCGGCGAGGTGAGTCGTGAACTGCTCGGGTGTCGTCGTGGGTATCTCGTCGACGTCTGAGGCGTCAACGGCCGCTCCAGTGCACGCGGCGGTGGTGAGCGCTATGACGAGGAGCTTCTTGATCATCCCGTCCTACAACGGGCAATCGGGTCTGGTTATGCCGCACGGCGATGCTCCGTGACGAGACGCTGCGCCCGGAACACCGGATGGGCAAACGTGCCAGTGCACTCGATCACCTTGAGTTGTTGGTGCGACAGCCATCGCCAGATGAGCGCAGCCTCCTCGGCTGCCTCCACCGAGGGAGCAACCGGCGCGACCTCATGGTCGCCTGGTCGGGGATGCAGGCCGGGCGGTCGACCGGGCCACCGAGTCTCGACGAGACGTCCGTGGTCGATGACGACCGTAGGGCCGTCGGCGCTCTCCAACTCCAACCAGCCGGCCTCTGCCAGAGACGCCCATTCGTGCCGACGTGTCAGAGCACGGCTCAGTGCGTCATGGCGGTCACGTGCCCATGCCGCCTCCTCGTAGCGCTGGTCGTTGGCCAGACGAGCCATTCGCTCTTCCAGACTGTCGAGCAGAGGTGCGGGGTCTCCCTCGATGGCGGAGACGAGCCGATCCACGACGCTGCCGTACACGATCGGGCTGAGCCGTCCATCGCACGGGCACAGGGCGAGCCCCATCTGCGCCGCGGCACACTTGCCTTTGCGGCTACCAGGCCTGGTCCGGCATCGTCGGATGGGGATGGCATCCCAGATCGCCAGGACCACCTCGTCGGCAGCCCGTTTCGAGCGGAAAGGCCCCAGGTACGCCAGTGCGTCGGCCTTGATCGTGCGGACCACAGACAGACGGGGGTACTTCTCCTTGGTCACCTTGACGAAGTGGGAGCTCTTCGGAGGCCGGGAGCGACGGTTGTGCCGGGGCCGGTGGGCGTGGATGAGACGCACCTCGGTCACCTCTGCCTCGAGCACACTGTCGCAAACCTGATGCTCGATCGTGTGCAGCTCCTTCAGGAGATTGGCAATCGACCGGCGCGTGTCGCCGTAGAAGTACTGCCGGACCCGGGACCGGAGATTGGTGGCTTTGCCGATGTAGATGGGATTGCCGTCCCGATCCTTGAAGACGTACACGCCCGGTTTGCGGGGAAGTGATTCGGTCAGGCCGATCTTGGAGTAGTGAGCGTTGCCCTTTGCCGTCGGGAGCTGGAGGAGATCGTCGAGGTTGGTGACCCCGAGTGATCCGGCTCGCTCCAGCAGTGCGTGGAATACGTGGGCGGTCGCCCGGGCGTCTTCGAGAGCACGGTGGTTTGGCTTGGTGGGGGAGCGGAGATGGGCGGCGAGACTCTGAAGACGAAGGTTGCGGACCTCCTGTCTGATCAGCCGTCTGGCCAGGGCGGCGGTGTCAGAGGACCTGTTGGGGAGTCTTCCGTACCCGAGACGGGTGGCTGCTGCGTTGAGGAACGAGAGGTCGAAACGGACGTTGTGGCCCACGATGACCGAGTCCCCGATGAACTCGAGGAAGGAGGGGAGCGCGGTGGCGATATCGGGTGCATCGAAGACCATGGCCTGGGTGATCCCGGTGAGGATGGTGATGGACGGTGGGATGGGAAGCCCGGGGTCGACAAGCGTCTGAAACGTGCCGAGGAGCTCACCTCCGCGGTACTTGACTGCTCCGATCTCGGTGATCTCACAGTCCTTTGGTGAGCCCCCGGTGGTCTCCAGGTCGAGCACACAGAAAGTGACGTCGATGAGTGGTGTGGACAGGTCGTCGAAGCTGGGTTGGAAGACGATCTCGGCTGTGGGCACGGCCCCAAACAGCTAAGTCGAACAAGTGTTCGATGTCAACGACGGTGGTGGGGCGGGGCCCTAGGCCCGGGAGAGGGCGGTCATCGTCCAGACCGCCCCCAGGAAGGCAGCGCCGGCGAAGATGTAGAGCTGCCACGGTCCGTGGACGGCCCCGAGATAGGCCAAGAGCGCCGTGACGACCAGTCGCCCCACCACGCTCGCTCGGTAGAACCAGCCGGCGTCGTTGATGGCGGCCATCCAGTAGTAGACGCCGAGGGAGACCGCGATCGCACCGATGGCTCTAATCCAGACTTCCTGGGGCTCGTCGATCCCGAACACCGACGTCAGCTGTTCAGGGAAGAAGAGCAATGCGATGCCGACGGCGAACTCGTAGAGAGACCAGACTCTGATCGACAGCTTCACACTCACGGGGCCTCCCGGATCCGGGTCGAACCTACTCGCTGGGACCTGTTGCTGTCTGGCTCATGCCACTACTCACTCGAGGACACGTTGAGGCCCGATCCTCCGTTGGCGGCAACAACGGTGCCGGTGTCGTCGACGTAGCGGATGAGGACGGAGCGGACCGTTTCTGGGGGCACATCCGGAAGGTCGACGAAGGTCGAGTCGACGACACCGAGCTCGATCCTTGCGGACACCACCACCTTGGTGCCATCGGAGAGGAGAACTGTGACTTCCCCTGTCACGTCGTCACCGATCCTCAGCAGGGTGATTCTCGTGCCCTCCGGATCCAGGGGCGCGATCAAGACGCCCATGAACCATGGAGGCCCGACCTCTGTCACGATGTGTCCATCCTCGATCGGGCCGATGATGAGGTCGAGCAACTCCTCGTCGTCTCCGGGTTGTCCGATTCGGACTCTCGACAGATCGTCGATCGCAATCTCTGGGCCCCGAAGCCGTGGCGAGCCGTCTGTTTGGAACTCACCTCTTTGATTTGCGGCAGGGAACGCCCCACCGCTCGGTGAGTCCCAGTCGAGGACCTGGGCAGCGAAGTCCACGCCCAGCTCGAGAGGCGACAGCACGGAGGGGTCAATCGGCCATAGGTGATCGGGTGCCAGTTGCACCTCGGGCAGGATCGGCCCTCCGAGTGCCCCGTCCGGAGTGGGTTCGGAAGACGATCGCGTCAACTGGTCGATGACGAGCCCACCAATCAGGACCACGAGGAAGACGGCTGCGGTCAGGGCCAGTGGATGTCGCGGGGAGGACGTTCGAGGCCGCGTCCCGACGGCCTTCTGCTGCACCTCCTCGACGGTGACGGCCGGTGCACCTCCGTCGAACATCGCAACCAGGTCTCGACCGAGAGTGTCAGGTCTCAACATCAACCCCCAGTGCTCTACGGAGCTTGGCGACACCGCGCTCGACGTGCTTCTGGACCGACGATGTCGAGAGACCGAGGAAGTCTGCGGTCTCTCTATGCGTCCAGCCGAGAGCGTGGACGAGTACGACACATGTGCGTTGTCGTGCAGACAGCCCGGATAGAGCAGGAGCCAACTTGGGCTCGAATGGGACCGGGTCGAGGTGATGTCGAGTGAAGTCCACCGGGGTGCGGCGGCCCGCCATGCGACGCCCGACTCGCTCGCCGACGCGGTACACGTACCCGGCCGGGTTCTCCATCACGGCGACCCTCTCCCAGTGCTCCCACGCATACGTCATTGCTTCCGCGGTTGCCTCGCGGCCCATCTCGAAACCAAACCGCGCGGACAGGGCGAAACGAACCGGTCGCTCTGACCGGGCAAAGAACTCTTCGAAGCCCGCCGGTTCGATTCGTCCCTCCGATCGCTGCCTGTCACTCACCAAGGCGCGAAGCCTGCCACTCACATGACAGGTGATGTGGCGGGCCCATCCAGGAAGAATCCTCGAGCTCCTCGATCGTCCCCGAAATCTGTCACACCCCCCCTCCTACGTTGGGGGCATGGGAGGAGAGACCCTTTCGATCGATCAACGGGAACAACGTTTGATCGCTGCCGAACGTGCCATCGCCAAACTCCGCGAGCTCCAGATGCAGGATCTTGCCGAGCTGGATGTCGCCCAGATAGCAGCGGCCGACGGCGCTCGCTCCCTTTCCGAGTGGGTGTCGGCCCGGCTGGATCGAGGTATCGAGTCGGCGAGGACCCTGGTGCGGACGATGCGTCGTCTCCAGGACCGTCCCGATCTTCAAGAGCGCCTCTCTGAGGGCTCGGTGTCCTTCGACCGGGTGGAGGCGTTGTCGAGGATCAAAGAGGATGTCGGGCTCATGGAGTGGGCCGATGTGGCCGCCATTCGACGTGAGGCCGCCAAGCGGGCCAGGGTCAGCGCCGAGTCCGAGTACTTCTCGGCACGTGACCGATATCACGTGATGCAGCCCAGCCTCGACGAGACCCGTTGGAAGTACTGGGGTGCCCTCGACGGGCCCTCGGGTGCTCTGATGAACAAGGTGATAGGCGAAGCTGCCGACGCACTGCCCGACCTCCCCGATGGAACCAAAGGAAGCCGGGGCTGGCGTCAGGCCACCGCCCTGGTCGAGTGTCTCGTCTCCGACGACCTGCCGCCGGCGAACGTGTCCGTCCTGGTCGACGCCCGGGAATCCTCCAAGACCGGTGGCAGCTCAGGGGTGACACTCGAAGCCGGGCCAAACGTGGGCCGACAGGCACTCCAGGCCATTCTCTGCGACGCCGAGACCGAGATCATCGCCCGCAGCGAAGACGGCCGGGTCATGGACTACGGCCGGAGACAACGTACCGCACCGCCGAGCATGCGACGAGCCCTCCTCGCCAGGTACAACCACACCTGTGGCGCCGACGGTTGCATCTCCCAACACCGGCTCCAGATTCACCATCTGACTCCGTGGGCCCAGGGTGGTGAGACCAACCAAGACGAGTTGGTGGTCCTGTGCTGGTTTCACCATCAGGTTGTCGTCCACGAACGCGGATACGAGGTCTATTCCCACCACGATCCACGTCGGATCAGATTCCGCAGGCCAAAGGACCCGCCACGATCTAGATAGGGGTGGTCTTCCCCACACCCCGTCTTTGGTCAACCTCTCCGCTGTCTAACCGTCTCGAACAGAAGAACGGCTGCCGCCACCGACGCATTGAGTGAGTCCACTCCCCGGCCGGTCTGCGGTATCGCCACCAACTCCCGAGCAACCGCTGCCGCCTGCTCGGACAAACCCGCGTCCTCGGCACCAACCACGATCGCAACCGGGCCACCGAGGTCCGCATCCCACAGAGTCACATCACCGGCGGGGGACGCACCTACGACGCCGATCCTGCGCTCCTCGATCCACGGGGCCGTCTCCTCCCACGAAGAGACGGCCACTGGGAGGGTGAACACTGCACCCGTCGAAGACCTGATCACGTTGGGGTTGAAGGGGTCCACGGTGCCGCCGACCGTCACCACGGCATCGGCGCCGGCTGCAGCGGCGGTTCGCATCATCGCCCCCAGATTCCCTGGCTTCTCGATGCCCTCGGCGATGAGGAGCAGCGGGTTGGCGGACGGTTCGATCGACCCCAGGTCTGTCGTGAACTGCTGGAACACACCGATGATCCCCTGAGATCGGTTGCGATACGAGGCCTTGTCGAGAACGTCTGGTGCCACCGTGACCGTCACGCCACTCGTCTCGAAGTCGCCGGACACGAACGTCAGCGTCGGTCTCAGCCCTGCTTTCAGCGCCCTCTCATAGAGCCGATCGCCCTCGACGACGAAGAGTCGCTCGTCATCACGGGTCTTCCGCTCGCGGAGCCGCACGAGCCACTTGATGCGCTCGTTTCCCGGGGAGCCGATGTCGTACGACACGGGCGGCAGTATCGCATCGCCGTGTCTTATCCTCCGATCATGGATTTGGTCAGGCTCGGGACTTTCTCGACTCTCACCGAGGCCAACCTCGTCAAGGCGCGTCTCGAGAGCGAAGGCATCGAAGCCCTGGTTCAGTCGGACGACCTCGGCTCGATGATGGAGTCGATGATCACCGTTCGCGGTGTTCGGGTCTTGGTCAGAGAGGATGACCGTGCGGACGCTATGGATTGTCTGGAGCGGATGCTTCCCCCTGGCTCCAGCGATTCGTGAAGATCACGTCGTCGGCCGTCTTGCGGGGGCGGTCGAGACTCCCCGACCGACGGTCGGGAGCGGGATGGCCGACAGTCACGACTCCGATCGGGGAGAAGTGGCTCGGGATATCGAGCAGCGCGGCGAGGTCGGGGAGGGAGTGCACGCCGAGAAAACCCGCCGCCAGCCCCTCGTCGACCGTTTGGAGAAGCACCGCCATCAGCGCGGCTCCGGCGTCGATCCACCAGTAGGGGACCGGCCATTCGATCGTCGAGCCGTCCTCGAGGGTCTTGTCCGGCTCTGAGTACCGATCTCGATAGACCTTCTCGCTCACCGAGATCACGATGTGGGCCGGCGCTGCAGAGATCCACGGGTCGAAACCTGCTTCGACGTACTCCGGCTCGTCGGCGAGGTCGGCGATCTGACGGCGCAAGCCTGTGTCCGTCACGACCACGACACCGATGGCTTGGCTGTTCCCGGCCGACGGCGCCCTCAGGGCGGCTGCCGCTATGCGTTCCAGGGCAGTCGGTTCGACCGGCTCGCTGCGGTAGTTGCGCACCATTCGGCGACGGGCGAGGACCTCGGAGAACTCCATCCCCCCGATTCTGTCACCCCCGGCTGTGATGGTGTCGACCATGACGACCCCCTCGACAACCGGCCCCGAACGTATATCGTGAGTGCGGAGCTTGTGACACCACGAGACGAACACGATCTGAGAGTCGTCTGGACACGGGGCAAGGGATGCTCCGAGCTGGCCGAGGCGTTGGCAGGCCGACCCACCGAACGGCTCAAGGGAGACCTGGCCGAAGGGTGCATTGGCGAGCGCGCCGACATGCTGGTCAGCAAGAAGCTCCCGTCCGGGTTCGACCTCGTCAGTGTGGCCGTCCCCATCCAGTTCGAGCCGGAGAACGTGAGGCAGGTCGTTGCGGCCGTCGCCGGCGGGCCGCACTCGACGTTGGCGGCTGAGACTGCGACCAATCTCGCCGAGAGTCTCGGCGTCGGTGTCGAGCTGGTCTCCGCAGCGGACTCACCAGAGGACATCGCCGCCGGCAACCAGATACTCGATCAGGTGGCCGCCGACATCCCCTCCCTTCCCAGACGTGTCGTCTTGGTCGATGGCATCAGTGAGCTCGTCGATGGTCTCGACGAGGGGACGCTGGTGGTGATGGGGGCACCGGGAGG
>JASFVB010000032.1:0-17419 GCA_050050035.1 Acidimicrobiia bacterium | reverse complement strand
AGCGATTGAAGCATCGATGAGCTTACGCCTATGCCCACGATCAGCAGGGCGACGCCCAAGATGAAGACCGACCCGCTTACCTTGCGATTCTTGCGGAACGCGGGGAACTCGCGGACAGCTTTTGCGAAACGGCGACGATCCCCTGGCCATGAAACTTCCACTACGCCGCCATCGGTATTCACGGTGTTGATTATGCCGGACCCTCTGTGGTCGGCCTAACCAGCCTCTTGGCAGTGGTCATGGGTCATCGACCCTCACCGAAGCTGGTCAATCGCATCCACGGACCGCCTGCTTAGTCCCAGTGCATAACACACGAGCCCTGCCCCGGACTCGCCGCCATCCACCCGCCCCATATCCGGCAGGGAGGATGTGTTTGGGTGCGCTGACCGTTTCGTTAGGGCTGTCACCCTCGGCCTCTGCGTACGGTTGGTTTGTTCCCGAAGCTGGTCTGGCTCGCGAACCGGCTGACACCATCTCGGTTGTCTTTCGAATGACCCGCCGGCTTGTTTCGGGAACGGCACTCACCGGTCGGATGGGAGATCGGTGTTCCGGTCCTGTTGACACCAGGGTCCGGCGACCTGGTCCACCCGTCCGGCAAGTGCGTGCCACCCCTGCCCATCTATGCAAGGAGGGATGGCAATGACCATCGTAGAAAACCCCGACGCTGTCGTTGGTGGTGTCGACACCCACGCCGACGTCCATGTCGCTGCTGTGGTGAACCACCTGGGAGGCGTCCTAGGAGTCGAATCGTTCACGACCACCAGCAACGGATACCGCCAGCTGGTCTCCTGGCTGAGATCTCATGGTGAGCTGGTGCTGGTTGGTGTCGAGGGCACCGGCTCGTACGGGGTCGGAGTCTCCAGGTATCTGCAACGGGAAGGCGTCACCGTCGTCGAGGTCGATCGGCCGAACCGTCAGACCCGGCATCGGAAAGGCAAGTCGGATCCCGTCGACGCCCTGGCTGCAGCCCGAGCTGCGCTGTCTGGCTCGGCGACAGGATCACCGAAGACCCGGGATGGGAACGTGGAGGCGATCCGGGTGTTGATGATCGCCCGCCGCTCCGCAGTCGACGCCCGTATCGAAACATTGAATCAGCTGCGTCATGTCGTGTTCACCGCCACACCGGAAATCAGATCCAAGTTCACGGGTCTGACGGCGATCGGCCTGGTCAACAAAGCCTCGACGTTGCGGCCGCGGGAGGGTGACGACCCGGTTCGTTACACCACATACATGACCATCCGGGCTCTCGGCCACCGAGTCCAATACCTGAGAGAAGAGTCGAAACGGCTCAACCGGATGCTCCGACCCCTCATCAGATAGACCGCACCCACCCTGCTCGAGGTCTACGGAGTCGGCTACGACACAGCCGCCAGACTCCTCGTCGCTGCAGGAGACAACCCAGAGCGGATCAGAACCGAAGCCGCCTGGGCCAACCTCTGCGGAGTCGCACCAATCCCCGCCTCATCAGGGAAGACGAAACGACATCGGCTCAACCGTGGCGGCAACCGCCAAGCCAACTCCGCGCTCTATCACGTGGTCATCACCCGGATGAGACACGACCAGAGAACCCGTGACTACGTCGCCAGGCGACTCACCGAAGGCAAGACCATGGGCGAGATCGCCCGCATCCTGGAACGCTACGTCGCCAGAGAAGTGTTCAAACACCTCCCACACCCAGCCTGAGAGCCCCCGGTCGGGGTCTGGCCCGATCGAACCGGCTCACACCACTGGGTTGTGCAACGAATGATCTGCCGATCTCGGCCTCGATGACACAACCGGACCGGGCGCAACGGTGTGACCTGAAACGAGCGTGCCCCCACCACCGGGTGGGTGGCCTATCCCTGTCGTGTTCCACCAGACGCCCAACCCGGAGACCCGCCGGCAACCCCGTCGGCTCGCTTCGACGCGTCCCCCACCACCCACAGCAGAAACCCCTTGACATCCATACGAGCTTCAATGTGCGCCTGGTGACGATGTCTGAGCGCGACAGGCGGTGGGGGGGGGTTCGTGCCCGGTGACGAGTGCCCTACGGGTCGACCACCGTGTCGCCGGCGGCCGCTCTCACGTGGTTGAGGAGACGGATCAACTGGTCCAGCTCGTGGTCCTCGAGTGACAGCGACTCGAAGACCTCGTTGACGGCTTCGGTCGCTGGCGCCAGCACGTCCCGTCCCTTGGGAAGGATGCCGGCCAGTACGATGCGGTTGTCGACCTCGTCGGTCTCCCGTTCGATGAGCCCTTCCCGCTCGAGACGTTTCACCGCACTGGTCACGCTGGCCGGGTGAACCTGGAGACGGTCGCTGATCTTGCCCATGGGGAGCCTGCCCACCCTGGTGAATCCGAGAAGACGGAGGATCTCGAACCGGGCGAAAGTGAGTCCCAGAGGAGCGAGGGCCTCCTCGACCCGGCTGGCGAGGATCTGCTGCACCCGAGTGATGGTGGTCACCGCCGCCATCCCTGGAGCGGCGTCTTGCCAACCGTGGGCCTCCCACTGACGGCGGGCCTCGGCGATCGGATCGCGGATTTGGGTTCGACTAGTCATTTACTTTGACATCAAAGTATCTCGGAAATATCCTGTTGGCAAGCATGTCCGAGCACCAGTTGGCCAACAAGGTCAGGTTTGTCACCGCCACGACACTCTTCGACGGGCACGACGCCTCGATCAATATCTTCAGACGCATCCTCCAGTCCTACGGCGCCGAGGTGATCCACCTCGGGCACAATCGCAGTGGGCTCGACATCGTCGAGGCCGCCGTCCAGGAGGGCGCCCACGCCATCGCCGTCACCTCCTATCAGGGCGGCCACATGGAGTTCTACCGCTACATGCGTGATCTCCTGGTTGAACGTGATGCCGGGCACATTCGGCTGTTCGGGGGTGGTGGTGGGACGATCCTGCCTTCCGAAGGCGACGAGCTTGCCGAGTACGGGATCACACGCATCTACTCACCCGACGACGGGCGGGAGCTGGGTCTCACCGGGATGGTCAACGACATGCTGACCGAGTCCGACTACCCGATCGGCGAGCTAGACAAGGACTTCGACCTCGCAACGCTGTCCACTTCCAATCCCGGCGTTGTCGCCCAACTGATCTCGGCGGCGGAGAACTTCGGCGACAAGTACGCCGACATCTGGGAGCAGCTGGAGACCCGGGCCTTCGACTCCAAGACCCCGGTCGTGGGCATCACCGGCACCGGTGGCTCGGGCAAGTCGTCGCTGGTCGACGAGCTGTTGCGTCGTCTCCTTCTCGACTTCGAGGACTTGAAGATCGCCATCATCTCGGTGGACCCGTCGAAGCGCCGCTCTGGTGGTGCCTTGCTCGGCGACCGGATCCGCATGAACAGCCTGCCCCACCCTCGGGTGTACATGCGGTCGCTGGCCACCCGGCAGTCCAACCTCGCCCTGTCGCCGCACATCCACCATGCCGTCGACATCGTCAAGGCCGCCGGGTACGACCTGGTCATCCTGGAGACGTCGGGCATCGGCCAGTCGGACACCGAGATCGTCGACCACTCCGACGTGTCGATGTATGTGATGACGCCCGACTACGGGGCGGCCACCCAGCTGGAGAAGATCGACATGCTCGACTTCGCCGACCTGGTCGCCATCAACAAGGCGGACAAGGTGGGCGCCGCCGACGCCCTCCGTGACGTGCGCAAGCAGTACAAACGGAACCATCTCGACTTCACCGCCGACGACGACACCCTCCCCATCTACCTGACCATCGCCTCCGACTTCAACGACCCGGGCACCAACCGCTTCTACCGGGCCTTCACCGCCCGGCTCGGTCTCGACTCCTCACTCGACCTGCCCGTGGTCGACGAGGCGAAACAGCACGTGGTGCCTCCGGAGCGGACCGGCTATCTCGCCGAGATCGTCGAGGCGGTGCGCAAATACGACGAATGGGCCGACAGCCAGGCCGAGGCCGCCGAGCGTCTCCACCACCTGACCGCCGCCGAAGTGGAAGCCGACGAGGCGCGCTCAGAGGTCGACCCGGAGAACCTGGCGATGCTCGAGGGTTGGGACGACCTGGTCGAGTCCTATTCGGGTGACGAGTTCACCTACGAGGTGCGGGGCAAGCAGATCAAGGTCCCCCTCACCCACGAGACCCTCTCCCACACCCACGTCCCCAAGGTGGCCCTGCCCAAGTTCCGCTCGTGGGGTGACCGTTTGCAGTGGATGCTCCAGGAGAACGTGCCCGGCAGCTTCCCCTACACCGCCGGGGTGTTCCCCTTCCGACGTCTCGAGGAGGACCCGGCCCGCATGTTCGCCGGCGAGGGCCCGCCGGAGCAGACCAACGCCCGTTTCCACTATCTGTCCGAGGGGATGCCGGCCCGGAGGCTGTCGACCGCTTTCGACTCGGTGACCCTCTACGGCTCCGACCCCCACGAGCGTCCCGACATCTACGGCAAGGTGGGCAACTCGGGGGTGTCGGTGGCGACCCTCGACGACGCCAAGAAGCTGTACTCGGGGTTCGACCTCTCCGACCCGGCCACGTCGGTGTCGATGACCATCAACGGCCCGGCGCCGATGATCCTCGCCTTCTTCATGAACACCGCCATCGACCAGGCGTGCGAGACCCACATCACCGAGAACGACCTCTGGGATGAAGTCGAGTCCAAACTCGACGCCATATTCGAAGACCGAGCCCGTCCCCATTATTGGGGTGACCTTCCTCACACGAGCAACGGGCTCGGGCTTCGATTGCTCGGTGTCACCGGTGACCAGGTGTTGCCGGCCGACGTCTACTCCAAGATCAAGACGGAGACCATCTCCAGGGTGCGGGGGACCGTCCAGGCCGACATCCTCAAAGAGGACCAGGCCCAGAACACCTGCATCTTCAGTACCGAGTTCGCCCTGCGGATGATGGGTGACATCCAGCAGTACTTCGTCGACAACGACGTGCGCAACTTCTACTCGGTGTCGATCAGCGGATATCACATGGCCGAAGCGGGGGCCAACCCGATCACCCAGCTCGCCTTCACCCTGGCCAACGGGTTCACCTACGTGGAGAACTATCTGGCGAGGGGGATGGACATCGACGACTTCGCCCCCAACCTCTCGTATTTCTTTTCCAATGGCATTGACGCCGAATATGCCGTGATCGGCCGTGTCGCCCGTCGCATCTGGGCGAAGGCGATCAAACACCGGTACGGGGGCAACGAGCGGTCCCAGAAGCTGAAATACCACATCCAGACTTCGGGCCGGTCGCTTCACGCCCAGGAGATCGGGTTCAACGACATCCGGACCACGCTCCAGGCCCTGTACGCCCTCTACGACAACGCCAACAGCCTGCACACCAACGCCTACGACGAGGCGATCACCACCCCGACCGAGGAGTCGGTGCGCCGGGCGCTGGCCATCCAGCTGATCATCAACTCCGAGCTCGGCCTCAACAAGAACGAGAACCCGCTCCAGGGCAGCTTCATCATCGAAGAGTTGACCGACCTGGTCGAGGAGGCGGTCCTCGCCGAGTTCGAGCGGATCAGCAGCCGTGGGGGAGTGCTCGGCGCGATGGAGCGCCAGTACCAGCGGACCACGATCCAGGAGGAGTCGCTCTATTACGAGCAGCAGAAGGAGTCGGGGGAGTACCCGATCGTCGGCGTGAACACCTTCATCTCCAAGGAGGGCTCACCCTTCGAGATCCCCAACGAGCTCATCCGCTCCACCGACGACGACAAGAACCGCCAGATCTCGAATTTGAGGGCGTTCCAGGCCCGGAACGAGGGGGTGGCCGGCGAGGCCTTGGCTGCGCTGCAACAGGCGGCCGTGCAGGGAGACAACATCTTCGAACAGCTCATGGAGACCGCCAAGGTCGCCTCACTCGGCCAGATGAGTCAGGCGCTCTACGACGTCGGGGGCCAGTACCGGCGGAACATGTAGAGGGTGGATTCACTGCGAGACCCTAAGCGTGACCACTGTGTTTCTGCGCTTCCGCCGTGCACTCTCTTGGCTGGCTGAATAGGAACTCAACCCTGGGTCGGTGTAGCTCTTCGAGGCGCTTAGCCGTCGGCAGGAATGGCACTGGTATCGAACAAGAGCAAGTCAATGTCGTTGGGAACGGTGTGAAGCACTGACAACAATCCGGCCGCATGTATGACCTTCTCTTTCTTAGCTTCAGTCCAGCTTTCGACGAACCCAGGTCGCAGGACGAAGTTCTCGGACGTTTGCAGAAGCAACATCGAGAGACGGAGAGGTAGCCCCTCGATGTCGCCGTCAAGAGCTTCCGTTAGTGCTGGTTCAACCAGGGCGCGGTCATCAGCGACGTAGGAGATCACGGCGAGAGATCGTTCTTTGGATGCGGGGAGGACGCTCAGGGTTGCTCTGGCGATGTCCCCATCTTGACGGGTCTGTAGGTCGAGTGAGTACAGCGAAGACGCGGCCACCGTCGCCGTGCTTGTTCTGACCTCTTCGATTCGACTGTGGATCACGCTGAAACTCCCCTCTTCCAACGCTGGCTCGAAGTAGGTGTTGCGGTACGTGGACAATCGGTCAGCCACATCATCGAAGTACTCGAGCGAAGATGCTGATCCAAGAAACTGGGGAAGCGAGTCCAACCGTCGGATCATTTCGCGTCCGCGCTGCACAACGTGTTGTTCGCGGAGGAGGGCACGGTAGGCAAGTAGGAAGAGATGTTCCGCGTCGCCCGGGTCTAGTTGTTGGTTGTCGAGGGTCCGGAATATGTCGGCGTCGTGTGGCGCACATAGACCCGTGAATGTCGTTGCGCGATTGCGACCCACCTTCTCCAGACTGAGTCGTGGTGGCTGCCCTCTGGGAGCCACTTCCATCACATGTCCATCTTCAGCAATGAGACCCATAACGGACTGAGAGTTCTGAACCGAGTGAGCTCGGATGGCGGGGCGTTGACAGCTTCCCTGCTCACCGTGGAGGCATGCCGTTAGCGGAGTGCGTATGAGGTTGTGAAAGTCTTGTTGCGGGTGGCTCTTGGCACCTGGGGCGCCATGGCAGCGCTTGAACTTCGCCCCACTTCCGCAAGGGCAAGGCTCGTTACGCCTGATCTTTGCCATCGATGATGAACGTAGTCGAGTGAAGGGCTCGACCGACAACGACTAGCGTCTACGGACCCTCTGAGGAATGTCTCGAAGCGCGCCAACGGTGGTCGGATTGAAGGACGCAATGGTGGCTGCTCGTATAGGACGTTCTGAGGGGGCGCACACTGAGTTGTGCGCCCCCAGGATCTAGGCCTTGCGGCCGCGAACCAGCGCTAACAAGCCGACAATCACTTCAAGGACGCCGACGAGGACGTCGAGCAGTTCTAGATTCATTCATTTCAACTCCTTTTGGGGTGTGATTTCTTCTTCGTTGTGGGAAAAGACCCCTCAATAGATAGCTGACTTTGTATTGCGCGAACCTCACTCCTGAGTACGCTCCGAGCACGAGATGGCAAACAGCAACGCTGTGGATCTGGTGTACTCCGAGGTTCGAGAACTCCTTCGACGCCAGGAAAAGGACGTCGATGACATCAGAAGACGCGCCGCAGCCGTAGTAGGGGTGATCTCCCTCGCTCTGTCCTTCTTTGCCTCAGCAATCCTCAAGTCTGGTCAAGAGACCGGCTGCGGCTTCATAGTCTCAATGGGTCTGATCGTCCTGGGACTCGTAGTCGCACTCTGGGTAATGCTTCCCCGGAGGAACGCGTGGCTCTTCAGCCCTCAACCGGAAGTCCTTCTTTCGGACTATGCCAGTCTGTCGAAGGAGGATGCGCAGGAGCACCTCGCGATATTCATGGCTGGCTGGATCGACTCAAACCAAATCATCATCGATCGGCTCTACAGAGGACTCTTCTGGAGCATTCTCCTGGCCGGCGTCGGTGTCGTTATGCTGGCCGTAGTCCTTGTTGGGAGAGTGTGAGATGTCTGAATCGAGGGGTGGCAACGGCAACGACGGGTCGACCACTGACCCTGAGCCCACACATCTGGAGGACGAGCCCGAGATTCGAGACCCCCGGCGAACAGAGACCGCAGGACAACCCGAGCCTGGCCACCTTGGGGCGGAGCCCTCTGACCCTTCGAGGCTCGAAACCAGGGATCAGGAACCTCCGTCGGAGGAGGTGCGTGATCCGCGACGAGAAGAAACCAAAGACGATTCCGCGCGGAAACAACCTCGCGACCCACGTCGTGCGGAGGCTTAGTCGCTGATGGAACCTGCACCGCTCGCGAACCGATAGGCTCTTAGAATGCAGACGACCGACGGGGCGACCCGTAAAGACACCCCGTCGGCCATCTAGTTAGGCAAGGTCTGGGGGACTACTTGTTGCAGTTCCCCGCCTTGTCCTTCCCCAGGCACTGGTTGTCGAGCTCACCGCTTGTCGGCTTGGTGTACCGCTCGTCATAGGTGCCCGGCACCGTGGGCCACTGGCTGCAGTTCCTGCAGAAGTGCCACGTGTCTGAGTGCTTCAGCTTCCTATAGGACATTCTCGGCTTTTCCTTCCTGACCTAGTCGAATCCCGGTTCACGGGTGGTCATCTCCCGTGGGGCTGTCGACGTTCAGTGTACCTATTTAGAGAGCAGAACGGACCGAATAGCAAATTATTTTGAAAACTGTTCAGATTCGATTAGCCTCAACGGGGAAAGGAGACCCAATGACAACACGTGTGAAGGTGCCGTCGGGGTATGCCGCATCCGACGATTTCTTTGCGACGCTCGGCCAACAGGGCAGCCTGGAGGTGATGAGCTTGACGCTCACATGGAGACAGATAATGGGCCTCGTAGGTCCCGTCGACCCAAACACGAAGTCCGAGTACAACCGGCCACTGACGGTGTCCCATGCCAAGCAATTCGGGCAGTACGTCGACATCAACGCGACTGACGCCTTCAGCCCTCCGATCACTCTGTTTACCGATCCGGCCAACGTGGAATTCGAGGGGTTCGGTGACCCTGTCCTCGACAAGTACGGGCTGATGGAGGCCAAGATCCGAAGAGGAGCGCAGCTCTACATCCTTGACGGGCAACATCGGATTTTCGGGGTCGAGCTCTTGTACAAGGACCTCAATACCCTGCTCGACAGGGCTAAGCAGGACGCCTTCCGGGCCAAGAAGTCTGGTGATGAGGAGACAACCAAGCAGGCCAACAAACGTGTTCGAGACGTCCAACGAAGACTCGACCGGCTCGACGACATGGAGATCACGGTCCAAGTCCTACTCACCGCCGAGGGAGACCTCGCCAAGCGGATCTTCACTGACGTGGCCGACAACGCCAAAGGGATATCCAGGTCACAGTTGGCCGAATTCTCCGATCGGTCTGTCTTCAATCGCGTTGCTCGAGACGTCTCGGCGACGTTGCTTCAGGGGGTTGTTGATCCCGTTCATGACCGCATGTCGTCCAAGAACCCGAACTGGCTCGCTCTGAAGGATGTTGTCAACGTCGCTCAGGCCCTGGAGTATCCGATCGGGAAGAGATGGACGGCCCAGCGAGAGTCTGAGCTCGTTCATCGTGAGGCGGCGATCGACAGTATGACTCGTTCGTTCTTTGAAGGTTTGAAGGAGCTATACCCACAAATCGGCGCAGTCCTCGACGGGAGCCTTCCACCGAGGGAGATTCGAGCTGGCGGCGATCAGCCGTCGCTT
Source organism: Acidimicrobiia bacterium (assembly GCA_050050035.1). Lineage (GTDB taxonomy): Bacteria > Actinomycetota > Acidimicrobiia > Spongiisociales > ZC4RG35 > JANQRA01. The sequence continues at coordinate 7,842 of JASFVB010000032.1, read as the reverse complement.
CTCGGTTCGTCGACGATGATTCGAGCAATGGCTTCCGCCTATCGAAGGCTGAGGATTGGCGAGCGGGGCGAAGACGACAAGGTGTGGACACACAAGCCAATGGGACACCCAGACATCGTGCAGGCCTGGGATAGGGTGCTACCACCCATGGATGCCGGCAATGTCCCGGACCCTTCGGATCCAGACGGAGACCCGGTGCCGAGAGTGGACAAGCGCTGGCTTGCCACGGGTGCGTTCTCCCATCCGTACTACGCGCCCGGAGCCCGGCAAGGCGACCTGAATGCACTCGCTGAGACGATCGCGGAGTGGACGTGGGATGACCATGAGGGTGGAACGAGCGGCTAGATCACCGACTCGGGTCGAGGCTTCTCCCTGCACCAGTCGATAGGCCGGCTCCCGCGTGATGTGTCGATTCCGCATGGGCGAAGGTGGCACGTGTCCGCTCAACCGCCGAGATCTGCTCTTAGGACAGGAAGGCGCACAGTCCGACCGTGGAACGATTCCCGGTGGGTTCGAAGAGATATGGTCACCTTGGCTGCTGAGGCGTCTGGTCCGGTACGAGGCCCTCAGTAGGAGCTAGGGGCGGTGAGCAGGCGGAGGCAGATCTGTCGGCGGCCACTTCTAGCCTGGGACTCGTGACGTCATCTGGCCCACTGCAACTAGGCCGGTCGGTCGCTATCCGGACCGGTCAGCCAACTCCTCAACTGTGGGCCGACACCGACCGCCTGACCATCGAACCTCCCGTCCTCAACGACCCCGCTCGCCTCGCCGAGACCGTCCACGACCTGGCGCGTCGCTACGTCAACCGGATCCCCACCGTCTTTGTCCTGGACGTCGACCCCGAGGAGCTGAACGCACCCGAAACCACCGACGCCCCGCCCTACGAACTCGGCGCCGAGTTCACGTTCCTTCGGGAGCGGCTCACCAAGCTGATCTGGCACAACTCGTATGACGCCAGGTCGGGGGAGCTCATCTGGTGGTGGGCGCACAAGGCGGCGGCACGCCTCGACGTCACCGTCGGAGGGCCGGCCGACGTCCTAACCGCTGATGGCACACCGATCTGGATCGACGGAGGGCCACGACAGCCACTCGACATCGACGGGCTCGTGGTCCATCACGAATCGATCGAACTCGGCAGGCTCACACCCGTCCCAAGACCCACGGCACCCGACGCCGATCTCGCACCGGACCAGCTCGACGCCGTCTCCCATCTCGTAGGGCCGGCACGGGTGATCGCACCGGCGGGGTCGGGCAAGACCCGGGTCCTCACCGCACGGGTGCGTCACCTCATCGAAGACCGGGGAGTCGAGCCCGAGTTGGTCACCGCACTCGCCTACAACCGGCGGGCCGCCCGGGAGATGGTGGAACGACTGCCCGAAGGCGAGAGGCTCAACGTCCGCACCATCCACTCCATCGGCTGGGAGATCCTCCGCATGGGCAAACCCGGGCTCCGCCTCATCGACGAGGCCGAGCAGCGACGACGTCTCGAGCCGATCACCACGGCACCGCCCCGGGCCAACACCGACACCATCGGCCCCTACATCGAAGCCCTCGACGAGGTCCGCATCGGGCTCCGTCACCCCGACGCGGTCGAGCTGAGCCGTGACGACGTGCCCGGGTTCGCCGCCACCTTCCGCCGCTACCGGGAGCGTCTGGAACGGGCCGGAGAGGCCGACCACGCCGAGCAGATCTACGGCGCCATCGAAGTCCTCTGTGCCAACCCCGACATCCGGGCCCACTGGCAGGCCAGATGCCGCCACCTCCTCGTCGACGAGTTCCAGGATCTCACCCCCGCCTACCTCCTCCTGGTCCGTCTCCTCGCCTCACCGGGCATGAACGTGTTCGGAGTCGGCGACGACGACCAGGTCATCTACGGATATGCCGGCGCCGACCCCGGGTACTTGATCGACTTCGACGACCTGTTCCCCGGCGCCGGCCACCACGCCCTCGAGGTCAACTATCGATGCCCCGCCGATGTGGTCGAAGCGGCGTCCAACCTGGTCGGATACAACCTGCGTCGGGTCGACAAGAACATCCACGCCGACAACGAACACGAGGGGCTCGACGTGACCAGCGCCCTGGGAGACGAGTTGGCCATCGTCGCCGTGGACCGGATCGCTGGGCTGATCGGTAGGGGAGTAGAGCCAATCGACGTCGCCGTCCTCACCCGGGTCAACTCGAGCCTCCTACCCGTCCGTATCGCCCTCGCCGAACGGGGCATCCCCTTCGACTCCTTGCTCTCGCCCAGCATCCTCGACCGCACCCTGCTCCGGGCCACCCTCGCCTGGATCCGCATCGCCCTCGACCCCGAGACGATGACCCGCAACGACCTCTTCGAGGTGATCAGACGTCCCGGCAGGGGCATCACCCGAGTGTTCTCCGAGACGATCGGGCGACGCCGCGGCCCGTTCGCCATCAACGAGCTCGCCGCGATGGGCTCCGGTCTCGACGGGCGGCGCCGTGACCGTTGGGACGGGTTCTGTGACGACATCGTCACCGCCTCCGAAGCCACCGCCACCACACCACATCTCCTCGAAGTGCTCTCCGACGTGATCGGGCTCGACCGGGCCGCCCAGGCGCTCGACGCCGGACGCACCCGGGCCGACCGGTCCGGGCAGGGCGACGACCTCACCGCCCTCCGACGTGCCGCCGCCCTCGGTCCCGGGCCTGCCGACTTCGAGCCCTGGCTGCGCAAGAGCCTGTCCGCGCCGGGCACACCCGACGGGGTGATGCTGTCCACCGTCCATCGGGTCAAGGGTCTGGAGTGGGACCACGTCATCGTCTTCGGGGCCGACCGGGGCGTCATGCCCCACGACCTCGCCGACGACGTCGAAGAGGAGCGGCGGGTGTTCCACGTCGCCATGACCAGGGGACGGGAGACGGTGACCATCCTCGCCGACCGTGACCGGCCGTCCCGGTTCCTCACCGAGATCGACGGCAGCGCACCACGACCCACCGAGCCGCCACCGAGACGGGAAGACCGTCAGGCGGCGGTTGGCATTGACGACGGGATCTACGTGGCAGTCGGTGACATGATCGAGATAAGCGGCGGATACAGGGGGACCGTCACCGAAGTGCTGGTCACCGGGGTGCTCATGACTCTGGAAACTGGGGCGACCATGGCGGTGCCCTGGGGGGAGCGGGTGATGAAGAACGGGTCCCATGGACGTCTGGCGCCCGGTACCGGAGCCGTCGACACCGGTCTCGCCGATCGTCTCCGTGATTGGCGAAAGCAACAGGCGCAATCGCAAGGCGTGCCTGCCTACGTGGTGTTCAACGACAAGACGTTGGAGGCACTGGCCGCGTTGCGTCCCTCGACCAGTGAGGCCTTGCTCGGTGTTCCCGGCATCGGCCCGGCCAAGCTGGAGGCCTACGGCGATGAGCTGATCGACCTGATCGGGCTGGAGTAGCGGAGAATGCATGGCCATGGCTGACCAACTGCGGCAACTCTCGTCTCTGACGCGCCTCATCCTGGGGGTCTGGGTAGGAGTGTTTGTCGTGGTGGGCCTGTGGATGTGGGCGGTCAATTCCGAGTCGACGTCCGGTTCCGGGTTCGGCTGGCTTGTGACCATTGCTGTCGGGCTGATCCTGGGAGGTGGGCTGGCGTCGATTGTCATCACAGGTGGCCTCATCCGCAGCTACCTCCTCGGGAGTCGCTGGGAGTCGGCAGCAGCAGTTGTCGGGCCACCAGTGGTGCTCGCTGCATTCATCGGTGCGTTCGCGCTGGCGTCACGGCTCAGCTGATCGACCTCAACGGGGTGGAGTAGGTCCGTCACGACACCGAAACGAGACAGCGACCCGGAGGTCCGGGTCGCTGCTCGCATATCGCTATGACTAGTTGCAGTTGCTCGGCTCGTAGAGGTCTGCCCGAGCGAACACCATTCCTTCGTTGTACTCGGAGTCGAAGGCGTAGCTGACGCCAGCCTCGAAGTCTTGGAACTGGAAACCGACCAAAGTCGGTGTCTCGTCTGCCGGAATCTCCACACCGCAATAGTCCCAACCATCACCTACCAGGGTCGAGTTGAAGCCACTCACGTCCGGTTCGACACTCTGTACCCGCGCCACCGCGGGACCGGCGTTGACCACCTCGACCTCGAAGTAGCAGTAGTCCTCGTAGTCCATGCCCGCGATGTTGAATGTGATGTCGGTTGCGCTCACCACTGCCTCGCACGTCCCTGACCCGTTGGTCTCGCCAACCAGTGGATCAGCTTCCACGAAGGTGACATCGATTCCGCCCTCGGTGGTCAGACTTCCCTCGAAGTTGAGGACCACGAAGAAGCCCACAACCGCCAGGGCAGTTGCTGCAGTCGCTATCAGAGCCCACAGGCCAACTGGAAGCCCCAGAAAGCCTCTACGCGTCCACCGACTGCGAGAGGGATTAGTATCCATTATTCCTCCCATCGTCGAGCCAGTGACGACCCGTCACGTCTGCTCCCAGCCGAGGCGCGCCGTCAACCGGCGTTGCCTTGACCCCACCCAGCGCCTCTCCAACCAACCAGCATCGCGCCCGACGAGGCACTTCCGATAGAGCCGTCGGTCACAAAACATCGACAACTCGATCTGGATGCGCTCACATGGCGTTCTAGCCCGGTCGACTTTGGAGTCAGAGGCCTCTTGACTCTCCCGTCGGGGGAGGCGCGACGATGGTGTCATGGCGAAGACAGACTTCAAGAAGACCCTGCGACACCTCTACGCCCCTTCTTCGAAGGACTTCTCCATCGTCGATGTTCCCCAGATGCAGTTCCTGAGAATCGATGGCGAAGGAGCACCGGAAAGCGAGGCCTACACCACCGCAATCGGCTGGCTATATGGCGTCGCCTACCCGGTCAAGTTCGCTTCGAAGCTCCAACTCGACAAGGACTACACCGTCATGCCGCTCGAGGGGCTTTGGTGGGCTGAGGACTTCTCCGCTTTCACCGAGGGCGACCGGGACGCCTGGAAGTGGACCGCGATGATCATGCAGCCCGACTGGATTACCGACGAGATTCTCGACGGCGCCGTCGAGAAGGCATCAGGGAAGCTGGGGGAGCCGCCTGCCAGCCTCCGTCTGGAGCCGTTCACGGAAAGGCTCTCCGTGCAGATCATGCACATCGGCCCCTATTCCGCCGAGGCGCCCACCATCGCCAGGCTCCATCGGGAGTTCATTCCCGAGAATGGCCTGACCGAGAACGGACACCACCACGAGCTCTATCTGGGCGACCCCCGAAGAACCGCCCCGGAAAGGCTCAAGACGGTGCTGCGTCAGCCTGTGCGCCGGGTGTGACCCACCTCGCCGTTGCCCGCTTCCGAGTCAGCTCTCAGAGATCGTCACCACCAGCCTGGCGATCTTGCCGTCGACGATCTCGTAGTGATCCTCTCCCTGAATCGGTCCGGGCAACGCCGGTGATCGGCACTCCCAGCGGGACCGGCAGCTCGGGCCCTCGATCTCCACTTCGAGGACGTCGAGCTCCAGGTCTGGCAGTGGTGTTTCCCAGCCGAGACGGAACCTCTTCCTGATCTGGTCGATCCCGACCGCCGGCGGCTCCGACGTGAAAGGCTCGTCGTAGACGGCGTTCTCAGCGAATAGGCCGACGAGGTCGTCCTCGGCCTGGGACCCGCGACGCATCGCGGCGAAGTAGTTCTCGATGACGGTGTGGCTGGGCACGGCCATACTCTGCCTCAAATGATCGACGAGAGCACCAGGGAGCGCGTTCGTGGCCTCCTCGACGCGCTGCGGGAGCGTCCGACGGAGCTACCTCTCAGCGAGGTGGTCGAGCTCTCGGGCGGGAAAGTCTCGGTCACGGTGGACCGTCGGGGGACCGAGCCGGTGGTGTACGTCACGCCTCGCCCCGATCCCCGGTTCGATGCGCTGTCGCAGCGGGAACTGGAAGTGGCGACGCTGGTCGCCGCCGGCTTCAGCAACGCCCAGATCGCCGACACCCTTTTCATCTCGCTGGCCACGGTGAAGGACCACGTCCACAACATCCTCACGAAGACCGAGCTCGAGTCGCGCTCCGAGGTCGCCGCCTGCTGGTACGGCGGTCTCTAGACACCCTTCGTCCACATCGGCGTCGCCATCGCCACCGTGGGCTCACCGGCGAGCAGTGGACCGACCCGGGCCATGTACTCGCCGAACCAGTCCGCCTGTGCGTTGGCACCCATCGCAGCGGCGTCGGTGTAGATCTCGAACAGATAGAACGTGTTCGGGTCGTGCTGGTCGGCGCACCAGACCACCACTTCCTGCGACGGATTGTCCACGGCTCGAGGAGCCATCAACTCCTCATACAGCCCCCTGATCTCGTCCCTCTTGCCGTCCTTCGCCGTCGACGTGACGATCAACGCCAGTTCTCCCATTGCAGCTCCTTCGATAGGTCTGGCGAACGTACGGGTACCCCAAAGAGCCGGGCCATCCATCGAAAGTTGGGTTCGACCTAGCCGTGGTCCTCGAGTCCGGTTGTCAAGACTTCGATTCGAGCCATCCGTCTTGCCCTCTCGTTCCGAATGGGGATGTGAACGGAATTCACGCCCAATCTGAAAGGAACGAAACGATGCGAACCCTCAAACTTGCCGCCCTTGTCGCGGCCCTAGCCGTGGTCGTCGCCGCCTGCGGCAGCTCCGGGGATGACAACACGACCACCACGTCGGAGGCAGCGGCCGACCCGACGACTACGGCCGCCATGGCCGATGAGGAGATGGGTGAGACGGTGGCTGACGTCGTCGTAGCCAACGATGACTTCTCCACTCTGCTCGCCGCCGTGCAAGCAGCCGAACTGACCGAGGCGCTCGCCGACCCCGACGCCACTCTCACGGTCTTCGCTCCGACGAACGCAGCGTTCGAGGCGGCTTTGGCCGCCCTCGGGCTGACTGCCGAGGAGTTGCTGGCCGACACCGAGACGCTGACCGCGATCCTGACCTATCACGTGCTGGGCAACGTCGTCACCTCGGGTGACATCGTGGCCGCCGGCACCGAGGAGATCCCGGTCGAGACGCTCTCGGGCGAGCAGTTGACCGTCGTCCTAACCGACGATGGCAACGTGACCTTCAAGGATCAGTCGGCAATGGTGACCACCGCCGACGTGGAGGCATCCAACGGTGTCATCCACATCATCGACGCAGTCTTGCTGCCGCCGTCAGACAGCTGACACAAGCAACAAGATCATGAATTGGGCCGCGATCCAGGTGGGTCGCGGCCCAATACGTCCGTGCTCATGAACGTCGTGTGTCGCCGCTTCTCTCCAGACAGCGCTGCCAACTAGGTTGCTCCGCCCAATCGATACGAAAGGTCGACGTGAAGGTCGCATACGTACTCAACACGCCCAGAGCCGCCAGCTACAAGGTCGCCCAGATGATCCTGCCCCAACTCGAGGCGGGGACACACGGTGTCGAAGTCGTCGGCATCTTCTTTTTCGATGACAACGTGTGGGCGCTTCGCAAAGGTGACCCGATTGGGGAGAGGCTGGCTGCGGTGGCGAAAGAGACCGGCATGCTGATCATGGCTTGTGACAACTGTGCCTTGGAGCGGAATCTCGCCAAAGGTGAGCCACGCTGGTGTGACCCGGCGACCGGCCAGGGCCGGACCGAGCCGGGGGAGTGCGAGCCGGTCGACATGATCGATGGGGCCACCGTCGGCTGCTTCCCCGACCTGTACACGGCTCTGTCCGGCAACATGCCCGACCAGGTGATCAGCCTGTAGGGGTATCGCCGGGTCGCCCCTACATTGGGCAGCCGTGTCCACATCCACCATGACCAGGTCGCTGAGCGTCGTCCTGGTGTCCACCTACGAGATGGGCCGCCAACCTTTCGGGCTGGCCTCTCCGGCGGCGTGGCTGGCCGAACGGGGTGCGTCGGTCGAGGTGTGGGACC
>JASFVB010000031.1:0-17692 GCA_050050035.1 Acidimicrobiia bacterium | reverse complement strand
GCATCGACATGGAGCTGGCGAACGATCCGAAGATCACGGGCGCACCGGGTCTCACCATCTGGGTGAAGGCCATCCCCGCCAATGCCTCGGCCAGCGTCTGCGCGGCCACTCCGGCCGTGGTGACGGGCGCCATCGCACCGGCGAGGATGAACGGGGCGATGAGCACGGCCTGGTTGTTCTCGGCGTATACCTTCGCCGACCCCAGCATGGCCTGGTCCCAGGAGAGAGGCGAGTTCGCGTTTGCCAGCGACGTGATGACCGTGTGCTCCTGGATGAAATCCTCCCCGAAGAGGATCTTGGCCATTTCGACGGTGTCTCGAGCACGATCGGGATGCGTCACCGAGCCCATGAACGGCTTGTCGCTGTACTTGATATGGCTGTACACCATGTCGAAGTGTCTCTTGTTGACCGGGAGGTCGACCGGTTCGCACACGGTCCCACCCGAATGGTGGATCGACGACGACATGTACGCCAGCTTCACCAGGTTGCGGAAGTCCTCGATGGTGGCGTATCTCCGCCCATCCTCGAGATTGCGCACGAACGGCGGCCCATATGCCGGGACCATGACCATGTGCGGATCGCCTATCTCCACCGATCGTTCCGGGTTGCGGGCATGTTGGGTGTACTTCGAGGGTGCCGTCGCCTGGATGATCTCACGGCACATCCCCCGTGGGAACCTGACTCGCGTCCCCTCGACGTCGGCACCGTTGGCGGCATAGATCTCCAATGCCTCGGGGAACTCGACGATCTCCACACCGACTTCCTCGAGGATGGTGTCCGCATTCTTCTCGATGACGCTTAGCCCTTCTTCCCCGAGAATCTCGTAGGGCGGCATCGACCTCGTCAGATAGGGGACGGTGGCCAGCATCTCTGCGGTGCGCGCCGCACGTCGCGCGTCGCGGCCACCGCCACGTCTTCGACTGGTTCGTTCAGGCACTGGCTCTTCTCCTGTTTCTCCTGCGCTGTGGTCGCTCCGGGTCCTTGTACGGGATGCCGAGCGCCGAGACGAAGTGAGTCTGAAATCCTGGCTCGGTCGCAGTCTCGATCTTCTCCACCCGCTCGACCAGTTGTTCGACCTCCTCCCGGGCGTCGGCGCTGAGAAGGGCAATGATCGCCCCCGAACCGGCGGCGTTGCCCGCACCGGAGACCGAGTCGAGGTCGCATTTGGGGATCATGCCGAGCGTCATGGCGTATCGCGGGTCGATGTGGTTCCCGAAGGCACCGGCGAGGCGAATCTGATCGACCGTCTCGGTTCCGTAGTGCTCCATCAGCAGCTCGACACCTGCACGCAGGGCCGCTTTCGCCAGCTGGATGGCCCGGATGTCTGCCTGTGTGATGACGATCTCCGGATCGGCCCAGAGGACGTAGGCAAACGTACGACCGTCGGCCACCAAACGGTCGGTGTCGAGGTCTCCGACGATGACACCATCGGAATCCACCACGCCCGCGGAGAACAACTCGGCAACCACCTCGATGATCCCCGAACCGCAGATGCCGGTTACCGGCGTCTCCGCCATCTCGGCGTAGAAGCCCTCCTCGTCCGACCAGAGCTCGCCTCCCACGACCCTTATCCGTGGCTCATAGGTCTTGGGGTCGATCCGCACTCGTTCGATTGCCCCAGGCGCTGCCCTTTGGCCGGCCGAGATCTGAGCACCCTCGAAGGCCGGTCCGGTCGGGCTGGATGCGGCCAGGATTCGCTCTGAGTTGCCGAGCACGATTTCTGCGTTCGTGCCCACGTCGACGATGAGCTGAATCGCATCATTCCGATGCGGGGCTTCGGACAACATCGCCGCCGCAGCGTCGGCACCGACATGGCCCGCTACGCACGGGAGCACGTAGACCCTCGCCCGCGGGTGGGCCCTCAAACCGAGTTCCGGGGCCTCGATCCTGACGGCCTGGTCGGTCGCGAGGCTGAACGGCGCAGCACCGAGAGGAGTCGGGTCGAGCCCCAGGAGGATGTGATGCATGATCGGGTTTCCCACCGCCACGATCTCTAGCACGTCCTCTCGATCCAGACCGGCCTGGCTGACGAGCTCGCCGACGGTGCGGTCGAGGGCCTCGCGAACGGTTCTGGTGAGGTCGGCTGCGCCGCCCTCGTTCATCATCACGTAGGAGACCCGGCTCATCACGTCCTCACCGAATCTGATCTGTGGGTTCATCTCGCCGTGCGTGGCGAGCACCTCGCCGCTTCTCAGATCGCAGAGATGGCCGGCAATGGTCGTGGAGCCCACGTCGAAGGCGATTCCCACGGACGTGTCGTGAAACCCGGCCCAGACTGCGGTGATGTCGGTGCCATCGTGGACGGCGACCGTCACGGATCCGCCGGCCAGCCCACTCTGGAGATCGGGCAGGGCTCTCGGGTCCATCTTCAGGCCGACGAGACCCCATTCGCTCTCCAGTGCATCGAGGAGCCGTCGTTGGTCGCTGGTCGCATCGCCGAGGGTGGCGTCGGGAACCTCGACGTAGTAGAGACGCACGACCGGGTCGACTTCTATGTCCGGCACCTCGGGCCGTTTCCTCACGACCTGGCGATGGACCTGGCTCTCTACCGGGACATCGATGACGACGTCTTCGAGAACCCTCGTCTGACATCCGAGACGGTTGCCCTCCCGCAGTGGTCTCGCTCCCTCGTACTTCAACTCGGCAGGTCCCGGCGCCGAGACCTTCGCCGGGTCGAGAGTGATCGTCTTCGACGAGCCGAGTTGGACCTGGCACCGTCCGCAGATGCCCCGTCCTCCGCAGATGGAGTCGAGGTCGACGCCGAGCTCACGGGCGGCGTCGAGCACAGTGGCGCCTGTTGCTACGGCTCCCTGACGCCCTGACGGCGTGAAGAGGACATGGGAACTCTCAGCCACGGTTCCGTCGCCCGGTGCGGCGACGAGCTCGGTCACCCGCCTCGCTGGGCTGGCGGTAGGCCTGGATCCAGCTCACACAATCGGGGTCGACACCGTTGAGGACGTTGGCCGCCATGATCGCTTGGCGCACCTCACTCTCCAGCGGGTTGGTTATGGCGGACGTGAGCCCATTCGACGCCGCCATGGTCAGAAAGGCAGCGTTGATTCCGATTCTGTTGGGCAGCCCGAAGCTGATGTTCGATGCGCCGAGTGTCGTGTTCACCTTGAGCTCACTCCGGAGCCGGGCCGTGAGATGGAACACTTGTTGGCCGGCGGTGGGCATTGCACCGATCGGCATGACCAGGGGGTCGACGACGACGTCTTCCTTGGGGATGCCGTGGTCGGCGGCTCGGTTGACGATCTTCTCCGCCACTTCGTATCGGACATCGGGGTCTTCGGAGATGCCGGTCTCGTCGTTGCTGATGGCAACCACGGCAGCGCCATGCTTGGCCACCAGCGGCAGCACGGACTCGAGACGCTCGTCCTCACCCGTCACCGAGTTGACCAACGGCTTGCCCTGATAGACGGCCAGACCCGCGGCCAGGGCGTCGACGATCGACGAGTCGATCGAGAGAGGGACGTCGGTTATGGACTGAACGAGCTTGATCGTCTCGGCCAGAATGGCCGGCTCGTCGGCCAGGGGGATGCCGGCATTCACGTCGAGCATGTGAGCCCCGGCCTCGACCTGGGCGACGGCGTCGGCCTCGACGCGTGAGAAGTCACCGTTCTTCATCTCCTCGGCGAGGAGCTTTCGGCCTGTCGGGTTGATGCGCTCCCCGATGATGACGAATGGCTGATCGAAGCCGATGACCACTTCCCGGGTGGGGGAGGAGACGACGGTGTGGGTCATGGGGTCTCCACGAAGTGCTCGGACAGGTACTTCTCACCCTCGTCGCACAGGATCGTGACGACGTTCTCCAGCTCTGGTCGTTGTTCGCGAAGACGTCGAGCGGCCACCATGTGAGCACCGGAGCTGGGACCGACGAGCAGACCGTGCTCAGAGGCGAGGCGGTGCATCTCGTTCAGGGCCTCATCGCCGCTGACGGCGACGAACTCATCGACCTCACGCATGTTACGGGCGACGATTCCCGGAACGAAGCCATCGGAGATGCCCTCGATGACGTGACGGCCGACCTCGCCACAGAGGAGCGTGCACGACTCGTCTGGTTCGAGCCCGATCGTGAGGGCCCGCGGGTTGGCCGCCCGAAATGCACGACCCACACCGATGAGAGTGCCGCCGGTGCCGACGCCCATGACGAAGGCATCGGGGGCGACGCCGCGGGGCAGTTGATCGAGGATCTCCGGACCGAGCCATGTCTCGTTCTCTTTGATGTTCCATTCCGACTCGAACTGCTGGGGGCAGAAATACCCGGACCTCCGACCCAGCGCGTATGCGCGCAGGACGGCCTCGTTGACGTGGAAGTCCCCGACGAGCTCCACCTCGGCTCCAAAGGCCCGGGAGATCTGGACACGTTCGTTGGACAGACCGCGGGGCATGACGACGACCATCCGGTATCCCTTGGCGGCGGCGACCATGCTCATGGCGTTGCCGGTGTTGCCGCTGCTGGCTTCCACGATGGTGTCGCCCGGGGCGAGCAACCCCTCCTCCTCGGCCCGCTCGATCATGTAGTGAGCGACGCGAGCCTTGATCGATCCCGACGGGTTGAGGTACTCGAGCTTTGCCCAGACACCATTCAACGAGAGCAGCGGCGTCCCACCGATCGAGTCGAGGATCGATGAGTGCAGCACTTGCGATGAGGGTCTGGTCGCCAGGTCAGTCATGGGTTTCTCCCGGGTGGCGTTCTCAGGTAGGGGGAGACCACGGTGGGGATCATGACGCCCTTCCGATCTCGACCAGCGCCGGCTCCATCTCGCCGTAGCCGACGAAGCGTCTTTCGAATTCCAGCCCCAAGCGTCTCGCCGCGTCTTGGGCTTCCGTGGTTCGAGCCCCGTCGTCGGTCTGAGCCAGGTACACGACCCTCACGTAGTTTCCGAAGTAGTCGTCGCGGAGCTCGGGCCAGCGGTCGAGACCGAGACCGCGCCAGATGATCCGGTCGAAGTGACGCGTCAGGTAATCGGTCAGGTAGAGGGTCCCGGGCTCATCGTCGTGCATGGTCGCGAAGAGGTCACGCCCGGCGAAGAACTCGTAACAGTGGGCTCCGGGGAGTCTCTCGACGCCAAACTCGTCCAGGACGGCGTCGAGCAAGCCACCTGTGCCGCAATCGCCGTACGCAACGAACACCTGCTCGTATCCCGACGCTCGCTCGAGACGCTCTCTGACTGCGTCGGGAATCCTCTCCGGTGTGTTGTGGAGGACTGCTGGGAGACATTCGACACGCAGGTTGGCGAGCTCGTTGCGGACCGCGACGTCGAGCAGCTCCCTCGCCAGGGCCCCGCACCCGAGGACCAGAACCGAAGGTGCTCCGTCAGGCGGCGCCACGTCGCTCCGCGACCAGTTGCTTGGCGGTGTCGGCGGCGACAGCGGCATCCCGACAGTAGGCATCGGCACCCACGGCCTCTCCGAACTCCTCGTTGAGCGGAGCGCCGCCGACCAGGACGATGTAGTGGTCGCGAACACCCTTGTCGACCATCGTGTCGATGACGACCTTCATGTATGGCATCGTCGTTGTGAGCAGGGCAGACATGCCCAAGATGTCGGGCTGGTGATCCTCGAGGGCTTGGAGGAACGCCTCGGCGTCGGTGTTGATGCCGAGATCGATCACCTCGAAGCCGGCGCCTTCCAACATCATCGCCACCAGGTTCTTCCCGATGTCGTGGATGTCACCCTTGACCGTGCCGATCACGACGGTGCCGATGGTCTCGGCGCCGGTCTCGGCCAGCAGTGGGCGGAGGACGGCCATCCCTGCCTTCATGGCCTTGGCGGCCAGGAGGACCTCGGGCACGAAGAGGATCCCGTCACGGAAGTCGATGCCGACGATTCGCATGGCCTCGACGAGGGCGTCGTTGAGGACCTTCGACGCGCTCCAGCCACGGTCGAGGAGGATGCGTGTCCCTTCGTCGATCTCGTCGGCGAGACCGTCGTAGAGGTCGTCGTGCATTTGCGCGACGAGCTCATCATCAGGAAGTGTGGACAGGTCCAGCTCTTCTTCTGCCATCCGTACTCCTCCCGCCGTGCCACTGTGTGGGACGTGTACTGTACAGTGGGAATTGGAGCGTGAGTCTATCCGGGAAGACACGTCGTGGAAAGCAGTTCTTCCTGGTGGCGGCTGCCTGGTCCGCTGTACGGTAAGCCAGAGATGAGAAGGAAGGGACGACTGTGAGCGACACGCCAACCTCGGCCCATGTGGTGGTCATCGGAGCAGGGATCGTGGGCAACTCGGTGGTACACCATCTCGCCGAGTTGGGATGGAAGGACATCGTCCAGGTCGACAAGGGCCCGCTGCCCAACCCGGGAGGCTCAACGGGACATGCGTCGAACTTCATCTTCCCGGTCGATCACAACAAGGAGATGACCCACCTGACTCGTGACAGCCAGGACCAATACGAGGCAATGGGTGTGCAGACCACCAGTGGTGGCATCGAGGTGGCCAGAACCGAGGCGCGGATGGAGGAGCTGCGACGCCGGATGACTTCGGCGAAGACTTGGGGGATCGAATCCCATCTGATCGGCCCTTCGGAGATCAAGGAACTCGTCCCGTTCGTCGACGAGTCCATACTGCTCGGTGGCTTCTACACACCGTCGGTGTCGGTCGTCGACTCACTTCAGGCAGGCACTCTCATGCGTCAGAGTGCGATGGACAAAGGTGCTCTCACGGTGTCACCGAACACCGAGGTCATGGATATCGAGACCGACGACGGTCGTGTCACCGCGGTGGTGACCGACCGTGGCCGCATCGAGTGCGAATACGTCGTGGTCGCCTGTGGGATCTGGTCGCCACGCATCGCGAAGATGGCCGGCGCATCGATACCCCTGACCCCGGCCGTCCACCAGATGATCGACGTGGGGCCGCTGGAGGTCCTCCAGGCGACGGGCAACGAGATCGGCTACCCCATCGTCCGCGACATGGACACCTTCTGCTACGAGCGGCAGACCGCGGGGTCGATGGAGGTCGGCTCCTATGCCCACCGCCCGATCTTCCACCATCCGGACACGATCCCCTCCATCGACGAGGCTCGTCTCTCGCCAACCGAGCTGCCCTTGACACAGGAGGACTTCGACCCACAACTGGAGCAGGCACTCGAGCTGATGCCTTTCCTCGGCGAGGCAGAGATGCGTTATGGGATCAACGGGCTGCTCTCACTGACTCCGGACGCCATGCCGCTGGTGGGCGAGACCGAGGTCGGAAACCTCTGGTCGTGTGCTGCGATCTGGATCAAGGAGGGCCCCGGCACCGGCCGGGCCATCGCCGAGTGGATGACCCAGGGATACCCGGAGGTCGACCCCCACGCCTCCGACGTGGCGCGTTTCTACGACAACCAGCGAACCGAGGAGCACATCCTCGCCAGGTGTGCTGAGCACTTCAACAAGACCTATGGGATCGTCCATCCCCGGGAGCAGTGGGAGAGCCGGAGAGACCTACGTCTCAGCCCCTTCCACCCGGCGACTTCCGCTCTGGGCGCGGTGTACTTCGAGGCAGGGAACTGGGAGCGCCCGCACTGGTACGAGCACAACGCCCCGCTCCTCGAGAAGTACGCCGACCAGATCCCCGACAGACCCCACGAGTGGGACGCCAGATGGTGGTCACCCATCCAGAACGCCGAGCATCTGGCCATGCGAGATGGCGTCGGCATGGTGGACGTCACCGCCTTCGCCATCTTCGAGGTCTCCGGGCCCGGGGTCGTGGACTACATGGAGAAGATGACCGTCAACAAATGCGACCAGCCGGTGGGTCGATCGGTATACACGCCACTTCTCACCAGTGAGGGCGGTTTCAAGGCCGACCTGACTCTCATGCGCATCGCCGATGACCGTTTCCGGATCATATCTGGCGGCTTCGACGGCCCCAGAGACAGCCATTGGTTCCGTAAGCACCTCCCTGACGACGGCTCGGTGGTGTTCGAGGACAAGACCTCCGAGATCTGCACCGTTGGCCTGTGGGGGCCCAAGGCCGGCGACGTCCTGGCGAAGGTCACCGACGACGATGTCTCAGACGAGGGCCTTGCATACGGATGGACCAAGGAGATCACGATCGGGTCGATTCCGGTGCGTCTGCTTCGTATCTCGTATGTGGGGGAGCACGGCTGGGAGATCTACACCGACATGAAGCATGGGCTCGCGTTGTGGGAGACGCTTTGGGAAGCGGGTCAGGAGCACGACGTCGTCCCCGTGGGAGCCGGCGTCTACGGGACGTCGGGTCGTCTGGAGAAGGGATACCGTCTCATGGGCGCCGAGCTGGAGTCGGAGTACAACCCGGTGGAGGCCGGTCTGGCCCGTCCACGTGTGAAGGCGGCGGACTTCATCGGGAAGGAGGCCTACCTCGAGGCGCGCGAGGAGGACCCTGCTGCCATCCTCTGCACTCTCACCGTTGAGGATCACACGTCCTCCGCCGGCATCCCCAGGTACCCCACCGGGGGCAACGAGCCGATTCTGACCCAGGATGGCGAGCGGATAGTCGACTCGAAGGGGAGGATCTCGCGGGTGACGAGCGCGGGTGCCGGCCCCTCTGTGGGCAAGTATCTCCTGTTGGCGTATCTCCCACCCGAGCACGCAACGGTCGGAACCGACCTTCGAGTCATGTACATGAACGAGACCTACCCGGTGAAGGTGGCGGTCGCGGGGAGCACACCCCTCTTCGACCCTGACAACTCGCGGATGAAGGGCTGACACCCTTGCGAGTCCTCGTTTGTGTGAAACGGGTACCGGCACCCGGGGCGCGGATCGTCCTGACCGACGACGGCCAGGCAATCGACACCAGTCTCCTGTCGTTCACGGTGAGCCCTCACGAGGAGTGCGCAGTCGAGGAGGCCGTGCAGATCGCCGAGAAGACCGACGGGACGGTGACCGTTCTGACCTTGGGCCCACCCGAGGCGGAGGAACAGCTCAGGGCCGCACTGGCTGTGGGCGCCCACGAGGCCGTGCTGGTGCCTTCCGACGGCTCCGACTGGGACCCGATCTCGACTGCGAGCGCGATCACGGAGACCGTCGCGGAGTTGGAGGGCGATGGCGGTTACGACCTGATCCTCTTCGGCAACGAGTCCGCCGACTCGGGGGGCTTCCAGGTGGGGATCCGCGTCGCACGTGCTCTCGGGCGCCCGATCGTGAGTGGCGTCAAGGGAATCGAGGTGGAGGAGGGGTCCGTCCGGTTGACACGCGACACCGCGACGGGATCCGAGATCTACAGGCTTCCGCTGCCGGCCGTCGTAGCCGTCAAGGAGGGCATCAATTTGCCCCGCTATCCGACGTTGAAGGGCAGGCTCAACGCCAAGAAGGTCGAGGTCCGAGACATCCCACGGGAGCGCGTGGGGAGCGGACAGAGCATGGTCCGACTCCTCACCCCGGTCCAGGAGGTGTCGGAGACCACCATCCTCACCGATCCGACTGACATCGTCGACGTGCTCGAACGTCTCCAGGTGCTCGGCTCGTGATCCTCGTACTGATCACTCACGACCGAGGGGTAGTCGAGGAGAGCGCTCTCCAGGGGCTCACCGCGGCCCGGTCCCTCGGTGAGGAGATTCATGCGGTGAGCATCGGCGCAGAGATCGAGGGTCTCGGCCCCTACGGAGTCGCCAAGCAGCACGTCGTGACACACGAGAGACTCGACGACTATTCGCCGGCGGCTTGGGGCGAGGCCCTCGCCCAGCTGACGGTGCTTCAGACGCCGAAAGCCGTGGTGGCGACGGGCACCGAGCGCGGCAACGAGGTGATGGCCCACGTCGGAGCAATCACCGGCTTTCCGATGGTGGCCAACTGCACCGAGATCGACCCCTCGGGAGACCTCTGGAAGATCACCAGGACACGGTGGGGTGGCTCGCTGCTCGAGGAGACCACTCTGGAGGCACCGATCAAGCTGGTGACGATCACCGAGCACAGTGTCGAAGCCGCAGCGGCCGATTCTCCCGGCGAGGCGTCCGTCGAGCACTTCACGCCAGAGCTCTCTGACGATGACTTGGTGACCAAGGTTGTCGACCGCGAGGTCACGACCGAAGGCGTGACGCTGGCGACGGCGCCCGTCGTCGTCAGTGGCGGGCGCGGCGTCGGCAGCCCGGAGGGGTTCGAGCCTCTGGAGGAGTTGGCCGAGCTACTTGGCGGTGTGGTCGGTTGCTCCCGGGTCGTCACCAACAACGGATGGCGCCCACATTCCGATCAGGTCGGGCAAACCGGGACGGTGGTCGCCCCGGACGTGTACATAGCTTGTGGCATCAGCGGTGCGATCCAGCACTGGGTGGGCATGATGGCCTCGAAGACGGTCATCGCCATCAACACCGATGCTGAGGCTCCGATGGTCACCAAGGCCGACTACGCCGTCCTTGGTGACCTCCGGGAGGTGGTGCCGGCGGTGGTTGAGGAGATCAAACGCCGCACCCCGTAGGTGGGTTATCGAACCTCAGGTAGTTAGTGCCATATATGGCACTAACTACCTCGAGAACCCGGACCGTGCTCGCATCGGCCTTTTCTCGAGGCGGTTTGGCCCGTATACGGGCGCAACTACCGGAGGTTCGCTGACCCGCGCGGCTTGCTGTTGACGGTCGAAGGTTGGTGCGACGGACGTGACGGCCATCTCGGGGAGTGAGGACTTGTGCGTCTAGGGTCCCGCCGATGGCCGATCTGCGTGTTGGCTCGTTTCTCGCCCCGAACATGACGCCGGTGTACCGGGCGATCGCCGACGCGGTAGGGGAGAGACTCGGCATGAGCACCGAGCTCGTGATCGAAGATGACTACGAGTCCTGTCGCAACGATGTCAACGACATCTGCTTCGTGTGCAGCCTCCCCTACGTCACCTTCGAAAGAGAGGGGATCTCCCCTGCCGTGCCCGTTGCCGCTCCGGTCCTCCAGGGTGACCGGTACGGCGGGAAGCCGATCTACTACTCGGACGTCATCGTGCGACGCGACGATCCGGCGAAGTCATTCCAAGACCTCCGGGGTCGGTCGTGGTGCTACAACGAGCCGCTATCCCAGTCAGGCTATGGGATCACCAGGTATCACCTGGTGTCGAATGGTGAGACCGACGGGTTCTTCTCCGAGGTGATCCAATCCGGCTTTCACGAGGAGTCCATTCGGATGGTGGCGGCCGGGGGTGTGGACGCATCCGCCATCGACTCACAGGTCCTGGCGATCGAGATGCGAGACCATCCCGAGGTGACCTCCAATCTCAGGGTCATCGACGCGCTCGGACCATCGACCATCCAGCCCATGGCGGTTTCGAAGAGATTCGACACCGGCTTTCGCGAGACCGTCCGCGACGTGCTCACCAGTATCCATCTCGACGCGGCGGGGCGGGACGTCCTCGACATCGGCTTGGTGGACAGGTGGGTCGCCGTCGATGCAGGGGACTACGACGACATCCGCCGGATGCTCAAGGTCTGTGAGGATGCCGGTTTCATGGACATCCGTTAGG
Source organism: Acidimicrobiia bacterium (assembly GCA_050050035.1). Taxonomy (GTDB): domain Bacteria; phylum Actinomycetota; class Acidimicrobiia; order Spongiisociales; family ZC4RG35; genus JANQRA01. Next base: position 6,282 of record JASFVB010000031.1, on the reverse strand, counting down.
TGATTGGCGGCAGGCCAAGACGTCGATGGGTGACGTCCCGATAGCGATCGCGATTGGCCAGCTCACGCTCTGAGGCCGCATACAACAACTCCCGACAGACATCACCGTCCTGACAGTCGGCGGTGACCACGGCCCGTATCGGCGAGGAGGTCTCCGCACGCACCAGCAGGACGTCGTCGACTTGTCTATCGAGCTCCGCCAGGAGGACCGGTGCGCTCAGGCCACTAGCACCTGCAAACCGGACCTCGATCCTCGACGTCGATCGGGCCGAGGCCCAGGTGACCAAATCGGTGGTGCCGTTGCCATCGAAGTCGATCAGCTGAAGATGAGACGCCTCGGCCTCTGTGACGTGACCCATCTCCAAGGGCTGTGCGAAGGCGGTCCCTGTCGAGACCTGTGCGAACCAGCAGGTCCCGGTATCGCATTCAGCCTGGTACAGGAGGTCTTCACGCTGGTCGCCGTCGACGTCCGCAGGTATGGCGACGACCCCGCGATGGGGTGTGGGCCCCCAGTCCGACGGCGTGGCGAAAGTCGAGCCGGTCGACGCTTGAACCCTCCAGCAGGGATGCTGGTCGCTCCCGCAGACACCCTGGTAGGCGAGGTCGTCTCTCCCGTCGCCGTCCCAGTCCGCCAGCAGCGGTGTCTTGGTGTCGGTCGAGAAACGCCCGCCGTCGCCCCAGTTCTCGATCGGAGCGCGCCGGTCGAGCACGTCGGTGTGGACTCGCCAGCATCTTCGCGAGTCGTCACATCGCCCTCGATAGACGACCTCATCTTCCCCGTCACCGTCGACGTCCCCGGAGGCCATCCCGAGACGATGTGACTCCAGGCTGAACCAAGCAGGGTCGGGCAACTCTCTCGTGGTCGTGCTGCCGTCGCGCGAGCGGGTCTCCACCACGAGACACGTGCCCAGGGGACAGGTCTTCCACATGACCGTGTCGGCGACACCGTTGCCGGTGAAGTCTCCTTCGGTGCTCCGCTCCATGCCCGACCCGCCGGCACAACCCACCCTGTGTGTGTCCACCGCCACCTCGTCGAAAGTGAGCCCGAGGTCACGAGCAGGAACCTGCTTGCCCCCGTAGTAGACATCGAACCAGAACGACTCGATGCTGATGTCGGGCTCTTCGGGGCGGCGAAACTCGAGTCCCGAGATGTCGAGGGCCGGGGTCCCGTCCACCCATGCCTGCAATGAGCCGTCGGCTATGCCGGGCGTGTTCATCGCAACCTGGCCCTCGAGGCAATACCACTCGCCAGGCTCCAGTCTCCCGGCCTCGTTCCATCCGACGCCGTCGCCGTATCGGGTCTCTTGACCGAGGTGATAGACGTAGTAGCCGAGCCTGACCCTGGTGTCATCGTCTCTGGCCGGTGAGAACATCAGCCGCGCCGACCATCCCGGTGTCATCGGGCTGCTCGGATACCCACCTTTCCCGGTGCTCCCGTAGACACCTGAGAAGCCGGGCAGTTTGCCACTGGTCGACGTGCTCCAGTCGGCATCGAGCTTCAGGTAGTAGCGGAAGTAGAGACGATCCGACTGCGCGACCGGCGTGTCTTTCAAGTGCAGGTGGAAGTCGGCGCCGAAGTGGGAGCCCTCCGGGATGTCGACTCTCAACCCGGAACCCTCGTAGCCGGCCGAGGTGAGGCTGACGCGGTTGCGGCTGCTCGGGGTTCTCCCGTCCCAGAGTGTCAGTGAGTCGAAGCTGTCGCTGAAACCGAGAGGCTCCGGCTCGGGGGAGCGTCTCGAGACCTCGGGATCGAGACCCATGACGGAGACGATGGCGAAGACCGCCTCGGCTCGTTCGACGTGGGCTTCGGGACAAAGCCTCGTGTCCAACGGCGAGTCGCAGGGAAGAAGCCCGCCGTGAGCGGCGAGAGTGGCGATCTGGTCCTGGAACGGAGAGCCGTCGATGTCCACATACCGCGACCCGTCCACACGCTCGTCCCATCGAAACGCCTTGGCGAAGAGGGCCGCCATCTCGGCTCTCGATATCGGTCGATCGAGGCATGACCCGTCGGAATCGCAGTCGAGCGGGACCCCGGCCCCCCTCAGTGCGTTGAGCGCCAGGCCACCAAGGGTCCCGTCGGAGGTGACGAATTGGTCCACGGACTGGGGAGTCAGCCCGACGGCGCGGGCCAGCATCAGCACCATGGTCCCACCAGTCACCGGGTCGTGAGGGCAAACTCGATCGTTCTCCGGCGGATTGCACCCGAAGATCAAACCCTGAGAGTGGGCCGTCTCGACGAATGGCTCGAAACGTGATGTGTCGTCGTCGATGAAGGTGTCCACCGAGGCTCGCGTCGGGAGGGGCACCGCCAGCGTCGACAGGATCAGCAGGGACACCACGACAGAAGTCGACCTCGACCGCATTGCCCACCAAACGTCGGCATGTTGGGACGGGTTCCGAAGAGGTCTATCGACCTGATCCAGCTTGCTGTGCCGACTTCGGGTCACGACCTCCGTTGCGGATGTATGACCTGATCAGTGGTTGCGGGTATTCCTCTGTCAGCCGTGCCGCCTCCGAGTTCGCCTCGGCCTGGAGATCGGGCCCGCACGGACGGGTCTCCTCTCGCCACTCGGCCACGTACTCGTCGACCTTCGTCTTCCCCGCCACCATCGCTGCTCGATCCACCGCGATCATGAATCGGTTGGGAAGCTCGGCGGCGGCTCGGTCCCTGCCCGCGTTTGCCCTCACCTGGGCCGGGATGTCCCGCCAGAAGATGACGGTGAGCCTCGGCTCGCTCCGACCTCCTCGTCTACCCATGTGTTGTCGGAAGCCTCACGACCCGGGCGAGCGAGGAACGGCCGGCCATCAGAACAGCCCGACCACGTTCCCGTCGTCGTCGATATCGACCTTCATGTAGGCGGGCGTCGCCCCCAGACCGGGCATCGTCCGCATCTCTCCGAGGAGGGGGTAGATGAACCCGGCGCCGGTCGAGGCTCGAACCTCGCGAACCGGCAGGGTGAACCCGGTCGGCGCGCCTTTCAGGTTCGGATCGTGGCTGATCGAGAGATGTGTCTTCGCCATGCAGATCGGGAGATATCCGAAGCCTGCCTGCTCGAAGTCCGCGATCTGCTTGTCGGCCAGTGGGGAGTACTCGACCTCCCCGGCTCCGTACACCTTGGTCGCTATCGCTTCGATCTTCTCCTTGATCGAGCGGTCGAGCGGGTAGAGATAGTCGAACGTGCTCGACTGGTCACAAGCGTCTGCGACGGCGGCCGCCAGATCTCGCGCTCCTTCGCCGCCGAGTGTGTGGTGCTCCGAGGTGACGGCGTCCACAGCCCCGGCTGCCATCGCCATCTCCTTGATGAGATCGTGCTCTCGCTTGGTGTCGGTCGGGAACTGGTTGATCGCCACGACGACAGGAACCCCATACGAGCGCGCCGTCGCGATGTGGGCCTCGAGGTTGGCCATGCCTGCCCTGAGGAGCGGCAGATTCTCCTCGGTGTAGGCCCGATCCAACTCACGTCCGGCCACGACCTTCGGACCGCCACCGTGCGTCTTGAGGGCGCGGACCGTTGCCACGAGGACCACACAATCCGGTTTCAAGCCCGAGACCCGGCACTTGATGTCGAAGAACTTCTCCATCCCCATATCCGCTCCGAAGCCCGACTCGGTGACCACGAAGTCGCCGAGATGGAGTGCCACCCGATCGGCGAGGATCGACGAGTTCCCGTGGGCGATGTTGGCGAAGGGCCCGGCGTGGACGAAGGCGGCCTGGCCTTCGAGAGTTTGCATGAGCGTTGGATGGAGGGTCTCTCGCATCAGAACCGTGACGGCGCCCGCCACCCCGAGATCCTCGAGTGTGATGGGCTCTCCTCCCTTGGATGATCCGACCACGACCCGGCCGCAACGGTCCCTGAGGTTCTTGAGTGCCGACGCGTAGCTGTCTCCGTCGGCAAGGGCGAGGATGGCCATGAGCTCGCTGGCGACCGTGATGTCGTATCCGGACTCCCGAGGGCGTCCGTCCGCCGACCCGCCCAAGCCGATGACCACGTTGCGCAATGCACGATCGTTGACATCGACCACTCGCCGCCAGCTCAGCTTGTTCGGATCGATGTTGAGACGCTCGAGCCCGATCTCGTGGAGTCGGTCGTCAGTCAGTCTTCCCTCGTGATACCAGCGGGCGTCGATGGCCGCGGCGACCAGATTGTGCGCCACCGTTATGGCGTGGATGTCGCCGGTCAGATGCAGGTTGAACTCGTCCATCGGCACGACCTGGCTGTAGCCGCCACCGGCGGCTCCACCCTTGATGCCGAAAGTCGGGCCCATGCTCGGTTGGCGGATGCACGCGATGGACTTGTGACCGAGGGCGCCGAGACCTTGGACGAGCCCAATCGTGGTCGTCGTCTTGCCCTCTCCCAGGGGTGTTGGCGTGATGGCGGTCACATCCACGTACTTGCCCTTGGGATTGGCGCCGACTCTTCTCAGGATGTCGAGATGGACCTTTGCCTTGGTGCTCCCGAACGGGATCAGCTCGTTTGCCTCGATGCCGAAGTCCGTGGCGATCTCGTCGATGGGCTTCGGTTTTGCCGAGTAGGCGATCTCCAGGTCGGAGGGGAAATCATGTGGTGTCACTGTGCCGTGTGATGGTACAGGTGCCGCTCAACGGCACAAGCAGTGAGGTGGTGAATTCGTTAAGTTCCGTCGGGCAATGAATGAGGAGATCGAGTGAAGACGCAGTACAGGGTCGTGATCATCGGTGGCGGCGTCGTCGGGGCGAGTGTCGCCTATCACCTCACCAAGTATGGCTGGCCCGATGTCGCCATCGTCGAGCGGTCCATCCTGACGGCCGGCTCTAGTTGGCACGCCGCCGGAGGCGTGCACGCCCTCAACGCCGATCCCAACATGTCGGCTCTCCAGACCTACACGATCGACCTCTTGGGTGAGGTTTCCGAGGAGTCGGGCCAGGACATCAGCCTGCACATGACCGGTGGTATCTCGGTCGCCTCTGCGCCGGAGCGTTGGGAGTGGCTCCAGGCGACCTACCGCATCTATCAGACGATGGGTATCGACGATTGTTGGCTGATGACGCCCGATGAGATCGAGGAGAGGTGCCCGATCATCGACACGACCGGCGTCCTCGGTGGTCTCTGGGCCGACCGGGAAGGCCACATCGATCCTTCCGCCGTGGTCCACGCCTATGCCAAGGCCTCGCGGCAACGCGGCGCCGACGTCATCGAGCACAACCGCGTCGTCGAGTTGAACCCGCGTTCCGACGGGACCTGGGACGTGGTCACCGAGCAGGGGACGATCCACGCCGAGCATGTCGTGAACGCAGCCGGCCTGTGGGCGAAACAAGCCGCACGGATGGTCGGCTGGGAGGCACCGGTCTCGCCGCTGGCACATCACTATCTGATCACGGAGGAGATCCCGGAGCTCGAGGAGCTGGACTTCGAGATACCGATGATGATCGACCTCGAGGGCTTCACCTACATGCGTCAGGAGCGCAACGGTCTTCTGGTTGGAATCTACGAGATCGACCACAAGCACTGGAACCCGGACGGGGCGCCCTGGGATTACGGGGTCGAGCTGCTCACCCCCGAGCCCGACCGCATCGAGAACGAGATCGGGATGGCGATGACGCGCTACCCGGTGCTGGAGCGGACCGGGATCGAGCGTTGGGTGAACGGCGCGTTCACCTTCTCACCGGACGGCAACCCCTTGGTCGGCCCGGTCCCGGGGCTGCGTAACTACTGGTCGGCCTGCGCGGTGATGGCCGGGTTTCTCCAGGGTGGTGGTGTTGGCAAGTCGTTGGCGGAGTGGATGATCGAGGGTGAGCCGGAGGAAGACCCGTTTGCCATGGACGTCGCCCGGTTCGGGCACTACGCCGAGAGTCAGGAGTACATCAAGGAGAAGACCGGGCAGTTCTACTCGCGTCGTTTCGTCATGACCTACCCGAACGAGCAGCTCTGGGAGGCCAGGCCCTACCGGATGTCGCCGGCCTACGAAGCCATGACGGCCGACGGGGCGCACTGGGGGGAGATGTACGGGTTGGAAGTCCCCATCTACTTCGCACCGGAGGGCTTCGAGGAGACACCCACACTCAAGCGGTCCAACGCTTTCGACATCGTCGCCGAGGAGTGCCGGCAGGTTCGCACCGGCGTCGGGATCATCGACATCACCGGGTTTTCCCGCTACGAGGTCACTGGACCCAACGCAGAGCGGTGGCTCGACCGGATGATGTCGGTGAAGCTGCCGGGCCCCGGCCGGATCAGGCTATCGCCGATGCTGGGCCATGATGGGCGGCTGAAGGGTGACCTGACCGTCCTCAACTGGGGAGACGGCA
>JASFVB010000030.1:0-18063 GCA_050050035.1 Acidimicrobiia bacterium | reverse complement strand
GAGCGGTGGCTCGACCGGATGATGTCGGTGAAGCTGCCGGGCCCCGGCCGGATCAGGCTATCGCCGATGCTGGGCCATGATGGGCGGCTGAAGGGTGACCTGACCGTCCTCAACTGGGGAGACGGCATCTGGTGGATCATGGGCTCGTACTACCTCCGTGCCTGGCACATGCGGTGGTTCGACGACCACATCGAAGACGGGGTTGCCGTGAGAGATATGTCAGACGCGGTCGTCGGCTTCGGTCTGAGCGGGCCGAGGTCACGTGACTTGATGGAGTTGGTGACGCATGAGGACGTGTCGAACGAGGCGATGCGTTTCATGGCCTGTCGGGAGATGGACATCGGTCTGATACGGGCCAAGGTCGGGCGCATCTCTGTCACCGGGGAACTGGGCTATGAGATCCATTGCCCTGCCGTCGAGCACAACCTGTTGCGCCGGATTCTCCTCGAGGCGGGGAGGGAGGTAGGTGCAGTCGAGTACGGGTTCAATGCCATGGGGTCGCTTCGTATGGAGAAGAGCTTTGGCATCTGGTCGAAGGAGTTCCGCCAGGACTACACGCCCGGGATGACCGGCATGGACCGGTGGATCGACTGGTCGAAGGACTTTGTCGGGGCGGACGCGGCTCGAAAGGAACACGACGAAGACAGCGCCGAGCTCAAGTTGGTCACGTTGGAGATCGACGCAAAGGACGCCGACGGCTCGGAGTACGAGCCGGTTTGGTCTGACGACGAGCGCGTCGGCTACGTGACATCCGGTGAGTACGGGCATGTGGTCGACAAGAGCCTGGCGCTCGCTCTCATTGACCGCGAACACTGTGATGTGGGCACCGAGTTGACCACCCACGTGGTAGGTGTGGAGCGCCCGGCCACGGTCATAGAGCCCTCGCCGTATGACCCGACCGGCTCGGCGATGCGTACCTAGTTGACCGGCCTCCGCTCGATCCTGCTGGCGATCAGGTTCCTCTTCGAGCTGGGCTTGCTTGCGTCATTCGCATACTGGGGATTCGCCCTCGATGTCGAACCGCCCCTGCGCTGGCTGGCCGGGATCGGCGCGCCGCTGCTGGCTGCGGTCATCTGGGGTCTGTGGATCGCACCCAAGGCGACCCGGCAACTGAGTGACCCGATCAGGTTCGTCGCGGAGACGGTTCTGTTTCTGGCGGGGGGTCTGGCTCTCTTCACCTCGGGCCAGCCCGCCCTGGCGGCAACGTTCTTCGTCGTCTTCTTGGTCGACCGGATGGCGCTGACCGCAACCGGGGGAACCGGGACCTAGTCGATTGTGAGGTCTGCGACAGTCAGGCGAGAGCCAGTGCCACCGCGTCGGCAGGGCTCCCGGCCCAGGCAGCGCCATGACCAGGAAGCAGAAGGTCGGCCTCCAGACCAGTGACCCGGTCCAGCGAGGAGCGCGCCTGCCCGGTGTCGAGATTGAAGACGTCCCGGATCATCTGTGGCCCCTTCTTGGTGCCCAAGAGGTCCACCGTTACGAGCCCGTCACCGGTGAACAGGACTCCCAGGTCCGGGCAGTGGAACATGGTGTGACCCTCGGTGTGCCCCGGTGTGTGAATCGCCACGGGGCGACCGGGGACGTCGAGCACCTGGCCGTCCGTGAACGTCTCGACCGAGTCCACGAAGTCGATCTTGGTGACCCCGGCCAAGAGCATGGGCATCATGTTCCACAGGGCGATCGGGTTGAAACGGGGCAAATCCGATGCCTGGGCGCTGAATCTGCCGGTGTACCGGCCGAGGGCCCGCTCCTCGTCGTCCTGGTGAACCGCGACCCGCAGCTCACGGGATCGGGCTTCCTTGGCCAAGCCGAAGTGATCACTGTGGACATGGGTGATCATGAACCCTGCGATCTGACCGGGTTCGAGCCCGGCGCTCCTGAGCCCCGTCTCGAGATTGGACCATTCCCGTCTGCATCCGGCGTCGATGACGGTGACGTCGTCGCCATCGGTCACGAGATAGAAGTTGTGCCCCCTCGATCCGAGAGCGAAGACGTTGTCGGCGACCTGTCTCATGTCAGTTGACTCTATTGCAGTCAAGAATCCCGGGGTCTTCGCCGATGTAGTCATCGCCATGAGCAACGAGCGAAAGAGCAGCGAAGACCTGATTCGCGAGGCACACACTCGTCTGAGCGCCGATGCGTCCGATCAGGTGGTTGAGAATCCGGACTCGGTCTCGTCGGGGACCACGACGGAAGAGGTCCCGACCGAGCACCGATATCGGTCGCAGATTCCCGACCCCTCCGTTGACCAGCAAACCGTCTCTCCCATCGAGTACAACAAGCCGGCCAACCCTTGGGTCGCCAAGGTGATCGGCATTGGCGTCGTGGCTGCGATTGCGCTCGGCATCAGCTTCTTCGTCGGATTCGATGACGCATCACGAAGTGACACCGGCGAGATCGTCGAGGCAGGCGACCTCGATGTCATGACGATCCGCGAAGGGGACTGCTTCGACGATCCAGCCGCCACCGACGTCGTCTTCAGCCTCGATGCGATCCCGTGCTCACAACCACACGACAATGAGGTGTTCGCCGTCGAATCGGTCATGGGTGTCTGGTCGGAATACCCGGGCCAAGATGTAATCGACAGCTACGCATACGACGTGTGCAGCGGAGATGTGTTCGATGGCTTCGTCGGCACGCCCTATTTCGACTCCGCCCTAGAGGTCTTCACGCTCACACCGACGCCGGAGTCGTGGGAGCAAGGTGACCGTGAGGTCGTGTGCGCCCTCTATCGCCTCGACTTCGAGAAGATGACGGGTACCGCCCGCAACAGCGGTATCTGAGCGCGACCGACCGTCACGCCGAAACACCCGAACAGAACGTGCGATACCGGGGGGTCGGAGTCGTTAGGGAACGGCCGGTCCGACGGCCTACTCACCCACGAATGAGCCGTCTGAGGCGACGATGAAGTCCGTGGAGAGAGGGGAAAACGCACGCCGCCCGGCATCATCGATCGCGATGATCACCCTCAGGTTCCCCGGCTGGCGAGGACTATCCCAGAAGGCTTGCACCTCGACTTGGTATTGGGCACCGGACTCCGCCACAACTGTGCGCTCATCGGACTCATCCAGGTATCGAGCCACGAGTGTCCTGTAGGGCTCTCGGCGCAAGTCAGCAACCACGCCGTCGAGGACCCTCCTTGCTTCCTCATCGTTCACCCGCCAATTCTGACAGAGTGTCTCAGCCCAACTGCCGGCCGCGCCTCGAGGCTGACGCCGCAAGTGGTCGCGGGTGCGCACGCCTACGTGCCGTTCTCGCGCACTCTCGCCAGTGAGCCCTGTTGCTCGGGATCATCCCGGTGCTGTCGCCCACGGATGAGAGTGTGGAGACCTTCACCCCGTCACGCTGATTGTGAAAGGTCCAGCAACCTGGTTCGGGAAAAAGCCAACCCGTACCCCACTCTTCCCCAGGCCGGTCCCAGTTGGACCCTCCATGTGGGTCAGGGCCAAACAACGGGGCGAGCCCTTGCCCGTCGGGGCTTTCCACATCAATACCAATGTCGCCGTCGCCCGTAGCGCGCCAGACAATCTTCAACTCCTCTCCTGAGGGGAGGCTGATCGGCCTGCCTTGCGGCAACGGATAGAAGAACAGCGCCCAGGCTTCAATAGAGTCGTCCGCAGTCGCCTGTGCTTCGTCCCAACGAGTCCCGGCAACCGTCGAGTCAGGTTTACTCCTCCATTGTCGGTGGATTGGGAACGTGGTGGCTGCTGTCTCGATGGAGCTCGTTGGCGCCGCGGACGTGGTTGTTGTATCAGACCCCGCCCCATTGCAGGCGGAGACGGCGAGCGCCAGAAACGAAATCAGGGCTGTCCTATTCATGTCTCCAGAACCCAACGTAGAGAACAGCTTCGGAGATTCGCCGACGACCCTCTTGATTCTTGTCGGCTGGGTGTTGTAACGTCGAACATATGTTCGATCACGACTTTGAAATGATCGGACTCTGGCCGGGGGAGAGTGACCAATCCTCCATGGCGGAAGACCGGTTTGCCTATGAGGTGACATGTCGTGAGCTGGCTGATAGCCGCGCGGAGCCGAACCGTCAGACCTTGCCTGATCTCAACCCGATACCACCGGGCCCCTACCTGGCGGCGGTGGTGGCTTCTGTCGATCGTTCCCAGCTCAACGGCTACGACCTGGTCCGTCTGGTTCAGGCGCGGGAGCGGTTGGTGGCTCATTCCCAGGCGGGATCTATGGCCGACACTGTTGAGATGTCGTACGCAGCTCCTGGTGGCCGCGACTCTGACCCGGAGCGGCTTTCTGAGGCGTTTGAGTATGCCGCCGACGAGCTCCGCCCCGCACTGACACTGTCTCGTCGTGCTGCTGAGTTCCGGTTGTGTTTGGCCTCTGACGTGGTGGAGCGTCTCCCCGAGGTGTGGGAGCTGTTCCATCGAGGTCTGATCGACTACCCCAAGGTTCGGGTGTTTTCAGACGGCACGTTGCACGTGCCCGACGAGACAGCACGTGCCGTCGTCTCCCAATTGGCTGAGGTGGCGCCCAGACTCACGGTCGGTCAGCTACGGGCTCGTATCCGCCGACTCTGCGTCGAGGCCGACCCCGAAGACGCCGAGAAGAGAGAGAAGACCGCTCACGAGGATCGTCGGCTGGTCATCGAACCCACCGAGTCGGGGACTGCTGATCTACATCTGTTCGGTCCGCGGATGGGTGACGCCAGGGCCATAGGCCGCAGAGTCAACGGCCACATGATCTCGTTGAAGAAGCAAGACCGATCGGGGAGGTCGCATGATCAGCTCCGCGCCGACATCGCCCGTGATCTTCTTCTAGGAGACCAAGCTGTCGGTGGTGGTCGGGGTCTCGTCGACATTCATGTCCCCGCATCAACGCTCGAGGGCGGGAGCCGACCCGGACATGTCGGCGGGATGGGGCCGATCACGGCGGAAACCGCCCGACACATTGTCGCGTCCCAGCCCGACGCCGAGCATCGCATCACCGTCACTGACGACCACGGCAACCCCACCCACATCTACACCCTCACCCGCAAGGCCACCGCCGCGATCCGTCGCCATGTCGAGACCCTCCAACCCCTGTGCACTTTCCCCGGATGTCTCACCCCAGCTTCAGACTGCGATCTCGACCACCAGGATCCCTGGGCCGAAGGCGGCGAAACCTCAACCACCAATCAGGACCCGAAATGCCGTCACGACCACCAACTCAAGGACCATGGCTGGACCCACCACCAAGACCACCACGGCGCCCACATCTGGACCAGCCCCCTAGGACATAGCTATATCACCCAAGGCCAATCGCCATAGCCGGGCGCCGCCGCTCCCGAATCGGGTAGGTCAGCTCTTCGTCTGAGCTCGCTTGTATCTCCGGATGGCGAGCGGACCGAACACGGCGATGATGATCGCGACCCAGATCAGCGTGTAGAGCTCCGGGTTGGCCAAAGGCCAGACGGTGGGCTCTGGTGTGCCCGCTGGGATGTTGCCGAACAACTCCCTCGCCGCCTGGGTCACCGCCGAGACAGGGTTCCACTCGGCGAAGACCCTCAGAGGCGTCGGGAGATTGTCCGACGGGACAAAGGTGTTGGCCACGAAGGTCAGAGGGAAGATCACCAGGAACGAGGCGTTGTTGATCACCTCGACGCTCGGCACCAGCAGGCCTACATAGGCCATGATCCACGAGAAGGCGTAGGCGAACAACAGCAGCAGGCCAAACCCGGCCAGCGCATCGATCAGACCGTTGTGGATCCGCCATCCGACGATCAGACCGGTGAGGGCCATGATGATCAGCGACAGCACGTTGTAGACGACATCGGAGGCCGTCCGCCCGAACACCACTGCAGAACGTGACATCGGCAACGAGCGGAATCGGTCGATGATCCCCTTCTGCATGTCCTCGGCAAGACCGGCGCCGGTGAACGTGGCACCGAAGATGACGGTCTGGGCGAAGATCCCACCGATCAGGAACTCCCGATACGAGCCGCCCGGGATGTCGATCGATGCGCCGAACACGTACGCAAACAGCAACACGAACATGATCGGCGAGATCAGGACGAATACCAGGACCTCGGGGACCCGGATGATCTTGATGACGTTGCGCTTGGCGACGACGGCGCCGTCGACGAAGACGAGACGGAAGCGGTCCATCAGCTCACCTCTTCCAGCTGCTTGGTGTCCGGTATCTCTGCGACATGGCCGGTGAGGGTCAAGAACACATCGTCCAGCGTCGGTCGTCTCAGGCCAACGTCCCGAAGCGCGACACCGGCTCCGTCCAGCGCTCGAAGCGCCTCGGTCAGGGTCTGAGCTCCGCCGGTGATAGGGACGGTCAGCGAACGCATGCGGGGCTCGGAACGAATCTCGCCCACGGCGAACGACTGCAGGGCGTGTTCCGCCTCGTCCAGGCTCTCACCTTCCCGCAGGGTGACCTCGATCCTCTCACCACCGACCATCGTCTTCAGCTCGTCGGATGACCCATGGGCGATCTCGCGTCCGTGGTCGATCACAACGATGTCGTCGGCGAGCTGGTCGGCTTCCTCCAGGTACTGCGTGGTAAGGAGGAGGGTCACGCCTCTACTCACCAGATCCCTGATCACTCCCCACAGCTCGATGCGGCTGCGTGGGTCGAGACCGGTCGTTGGCTCGTCCAGGAACAGCACGGGGGACTCGGCGATGAGGGCGCAGGCCAGGTCCAGCCTTCTCCTCATGCCTCCGGAGTAGGTCTTCACCGGCCTGTTCCCGGCTTCGTCGAGGTCGAAACGCTCCAATAGCTCTCGGGCCCGGGACCGTGCCTTCGGCTTTCCGAGGTGATAGAGCCGTCCGATCATCTCCAGGTTCTCGAAACCGGTGAGGTGTTCATCTACGGCTGCATACTGGCCCGAGAGCCCAATGCGGCGCCGCACTTCGCGTGGCTCGCTGAGCAGGTCCGCCCCTGCCACGGTTGCCGTTCCCTCATCAGGCTGGAGCAGGGTGGTCAGAATCGAGACGGCGGTCGTCTTCCCGGCGCCATTGGGCCCGAGCAGACCGAGGACAGTCCCCTCGGGCACAGACAAGTCCAGACCGTCGAGGGCGACGACGTCTCGATAGTGTTTGACGAGGCCACGGGCCTCGATGATGTTCGACACGATTCTCCTGGCTGTCCTGGCGGCGGCATCTTAAGACCGGCCTGGCGACAACCGGTCGGGTATTTCAGAAGTCGGTTTCGATGCCGCCCTCGGCCTTTCGCCTCTCCACGAACTCGGTCAGCTCCGCTCGCACCGTGTCGTCCATCGGCGGCTCCTCGTAAGCGGCCATGAATTCGGCGAGCAGGGAAACCATCTTCTCCTTGGCTTCCGGTTTGCCGGCCTCCTCCCAGGTCTCGAAGTTGCGCCAGTCCGAGATCAGGGGTTGATAGAACGCCTCCCGATATCTCTCCAAGGTGTGTTGTGTGCCGAAGTAGTGGCCGCCGGGCCCCACATCGCGAATGGCGTCCAACGCCAACCCGTCATCGCTGAAATCGATCGGGTCCATGAATCTCGACACCATGGCGCAGAGGTCGGCGTCGAGGACCATCTTCTCGAACGAGGCTCTGAGCCCACCCTCCATCCAGCCGACTGCGTGGAGCACCATGTGGGCGCCACCCATGATTGCACCCCAGAGGGAGAAGACCGACTCGTAGGCGGCTTGGGCGTCGAGGGCATTGGCGGCATTGACTCCCGAGGAGCGGTAGGGGATGTTGTAGCGACGGGTCAGCTGGCCGGTGATCATCTGGGTCTGCATGAACTCCGGGGTCCCGAAGGCAGGTGCTCCACTTTGCATGTCGACGTTCGACGTGAATCCACCGTAGATCACCGGCGCCCCGGGCCGAACCACCTGCGTGAACGCAATCCCCGCCAGTGCCTCGGCATTGTGCTGGGCGAGCGCACCCGCCACGGTGACCGGTGCCATGGCACCTGCCAGGGTGAACGGGGTGATGACTATCACCTGGTTGCGGGAGCTGAATTCGATGATGCCCTGCAACATCGGAGTGTCGTATCGCAAGGGTGAGCTGGCGTTGACGACACTGGCCACAGAGGGTTGGCTCTCCAACGTGGCGTCGTCGATCTGCCGGGCGATCTTGATCATCTCCAACACGTCGAGGTTTCGCTGCTTCCCGAGGCTGTAGGCGTGGACGACCTTGTCGGCGAGAGTCAGCATGTCGTACATGGCATCGAGATGTCGGACCGAGGGGTGGATGTCCACCGGTTCCACCGGATATCCCCCGAAGAGATGGACGACGTTGAGCGTCTGACTCATTCGCAGGAGGTTTTGGAAGTCCTTCCGGTTGCCAACCCGACGTCCCCCGGCTTCATCTCCCACGTTGGGTGGGCTGGACACGGCGGTGTAGGCAACCTTGTCCCCACCCATGTGAACGTCGTGGTCGGGGTTGCGAGCGTGGATGGTGAACTCTGACGGGGCCGTCTTGATCTTCTCCTCGATGAACTCGGGATCGAAGCGGACCCTCTCCGAATCGGGATCCACTCTCGCCCCGGCGTCGGCGAGCATGCGGCGGGCCTCGGCGTTGAGGAAGTCGATGCCCATCTCGGACAAGATCTGGAGGGAAGCCCGGTGGATCGCCTCCAACTCCTCGGGGCCGACCAAGTCGGTGGGGGGGAAGCGGCGAGTTGGTTGGTACCAGGGTGGCTGCTGTGGTTTCGGCGGGCCGCCGGAGGCCGCGTCATCCCGGCGACGGCGTCCCCTTCGTCTTGCCCGTGCCTCATCCAAACCGAGAACCGCCTTTGAAGTTTCGAGGAAACTAACACCGCGCCGATGGCCTGTCTGGCGTATCTTGTCCGGAGTGAAACGGGCCCATGCCGGAGGGCTGGCGCGACACACCGCGAAGATTCGCCCCGACCGACGCGCGGCGGATCTCAATTGGCACGTCCTCGGCCCAGGGGACCTCGCCCTCGGTGAGTGGAAGGGACAGGGCCTCGAGCTTCCCGACATGGATGTTGTGCGCGAATACCGCCTCGCTCGTGTCCTCGAGAAGCTCCACGAGCTCGGCTATGGCGGCATCGTTCTGTTCGACCCCCTCAACGCGCGCTACGCCACTTCGAGCACGAACATGCAGATTTGGATCACCCACAACGCATCCAGGTACGCCTTCATCGGCGCCGACGGGTATGTGGTCCAGTTCGAGTTCTCCCGCGCCTACCACCTCAGCGACCCTTTCCCGGAGATCGACGAGGTTCGCCCCGCCACCGACTGGTACTACTTCGCCGCGGGCAACACGTTCGATGCCAAAGCCAAGCGATGGGCGGCCGAGATCAACGAGCTGCTGAGAGAGCACGGCGGAGGCAACACGAGGCTGGCGGCTGACAAGCTGAATCCCGAAGGCGTCCACCATCTGACCGAGCTCGGGGTCAGCGTGCACAACGGTGAAGAGGTCATGGAGCTTGCCCGCTGTATCAAGTCGCCAGAGGAGATCAAGGCCATGAGATGCGCCATGGCGGCGACGGAGAAGTCGATGGAGGTGATGCAAGACCATCTCGTCCCGGGCATCTCGGAGCAAGAGCTGTGGTCACATCTCCACGCCGAGTCGATCAAACGTGGCGGGGAGTGGATCGAGACCCGTCTCCTCTCTTCGGGCCCGCGCACCAACCCCTGGTATCAGGAATGCAGCAGCAGGGTGATCGAAAGGGGTGACCTGGTTGGCTTCGACACCGATCTCATCGGCAGCTTCGGGATGTGTGTCGACATATCGCGGACCTGGCTGTGTGGCGACGACGAGGCGACACCCGCTCAGATGGAGCTGTTCGACCTGGCCCGGGAGCAGATAGACCACTCGATCTCGATGATCCACCCCGGAGTGACTTTCCGGGAGCTCACGTTCAACAGCTGGATCCCGGATCCGGAGACGTACCGGCATTACACCTCCCAATTCCACGGGGTTGGGCTCTGCGACGAGTACCCGGCCGTGTTCTTCCCCGAGGAATGGGAGACCGCCGGATACGACGGGGTAGTCGAGGCGGGAATGGTGTTGGCGGTAGAGAGCTACGTCGGGCGTAAGGACGGGGGAGAAGGAGTCAAGCTCGAGGAGCAGCTGCTGGTGACCGATGATGGCACCGAGCTTCTCTCTTCCTATCCGCTCGGGCTGACTCGCTAGCCGGCAGCGTCGGTGAGGACGTCTCGCACGTAGGTGCGGAACGACCGGGACGGGACAATCAGGTAGGAGGGCACGCCGTCTTGGTCGTCACGGACGATCTCGGTGGCCACGCCGGCAACGAGCGTCCGGGCCGCCGCTCCGCTCGGGAACATGCCGTCGGTGAGATCGAGACCGCAGACCCGGTTGATCACGGTCGCTGCCTTCTCACCGGTGAGACGAAACATGGCTCTGACATGGGTGAGGTCGACCACATCACCTGGAGGGCGGTCGCCCAGGATGGTCCACTCACCCGGACCAACCGACCAAACCAGGTCGTTGCCACTGCCACGGGAGGTGCCCGGGATCACGTCACCGTCGAAAACCCGCCATTTTGGCGTGTCCGAGACGTCGGTGAACCTGAGATCAGACACGGAGACGTGATCCTTCCGGGTCGAAGTGCGCGTGCTCGCCGAGGACCCTTGCCTCTGCGTTCTTGCCGTTGGGTAGGCGGATGGTGATCGAGCCACCGGCAACGTCCAGCTCTGGTGTCACCTGGCCGAGACATATCGAGCGGCCCAATGTCGGCGACATCCTGCTCGAGGTGATGCGTCCCTGGGTTGAGCCCTCGGCGTCTATCACCTGGCAGGCCTCCGGGGGGACCAGCGTGGGGTCGCTGGTCTGAATGGCGACCAGATGGGGGTAGTCGTCACGTTCGGATTGCCAAGCCAGCTCGGGCTTGCCGACGAAGTCCTCCTTGTCGAGCTTGATCGCCCAATCGGCGCCCATGCCAAATCCCTGGCTCAGCCCATCGGTGTCCTGACCGACTATGAAGTGACCCTTCTCCAAACGGAGGATGCGCTGAGCCTCCACACCGAAGGGACGCACTCCCAGGTCCGCGCCGGTTTCCAACAGCCGCTCCCAGACCGCGATCCCGTGAGCCGACGGGATGTGGATCTCGTACGACAGTTCCCCGGTGAAGCCGATTCGCCAGACGAAGCAGTCCTCGACGTCGGCAACGGTGCCGGTGCGCACTTCCATGTAGCCGAAGGCGTCGGAATCGAGATCTATGTCGGTCAGTCGTCCCACCAGGTCGCGTGACCGCGGCCCCGCCACGTTGATGCTGGCATATCCGTCGGTGACTGCCGTCATCTTCACGTCCCAGTCGGGGTATCCGGTCTGCAGCCACTCATCGAGCCAGTTCCAAACCCGCCCGGCGCCGCCCGACGTCGTCGACATCATGTAGTGCCGCTCGCCGAGACGCCCGGTCACACCGTCGTCGAAGATGACGCCGTCCTCGGCGCACATCACCCCGTAGCGAACCTTGCCGACGGCGAGCTTCGACCACTTGTTGACATAGACCAACTCCAGGAGCTTGGTCACATCGGCTCCGCGCAAGTCGATCTTGCCGATGGGGCTCACGTCGATGATCCCCACGCCGTCACGCACGGCCTTCACCTCGGCCACCGGGTCCCCGTAGTGGTCGGGTCTGATCCATTGCCCGGCCACGAGGGGCTTGGCTCCGTTGGCCTCGTGCCAAGGCTGGATGGTCGAGTAGCGCACCGGCTCGTATTGACGGCCGGCCAGGGTGCCCAGCTTCACAGGGCCATAGGGCGGTCGCCAGGTGGTGGTGGCTCCGTCGGTGAGTCGCGCACCGACGGCTTCGCTGTGAACCGCCAGGGCGTTGACCGCTTCCACCTTGCCCTGGACGGGGCCCATACCCACCGTGGTGTACCGCTTGGCCAACTCCAGGGAGTCGTAGCCTTCTTTCGCCGCTGAGACGAGGTCCTTCGACGTCACGTCCTCGGAGAAGTCGACGAAGCCGTGGGTCGAGGACCGGTACATCTCCGGGTGTGAGGCGGCGGCCAGCTCGGGCAGGGGCACCGGATCCCTGTCCGGCTCCTCGAGCTCACTCCCGGCCGGGGCCGCTCTCTGCCACGTGGCCCTCAGCCGCAGGGCCCGGCGTGCCGCTTCGGCTCCGGTGGCGCTGCCATGGGTGATGAGCTCTTCGGTTGGCCCGTCGCCGATGATCCCGCCGGTCGCCATCACGTTCTCGGGCAGGTCGCCAGGGAGGAATCTGGCAGCCTCCGGTGAGTACGTCGGCCGGTCACCTGCCATGTTGAGCAGAGCGGTCGGTGTCGTCCATCCGGTGGCCGTCACGAGCAGGTCGGCGCGATGGCGGTTGCCCCTCGAGTCCACGACTGCGTTCACAGAGCCCCGTCCATCGGCGGAGAGGACCGACAGGCCAGACCGGGCGTCGAGAACGGAGAC
Source organism: Acidimicrobiia bacterium (assembly GCA_050050035.1). Taxonomy (GTDB): domain Bacteria; phylum Actinomycetota; class Acidimicrobiia; order Spongiisociales; family ZC4RG35; genus JANQRA01. The sequence goes on along the minus strand of JASFVB010000030.1, from coordinate 5,736 downwards.
CACGTCGACACCGGCGCTCTCTAGGTCGACGACCGCGGCATCTCCCGACGGGTTGGCGGTGAGGACGACCGCGCGCTTGCCAGGTCTCACCGCATGGAGGTTGATGAGCCGGCGGACCGCGGTCGACAGCATCACGCCGGGCAGGTCGTTGCCCTCGAACACGTACGGGCGTTCCAGCGTCCCGACGGCCACCACGAGGCATTTCACCCGCGCCTTCACCAGCCGCTCGTCGACACCGGGAACATCCCGTTGCACGACTGACACCCAGTTGTGGTCGTACCTGCCGGTGACGACCGAGTCGGTCATCACCTCTATGTCTCCGTTGGCCTCGACTCGGTCGATCAAGTCGCCCGCCACGTCGAGGTCGGCGGAGCTCCCGTAGCGAAGGTGCCCACCGAGGGCCGGCTCCTCCTCGACGAGGATCACCGAGGCGCCCGCCTCGGCTGCACCCAAGGCGGCGGCCATTCCTGCCGGGCCGCCACCTACGACCAGGACGTCCGGATGGGCGAAGCGGTGGTCGAAACGGGCGGGGCTCGGGTCGGGCGACACACGGCCTCCGGCTGCGAATCTCTTCAGGACGCTCTGGTACGCCGGCCACAGAGGGCGGGGCGCCATGAACGTCTTGTAGTAGAAGCCGGGGGAGAGGAACCGCCCCAGCAAGCGGTTAGAGGTCTTGACGTCGTAGTCGATGGACGGCCATACGTTCTGGGGGTCGACTGTCATGCCATGTTCAATGCGGCGATGCCCCGCCCGCACATTCGGCTCGTCACCCACCTGGACCATGAGATTCGGGTCGTGGTACGTCCCGGTGAGGATGCCTCGTGGCCGGTGGTACTTGAAGCTCCGTGAGAACACCCGGATGCCGGCTGCGGCCAGGGCGGAGGCGATGGTGTCACCTTCGAATCCGCGCTGCGTCGACCCATTCCACTCGAAGCCGATGGGCCGTGACCTGTCGATGACCTCGCCCGGTCGTGTGTCGATGCGGTTGCTCACGCCACCACCTCGACCTTGCGGATCTCGTTGCTCGCCGTGTGTCGCTCCACCATCAGGAACCGACGGCACCCCGATCCGTGAAACCAACGCTCATTGACCCAGCCCCGTTCGTTGGACTTCATGTAGAGGTAGCGACGCCACTCCCCGGGCTCGGTGGCGGTCACGTCAGGTCGTGGCTTCACCTCTCCCTGGTAGGTGAACTCGTCGCTGTTGCGTGGTCCGCAGTGGGGGCAGATGATCACCAGCATGACTCAATGGCCAACGGCCGCCGCTCCCTTCTCCGCGGTGAGGGTGCCTCTCTCGAACCGATCGAGGCCAAAGGGCTCGATCAGCTCCCCTGGCCGCCCATTGGCGATCATGTCGGCCACCGACTCGGCGGCCACGGGGCCGGCCTTGAACCCGTAGGTGCCCCAGCCCACGTCGACGTAGAACCCGTCCACAGGGGTGGGACCGATGATGGGCCCGAAGTCGGGTGTCATGTCACACAATCCTGCCCATTGGCGGAGGAGGCGCATATTGGCGATGGCCGGCATCAGCTCGAGCACATGGCCGGCGAGCCCGGTGGTGAACTCCAGCGACCCGCGCGTGGAGTAGCTGGCGAAGGGGTCGACACTGGCGCCGAAGACCAACTCGCCCCTGGCGGTCTGACTGACGTAGGTGTGCAGGCTCCCTGACACGATCACGGGGTGGAGGAATGCCTTGACGGGCTCGGTGACCGCCGCCTGCAGCGGGCGGGTGGTGATGGGGAGTGTCACTCCGGCCATGGCCGCGATCAGTGAGGACCATCCGGCGGTGCAGTTGATGATGGTGCCAGTCGCGATCGGCCCCCGGCTGGTTTGGGCGCCCACCACCTTGCCGTCCTCCACGTCTATGTCGGTCAGCTCGGTCTCCTGATGGATGTGCACACCCAGAGCCGAGGCCGCCCTGGCGTAGCCCCAAACCACTGCGTCATGGCGGATGATGCCGCCAGGGGGGTGCCAGAGCGCGCCGAGGATCGGATAGCGCGGATGGTCGGAGACGTCGAGGAAGGGAGCCAGCTCCTTGATGTCCGCCGGCGAGATGACCGCCGAGTCGATTCCCTGGAGCTTATTGACCTCCGCCCGCCATCTCATCGTGCGAAGCGACGAGTCGTTGTGGGCCAGTGTCATGTGACCGCGTTGCTCGAACATGACGTTGAAGTTCAGGTCCGCAGCCAAGCCCTCGTAGAGCTGCACCGACCGGTCGTAGAACCTCGAGCCTTCCGGGGTCAGGTAGTTGGAGCGGACGATGGCGGTGTTGCGGCCGGAGCCGCCACTCCCGACGTAGCTCTTCTCGACAACCGCGACGTCGGTGATCCCATGGTTGCGGGCCAGGTAGTAGGCGGTGGCCAGACCGTGGACACCGCCCCCAACGATCACGACGTCGTATGAAGCTTCGAGATCGTGGTGGTCCCAGACACGGGGCCACGGAGAACGCGACAACCCGTGGCGGAACAGGTTCCACGCCGAGAAGCGCTCGGTCTGAGTCATCGAGGACGTCCCATGTGCGGCTGCGACCCTATACGGGCCTCTATCTCTCTCCGGTATCGAAGACTTGGTATACTGTAAATATACCAAGATGCGTGTTCCCAATCGACCGGCCCTGCCCGAAACGCTCTCCATCGTCTTCGACCCGGTGAATCTGAGCCGAACAGTCCCGATCGCCCTGGTCACAGGGCTCGTGCTGTTCGCCATAAACCAGCTCGGCGTCGTGTGGCACGATCCGGGCTCGGTCTCGGCCTGGATCAAGTCAGGGCTCTGCTTCGTCGTCCCGTTCTGTGTGTCGAACCTCGGAGTCCTCAGTACGTCTCGAGCGGGTCGGGAGCCCGACAAATCACGACGCATCGAAAGTGAGACCGGATGATCAATCGCACTGTCAAGCAGATCCTGGGAGCCAAGGGGTATCAGCTCTACTCGGTGGGTGGAGAGGCGCCCGTGTTGGACGCTCTGCGACAAATGGCCGACCGCAACATCGGTGCACTCGTGGTGATCGACGATGACGAGCTCGTCGGTGTCGTCACCGAGCGCGACTGTGCCCGGAAGCTGGATTTGGAGGGCCGGACGCCGGCAGACACGAGAGTTGCCGAGATCATGGAGCGTCGGGTCACGACCGTTTCGAGCGACGCGACCGTGGAGCACTGCCTGCGTCTCATGACCGATCTCCGCGTACGCCACCTGCCGGTGGTCGACGAGGAGCCGGTGGGACTGATCTCCATTGGAGATGTGGGCAAGTCCCTGATCTCCGATCAGGGGCATCTCATCGATGAACTGACCGGGTACATCACCGGCTCGCCCCGCTGAGTGCGGAGGTCAGCGAGTCAGGGTCGAAGCGACTTCCTTGAGCGCCTTGTGATCGATCTTCCCCGTAGGCGTGGTCGGCAGCGCGTCCACGAAGTGGATCACCTTTGGGGTCTTGTAGGGGGCGATGACTGAGCGCACGTGCCGGCCGATCTCGTCGGCCAGCTCCGTTGTGCCATCCACATCGTCCTTGACGACCACGAACGCGGCGACCTTCTGACCTTGTACCTCGTCGGGGAGGCCGATCACGCCTGCGTGTAGAACGGACTTGTGCTCGAGGATCGCCTTCTCCACCTCCTCGGGGGCGATTCGATAGCCACGACTCTTGATCATCTCGTCCGCGCGGCCAACGAAGTAGTAGTAGCCCTCGGCGTCCTTCATCGCGATGTCCCCGGTGTGAAACCAGCCGTCGTCGAAACGCGAGCGCCATTCATCGTCCTGACCCCGGTACCCGAGAGCCAGGGCCGGGTCGTCTTGGCCGAGTACGAGATGGCCGGGCTCATCTGCAGCGTCGATGGGCGCGCCGTCGTCGTCCAGCAGCGCCACGATCCTACCGGGGAGGACCTTGCCGAGGGATCCAGGCTTGTTCTCGATGCCCGGGTAGTTGGCCATGTACAGCCATACCTCGGTTTGCCCTATCAACTCGTAGATGGTGACCTCGAATCGCCGCTCCACCTCTTCGCGCGTCTCGTCGTCGAGTCGTTCCCCACCCGACCAGACGGCCGTCCAGGTGCCCAGGTCGTAGTGCTTCTCGAGGTCGGGTATCGCCTTGATCATGCGGAGCACGGTTGGGACCGTCGTGAACTTCGTGACCCCAAACCGCTCGATGTGCTCCACGGCTGCCGTCGGGTCGAACCGGCCGGAGTAGACGACAGTCTGTGCGCCGGCGTACAGGGGCGCCAGCGTGGCCACGCCCAGCACGTACAGCCACGCAAACTCTTGAGGCATGAAGACCACGTCGTCCGGCTGGAATCGCATTGCGACGTGAACCAATGGGTGGAGACCGCCGACCACCCAGCGATGTCCGTGCTCGACACCCTTGGGCAACCCGGTCGAACCCGAGGTGTAGATGGTGAAAGCGACGTCATCGGGTCGCGTGTCCGCAGCATCGAGAACCGCTGGTTGCGTGTCGATCAGCTCGCCGAGCCCGGGTCCCCGGTCCGCGTCGTCTTCGAGGAAGACGACATTCACGGTCTCAGGTGAGATCTCCGACTTGAGCACCTCGTCGGCCAGCTCTCCGGTGGTGATGACGAGCTTGGCGCCACTGTTGTCGAACACATGCTGGAGCTCCACGGCCCGGAACTGGACGGTCGTTGGGATCGGCACCGCGCCGAGCTTCATCCCGCCGAGCAGGATGGCGAGATGGGATATCGAGTTGGGTAGCCGAGTCACGAAGCGATCACCGCGCCGGATGCCGAGCTCGGCCAGCGCATTGCCGCTTCGGTTCGTCAACTCGTCGAGCTCGCCAAAGGTGAGGCTGCCATCGACGTGATGCACCGCGGGTCTGTCGCCTCGGCCCTCACGCACGTGCCGGCTCACCACCTGGTCGGTGAGGTTCACCCTGTCGGGGATCTGCATGAAGTCGGAGGGGAGTTCCATGTTCATCTCGAGATGTGAATGAGCCCGCAATCTGTCATTGTGCCATTCAGAATACTATCAGTATACTAACTTGGACGCGGTGGTGCTCGAGTGGCATCCTGGAATAGAGAAACCGAGCGACGGAGACCAAGATGACGACGGCCGGAGAGATCGTCGATGGCTACGAGCAGTACAACTACACGAACTTCAACGGCCACGGGGACAACGCGGCGTTCCGCGTCTTCCAGTCCCTCCTCCATGTTGGCGATCAGGCTCCCGATTTCGAGGCACTGCGGCTCGATGACTTGGAGACCGTGCGGCTGAGTGATTACACGGCCGAGTCGAACGTGATAGTCGAGTTCGGCAGTTTCACCTGACCGTTTTGCCGGATGGCGGGACCATCCGTAGAAGAGCTCGCACGGGAATACGAGCCATTGGGCTACAAGTTCCTGTTCGTCTACACGAGGGAGGCTCACCCTGGTGAGAACTTCCCACATCACACCAGCCTCGAGCAGAAGATCGATCACGCCCGTGCCTTCCGCGAGCGCTATGGGATCGACCGCACCATCTTGATCGACGACCTGGACGGCACAGCCCACAGGCTCTATGGGCTCCTACCCGACATGTGCTATCTGGTGTCAAAGGACCGAAAGAAACGCCCCAAAGGCCCGAGCGACCGCCAGAACCTGGTCATGTTCAAAGCCGACTGGACCGACGCAGACACCTTGCGCATGATCCTCGACTACCAGCAACGTCGGATCGCCATGCGTCAGTCCAACCGCAAGGTCGGTCCCAACTACTGCGAGTTTCTCGGTTTCCGACCTCGTCGATGGGACGAGTTCAGGCCCCT
>JASFVB010000029.1:0-18082 GCA_050050035.1 Acidimicrobiia bacterium | reverse complement strand
GGATAAGCGGTATGGGGATACCAGAATCATCCGGTACGAGAAGGTAGAAGACGATGGCGACGGCATTGTGCCCGGGGAGCTTTGACCCTCCCACCAATGGTCACGTCGACGTGATCAGACGGTCGGTTGCCCTGTTCGACAGGGTCGTCGTGGCCGTGATCGACAACCCGTCGAAGAAGGCCATGTTCACGCCGGACGAGCGGTCGGCGCTCTTGAAGGAGATCCATGGCGACTCAATCGAGATATCCCGTTTCGGCGGGCTCCTGGTGGATCACGTGCGGGAGGTGGGTGCGGACACGGTCGTCAAAGGTCTCCGAACCCTCGAGGACTACGAGTACGAGACGCAGATGGCACAGATGAATCGACATATGACAGGGATGGAGACGCTGTTCGTCCCGACCCGTCCGGAGTACGGGTTCATCTCATCTTCGCTGGTGAAAGAGATTGCGAGGTTGGGCGGGTCAGTGGCCGGTTTGGTCCCTGACGTGGTGGAGAAGGCCCTCAAGGAGAAGCTGGCATGACCCAGGACACCCAGACCGATACAGACGTGATCGTCGATGTCACCGAGGAGAGTGAGCCCGAGGCACCGATAGCGCCCGCCGAGCTCGACGACATCCTGGACGTGGTCGACGACCTCATCGTCCATCTCCACGAATCGAAGACGATGCCGTTGTCGTCGAATGCGATCGTCGACCGCGAGTTGTTCCTCACTCGGCTGGAGACCCTGCGTGCCAGTCTTCCCGACGAGTTGCGCGCAGCCAGATGGATGGTCCGGGAGCGTGAGGCTTTCATCTCGCGCACCAACGAGAAGGCACGTGAGATCGTGGACAAGGCCCGTGAAGAGGCGGACGATCTGGTCTCCGAGTCGAACATCGTCAAGGAGGCGGTTGAGGAGGCCAACATCCTGGTGCGACGTGCCGAGGGCGAGGCCCGTCGTCTTCGGCTGGAGACAGAAGACGACATCGAGCGCAAGCTGCAGCGGATCGAGCATCTCCTGGTCGATCTGACCTCTCAGGTGCAGGAGGGACGGGCCGAGTTCCACCAGGCCCGGCCCAGACCCCCTGAAGTCCCCCTGTAGACGGCACCTTCCTAACATCGGCGCGCCATGAAAGGCGCACTCGTCGTAGAGGTCGGCGACATCGTCGGCCACCCGGAGGCGAAGCGAGAGGTCTCCGGCTCAGTGCAAGTCTCGTTGCGTCTGGGGGACACCTATGTGAAAGCCCCGATGAGTGTGGTCGGCGCCGTCTCTGGGACCGTCGAAGGTGCGCTCGCCACGTTCACCGCGTCGGCGCCGGCGACGTGCACTTGTGTGAGGTGTCTCACCGAGTGGGAGGAGACGATCGAGACCACGGGTGCCCAGCACTTCGGCAGCGTCCCCGACGAGGATGGCTACGCGATAGATGACGGGACGGTGGATCTGGCCGGGCCCGCGATCGACGAGTTGGCACTCGCCCTTCCGTCGGCGCCGGTGTGCAAACCGGACTGCAAGGGACTTTGCCCAACCTGCGGGAGCGACTTGAATAGTGACCCTTGTGATGGCCACGGGGAGGATTCAGACTCGCCGTTTGCCGTCCTCAAAGACCTGTTGGATCCCTGAACCGACCGAGGAGTGCCCCATGGCGGTGCCCAAGAAGAAGATGTCGCGATCTCGCACTCGTCAGCGCAAGGCCGCCTGGAAGGTCCAGGCCCCGCGCTCGGTGTCTTGTGAGCAATGCGGCAAGCCCAAGCTCCCGCATCGAGCATGTCGTGAATGTGGTACCTACTCCGGTCGCGAAGTCATCGAGATCAGCTAGGTGTTTGCCAAAGCATCGTTACTCGCTTCTCGTCGGACGGATGACCGTCCACTAATCGGAGAGCATTAGGCCTTGGCCCGCATCGCACTGGACGCGATGGGGGGTGACCACGCCCCGGCAGAGACGGTCGCCGGGGCCATCGAGGCAGCATCGAGAGGTGTCGACGTAGTGCTGGTTGGCGCCTCCGAGGAACTCTCCGAAGAGCTGGCCAGACACGAGTCGAGCCTCCCGATCGCAGACGCGCCCGATGTGATCGGCATGGGCGACGACCCTGCTCGGGCTTTGCGGGAGAAACCCGAAGCCTCGATAACCGTCTGCGCCAAGCTGGTCGCCTCGGGTGAGGCCGACGGGTTCGTGTCTGCTGGGTCCACGGGCGCCGCGATGGCGGCGGCCGCCATCATGATCGGGCGGATCCCGGGAGTCACGAGACCCGCCATTGCCACCATCTTCCCGACACCGGGGTCACCGACGCTCGTCCTCGACTCGGGAGCCAACCCAGAGGTGAAGGCGGGGCAACTCGCCCAGTTCGCCATCATGGGGTCGCTGGCCGCCTCGGCGTTGCTCGGCGCAAACCCGGCGCGCGTCGGGCTGCTCTCCATCGGCGAGGAGAAGGGCAAGGGACGCGATCTCGAGCGTGAGGCCTACCCGCTGATCGAGCAGGCCCCGGTCGAGTTCGTGGGCAACATCGAGGGACGTGACGTGGCGACGGACAAGGTGGATGTCATCGTCACTGACGGCTTCACCGGGAATGTCTTCCTCAAGACCACCGAGGGCACCGCAACGCTGATCAACACCTACCTCACGGAGGCGGTGGCGGATCTGCCGGCGGGCGTTCAGGCGGAGGTCCTACCCGCGCTCGCCCAGGTGAAGGAGAAGATGGATTGGCAGACTTACGGCGGCGCCCAGCTGTTGGGTGTCAAGGGTGCGGCGCTGATAGCCCACGGGAGCTCGAGCAGACGGGCGATCGCCAACGCCCTGGTGATGGCCCACGAGAGCGCCGACAAGGATCTCCCGGGCCGTCTCGCGACGGCCATTGGGGGCTAGGTCGCGGGAGTCGGTCACGTGAGCCTCGAAGAGCGTCTCGGTCACCAGTTCGGCCAACCCGCGCTGTTGCGGCTGGCCCTCACCCATCGCTCGGTCAGCTCGGAGAATCCGTCTCGCAAGGACAATGAGAGGCTCGAGTTCCTGGGTGACGCCGTCCTGCAACTCGTGGTGACCGATCTTCTCTACGACTCCTATCCGCAACTCGCGGAGGGGCAGATGGCAAAGGTCCGAGCTGCGGTGGTGAGCAAGGGGACGCTCGCCGAGATCGCCCGCGGTCTCGGGTTGGGCGAGTATCTCGAGCTGGCTCCCAGCGAGGAAGCCACGGGTGGCAGGAAGAAGGAGTCCATCCTCGCCGACGCGGTCGAGGCCGTGATCGGGGCGATCTACCTCGACGGGGGCATCGACCCGGCCGGTCAGATGATTCTCCGACTCTGGTCGGGCCGTGTCGCCGAACGTGCGAAACAACCCGGAGTCAAGGACTACAAGACGCGTCTCCAGGAGGTCGTGGCCAGAGATGGGCTGCGTCCGGAGTACACCGTCGACGGCTCGGGCCCAGACCATGATCGACGCTTCACCGCAGTTGTGAAGGTGGATGGCGAGGAGTTGGGCAGCGGGGAGGGGCGCTCCAAGAAGCAGGCGGAGCAGGCCGCGGCCAGAGTGGCCCTGGGTGCTCTCAGCCCAGATCCAAGCTAGCCAGTCTCTCCTTTCGGACCCGCAAGTCCAGGTACCAATGTGTGCACATGACTGCTACAGCTGCGATCAGAAGACCTTGGGTGAGCACGCCCAGGGCCGAAACGACCGTCAGCGACGTGCTGGCCTCGTCGGATGCGGCCAGGGGAAGTGCAACGAATTGGATGAGTGCGATCGACACCCCACCGAGGAAGGCGATGAGGAACATGAAACCCGCCGTCGCCATCCACCGACCCCGCACCAGCGCGAAGCTCCTCCGGATCGTCGCCACGATCCCCGTGCTCTCTACGGCGGCGGTCGGCGTGGTCATCGACCCGGCGACGCCGACCCAGAGGCCGGGGGCGATGAGGGCCAAGAAGAGGAGACTGGCCACCAGCACACTCTGGGTGTTGGGTGTTCCCACCGAACGCACCGGGTTCATCCACACCGAGAGACCCACGCCGAGGAGAACGACCACCGTCGACCAGACGAGCAGTGTTGAACCCAAACCAACCCCGTATCGTCTCGCGGCTCGCGCCCACACGGTCCTGGCGTCGCCCGGCGATCCGGTCAGATGGGCGAGGACGATCCGCTGGCTGATGAGGGCGATCAGGACGGCAACGGCCAGGTGGAGGGCTGCTGTCAGAGCCAGCGCCTGGTAGTAGGGGCGAGTCATCGCATCGATGATCTCGTCGGGGAGCCTCGCCAGACTGTCCGGGCTGGTCACGACTACCTCGAGGAGGGCGTGTCCGCCGGTCAGCCTGAAGATCACGACTGTGGCAACACTGGCCAGCGCGGCCAGCGAGAGTGCCGGAATGAGCAGCCTTCGCCATGTGTGGGCGAGGCTCGTCATGGCGTCGCCGAGCACTTCGCCCATCGGACGGGGAGAAAGGACCACCATGAGGGCGGGTACGGTACCTGCCTTCCGGCAGGGCCGGATTGCCAGTACTGCGAGCGAAGCGAGCATGCCCGAACTGCCTGAAGTCGAGCTGACCAAACGCCATCTGGATGCTGTCATGTCCGGGCGCGTCCTCAGTCGCGTCGAGGTGCGCCACGTGCGGACAGCACGACACAATGCCTCTCCGGAGGAGGTGGTCGCCCGGCTGGAGGGTCGGCGGGTCACGAGTGTCAGACGTCACGGCAAGTTCCTGAGGCTCGACCTCGACGACGGTCAGACGATGGTCACCCACCTGGGTATGTCGGGCCGTTGGTCGATCGATCCCGAGGAGGTCGCGCCACACACTCACTTCGAGGCCTTGCTCGACGATGGGTCCAGAGTGCATTTCGTCGATCCGCGGACCTTTGGCTTCGTTGCGGTCTTCGAGCCCGACGAGCTCGGCGACACCGGGTTGGGTCGTCTCGGTCGCGATGCATGGGTCGATGCCCCGGACCCGGAGGACCTGGCGCGGAGTCTCCACGGGCGCACGGCGCCGATCAAGGCGCTACTGCTCGACCAGACCCTCGTCGCGGGTCTGGGCAACATCTATGCGGACGAGGTCCTCTTCGGTGCGGGGATACATCCCCTCACGCCGGCGGGGTCGCTCGGAGTCGGCGACTGCCGACGGTTGCTCGATGTGACGCGCATGGTCCTGGACAAGGCAATCGAACACGGTGGGACGACGCTCGACGACCTCGCCTACCTGATTCCTGACGGCCGTGCCGGGGAGAACATGGCTGCTCTCTCGGTTTACGGGCGCGATGGGGAGCCTTGTGATACCTGCGGCACGCCGATCGAGAAGGTGGTCGTTCGAGCGAGGTCGTCTCATTTCTGCCCCGTGTGCCAGCCACCGCCATGAAGAAGGCGGTTCACATCGGCGTGAGGGGCCAGGTGCAGGGTGTCGGCTACCGCCAGGCCTGTCGAAGGACTGCGCGGTCGTTGAATCTCGTTGGCTGGGTGCGCAACCTCACCGACGGGACCGTGGAGGTCTTTGCCCAAGGAGACGAGGCCGACGTGGATGCTCTCGTGACCTGGGCGTGGGAGGGCCCGTCGCTGGCGCGAGTCACCGGCGTGGAAAGTGATGTGACGGCAGTGGATGCAACTCTTACCGACTTCTTCATACAGCCAAACCGGGCCCGACGTCGCTGAGACCCTTCTGTGAGTGTTTGTGGACCGTCACGGTCCACAAACACTCACAGAACGGCAATGACCCGGGAAGCTCAACGATCCCGTTAGCCTGATCGCTCAATCACAAGCGTGTCATTTGCCAGGTAACCAGCTGTGTATCTCAAGTCCCTGAAGCTCGGCGGCTTCAAGTCGTTCGCCGACCGGTCCCGTCTGGAGTTCCGGCCAGGTGTCACGGTCGTCGTGGGCCCTAACGGCTCCGGTAAGTCCAACATCGTCGATGCCCTGTCCTGGATCCTCGGCACCCAGTCCACCAAGACGTTGCGCACCACGAAGATGGAGGACGTCATCTTCGCCGGCACTGCCACGCGGCCGGCGTTGAGCCGTGCCGAGGCGACACTGATAGTCGACAACTCGGACCGGATGATCGACCTGGACCTCGACGAGGTCGCCATCACCCGACGTCTCTATCGAGACGGGTCCAGTGACTACGAGTTGAACGGGGTGGGCTGTCGTCTCCTCGACATCACCGATCTGCTCTCCGACTCCGGTGTGGGGCGCCATCAGCACGTCATCATCGGACAGGGTGAGATCGGACGCGTCCTCAACGCCTCGCCCGAGGAACACCGCGCGGTGATCGAGGAGGCGGCGGGCATCCTCAAGCACCGGCGTCGCAAGGAGAGGTCGGAGCGAAGGCTGGAGAGAACCGACGAAGACATGGTTCGTCTCCAAGACCTCCTCGGCGAGATCGATCGGCAGATGAGGCCGCTACGTCGCCAGGCCAAGGCGGCAGAGCGATACGACGGCCTCAAGTCGGAGGTGATTGCTCTTCGTCTCTATCTGGGTGGTCGAGATCTGCACGAGCTCAACCGTGAGCTGACCATCGCCGAGTCGGAGAAGTCCCGGCTCAGCGAGGGTGTGGAGACCGATCAGAAGGCCATAGGAGCGCTCGTCTCCGATCTGGCCCGTCTCACCGATGACGCGAAGAGCGTCGGATCCGACCTCGAGCGTGATACCTCGGCCGCCGCACTCCTCGAGACCACCATCGAGCGTCTCAGACGAGTCGCGTCCGTTGCCGTCGAGCGTGGCCGCGCAATATCGGGTCGCCGTGAGGCGGCGATCGAGCGCAGCGCCGATCTCAACGAGCAGCTCGAGTCGATCGCCCGCGACCTCGTGGAGATCGAGACCGAGCTGCGGCAGAAGGAGTCGGCCGCGACACGGTCGGAGACGGCCTTCCGACGGCTCGAAGACGAGGAGAATGCAATCGCGACCCAGAACTCGCTTTCCCCCGAGGGCGCTCTGGCTGCGGTGCGTGGCGAGCTGAGTGCACTGGAATCGTCCATATCCCGTGATCAGCGGGAGGCCGGTCGGGTCAGACACCGTCTCGATGTGCTCGAGGCGCAGAATGCCGAGGGTAGAGATGAGATAGAGCGGATCAACGGTGAGATCCGCGAGATGGACGTTTCGATGTCCGAGTTGTCCGCCGAGTACTTCGCGGCATCAGCACGCAGGGAGAGCCTGCAGGAGGTGTGGTCGTCCGCCGAAGCCAACCTCGAGACGGCGAGGCTCGCGAGGGCGTCGTCCGAAGCTCGTCTCCAGGCCATCCAGGAGGCGCTGGACGGGAGGTTCGACCCCGAGGCACGCGAGACGGCAGAGTCGTCTGCAGGCGCACTCGGCTCGCTCACCTCGCAGCTCGACATCCCATCGGGGCTGGAGGCGGCGGTCAGTGCCGCTTTGGCACCGTGGTCCGAGGCAGTGGCGTTCGAGGACCCCGGCTCGGTTCAGGGGGCCGTGGAGAAGATCAAGGCGCGTGGTGGTGGCTCGGTATCCGTCGTGTCGTCGATGGCCCACTCGTCGGCGCCGGCTTGTGACGTCGCCGCCGACCTGGGAGTCGATGCGCTCGTGAACAGACTCGGGCCAAACGCCCACAAGGGTCTGGCGCGACGTCTTCTCGGCGATGTGGTCCTGGTCGAGGGCTGGGGCATTGGTTGGTCGATCGTCGCCAAGCACGCCAACCTGCGCGCCGTCACACCGGAGGGCGACATCATCTCCGTGTCAGGGGTGCGCATCGCGGATCCCGAGGGCGCCGGATCGGCCATGCTCGAGGCAGCAGAGGTCGCCCTCGAGGCGGCCGACACCGCTCTCGCCCGCGCCGAGTCGATCCACACGGCCGCCAAACGTGACTTCGAGCGCAGCCGTGACGACGAGCGTCGCTCACTCGAGCAAGTGGAGCGCTCCGAGAGCGCCATGGCGGGAGCTTCCGAGGCCATGGTCCGGCTCGAGGCCTCGGCCAGGGGGCTCGGTGAGGAACGGGACAGGCTCTATGACCGGCTCGCAGCTCTGAGTGATTCCATCGACTCCGGGGAGCAGCAGTCCGCCGTGCTCCGTGCCCGTCTCGAGTCGTTGGAAGGAGAGGAGGCGCAGCGTCTCGCCGTATGGGAGGAGATGGAGGAACGACGTGTCACCATCGCGGCCAAACGTGAGGCCGCCCGATCGGACTGGCAGGACGCCGCGACGGCCCACCGCGCCGTGCTGGAACGGCATCGTCTCCTCGAGGATCGGAGACGTGTGATCGAATCCGAGCTCGGACGGGCTCGGCCCGGCACTCCGTCGGAGGCGGACCCGGTCAGGCTCGAGCAGGTCGCGTCCTTCGCGCGGCAGGCTGTCGGGGTTCTCGATGGCCGTATCGAGGAGCTGCGTGACCGGCAAGCGAGTCTGCGAACCCAGAATGACGCCGTCCGCTCCGAGCTCGATGCGACGAGGGAGGAGCATCAGACGAGGACCGAGAAGGTGGCAAAGGCCACCGCGCGGATCTCCGAGCTCGACGTCACCCTCACGGAGCTGCGTATGCGGAGGGAGGCCGTCATCGAGTCGATCAGTCGGGACGCCGACGCCGACGTGGAGGACGCGCTCGGAGCCCCTCGGCCCGACCTGCCAGAGGATGCAGACCTCGAAGAGATGCTGGAGAGCGGTCTCATCAAGTTGCGCCGGCTGGGCCCGATCAACCCGCTCGCCGCCAGGGAGTACGCCGAGTTGGCAGAGCGTCACGAATTTCTCTCCACGCAGATGGAGGACGTCATGTCGTCGCGGGCCGAGTTGCGGAAGGTCATCACGGCGCTCGAGGAGGAGATCGAGAATCGCTTCGACAAGGCGTTCACAGAGGTCGCCGCGGCGTATGAGCGCTACTTCGACGTCCTGTTCCCCGGCGGTCGGGGGCGCATACGGCTGATGGACCCCGACGATGCCCAGTCCGGTGTCTTGATCGATGCCCAGCCTCTGGGCAAGAAGGTCTCCCAGATGACACTTCTGTCTGGCGGAGAGCGAAGTCTGGCCGCGTTGGCGTTCCTGTTTGCGATCTTCGAGGCCCGGCCGAGCCCCTTCTATGTCCTCGATGAGGTCGAGGCGGCGCTCGACGACGCCAATCTGCGCCGCTTCCTCCGCATAGTCGACGCCTTCCGTCAGCGCGCCCAGCTGATAATCGTCACCCACCAGCAGCAGACGATGGAGGCGGCCGACGTGCTCTATGGGGTGACGATGGAGCCGGGTGGCTCCTCCAAGGTGATCCGCAAGGAGATGCGGGCACAGGTTGTGGTCGACCAAACGGCATAGTCTCCGCCGCAGATGGACACGTCCACGCTGATCATCATCGGGGCGGTAGTCCTCGCCCTGGTCGTGGTCGCCATGGTGTGGTGGTCTCGGTCCCGTGCCACGTCGGACGTGGACACGACAGTCTCCGAACGACTCACCCGACCCGGGTCTGTACTCGGCGCGGCCGTGCGGCGGGCACTGGGATCGGGTCTCGACGAGACCACGTGGGACTCGCTGGAGGAGGCACTGCTCGCCGGCGACGTCGGCGTGGCGGCCGCCACGGACATCGTCGAGTCCGTGCGAGGGTCGAGACCGGCGTCGGTCGACGAGGCGCGGGAGAGCCTCGTCTCGGCGTTGAGAGAGGAGATGGCAGGCAAGGACCGTGGGCTCCACCTGGATGGGGCTCCGTCGGTCGTACTCGTTGTCGGCGTCAACGGGTCCGGCAAGACGACCACCATCGCCAAGCTGGCTCGTCGTCTTCTCGATGAGGGGCGAACCGTCACGTTGGGTGCCGCCGACACCTTTCGCGCCGCGGCCGTCGAACAGCTCGAGACCTGGGGCCGGAGACTCGACGTCAAAGTCGTCAGGGGACAGGAAGGCGGCGACCCGGCGTCGGTGGCCCACGACGCGATCTCCTCGGCGCGAGCCAGAGGTGTCGATGTGGTCGTCATCGACACCGCGGGGCGTCTTCACGCCAAGAAGAACCTCATGGCGGAGCTACAGAAGATCCATCGCGTAGCCGGGGGTGACGAGGTCGACGAGGTTCTCCTCGTGCTTGACGCCACCGGGGGCCAGAACGGGCTCGCCCAGGTCGAGGTGTTCTCCGAGGCCGTCCCGACGACCGGGATCGTCCTCACCAAGCTGGACGGCACCGCAAAGGGCGGCATCGTCATCGCGGTGGAGCGCACGCTGGGTGTGCCTGTGAAACTCGTCGGCATGGGGGAAGGTTTGGGAGACCTCGATGTCTTCGACCCCGATAGCTTTGTGGATTCACTTCTCACATGAGCATGGACACAGCAGACCTGGTCGAGGCGGCGAGGGCAGCCGCGGAGGGCTCCTACTCGCCGTACTCGCGTTTCAGAGTGGGCTCGGTGGTGATCGGGTCCGAAGGCGAGGTGTTCACCGGCGCCAACGTCGAGAACGCCGCCTACCCGTCGGGATCATGCGCCGAGGCCACGGCGATCAATGCAGCGGTGTCCCACGGTGTGAGGGTGATCGACACCGTCGCAGTCGCATGTGTGGATGCCGATGACGTGGCCGACGCGTACCCGTGCGGCAAGTGCCGTCAGATCATGTCCGAATTCGGCGTCCGGCGTGTGATCGTGACTTCGGGTGAGGGCTCGCAGATCAGGGAGCACACGTTGGACGAGTTGCTGCCTCACCGCTTCGGCCCTTAGTCACGACCCCAGCCGGCCCTGTTCTCCTTGCGAACCACGAACCTCAGACCGGACCACGTCTCGTCGATGGCACACACCTTGTTGTCGACCATCCCGGTGGGCAGGAAGACGTCGCGAAGCGTGTTCTCCCTGATGTCGGTCTCGACACCGGAGGACTTCTTGGGCCAGGCGATCCATATGGCGCCGTCCGCAGGCAGCATCGTCATCGCCCGTTGGAAACCCCGCTCTGCCTCGGCGATGCGATCGGCGAATATCAGGTAGATGTCCGCGGGCTTCTCAGTGCGATGTGTCACGACGCCCTCGGGAAGGTCGCCGAGGTCGAAGTTGAAGTAGTTGGGCGCGTTGAGGATCCCAACGGTCATCCCCTCCTTGATGCCGAGCTTCTTGGGAAGTGGGGTGCCGCTGTATCCAGTCATCACATCGATTATGCCGTGAACCAGCCAGACCGGCGGTGCCACTGCCATGGCCGGGGCGATCGACGGTTTGCGGACGCCGTGCGCGGACAATGGCCGGAGATCACCCCACCTGGCCGGTCCCCGCCTTGAGGAATGTCTGATTGCTGGCGAGAGTGGGACGCCAATGGCCACCACCGACTACGACTCGATACGCAAAGCGAAGGACGAGCACTTCCGAACGGCCCGAGACTCGCCACTGGGCAACGGTGACCGGTCCGGCTTCGAGGGTCTCGACTACTTCGACCCGCGCCCGGATCTCGTCTACACGGCTCCGGTTGTCCCTGGTGACGGTGTGGAAGTGCATGTCGATACGTCCGATGACAGGCAGAAGGTCTTTCGAGATGCCGGCAGCGTCCAACTCGAGATCGCCGGTGTGCCGGTGAGCCTGACCCTCTACGACACGGGCCACCCCGGGTTGTTCCTGCCTTTCGTGACGCCACCTCCGGTGTCTCGACCTACGTAGCGGGTCGCTACCTGGACATCGAGCCCAACGACGACGGGACGGTCACCGTCGACTTCAATCTCGCCTACAACCCTTCCTGCGCCTACAGCGAGGGATGGTCGTGTCCCGTGCCACCCGTGGAGAACTGGCTCGACCTCGCCATCGAGGCCGGTGAGAAGACCTACCGACGGCCGGGCCAGCCCGCTTGAGGACTGCTGGTGCGGAGACGTGACCCTCCACTGGGCCTGGGCTTTCCAGAGGTCTGAGCGTCCTGCCCGAATCGGAGGATCCCCCGCCACCCCCTAGAATCTGCGGTTCCCCTTCCTGGCAGACCGATGACGCTACCCCTGATAGAGATAGGCCGAGAGCACGACGCCTGCGGTGTCGGGTTCATCGCTGCCCGGGATCGCCAGGCGTCGTTTCGGATGACTCGTCTCGCCGTGGAGTGCTTGCAGAGACTCGATCATCGAGGAGCGAAGGCCGCCGACGGCACCGGTGACGGAGCCGGCCTGCTCACCCAGATCCCCCACGAGCTCATCGCCCGGGAGCTACGCGCCCATGGGAAGGAGATCGATCCACAGAAGGTCGGAGTCGTCATGTGCTTCCTCCCGCCCGACGACGCCGTGGTCTCACGCTCCCTCGTGAGTGAGTCACTGGAAGCGGAGGGGATAGACCTGATCACATGGCGTTCGGTGCCGATCGACCCGAGTGTCCTGGGTGAGCACGCCTTGGAGGTCTTGCCACTCATCGAGCAGGCGATCGTCACGGCCGATCTCCCCGGCGACGAAT
This sequence comes from Acidimicrobiia bacterium, assembly GCA_050050035.1. Lineage (GTDB taxonomy): Bacteria > Actinomycetota > Acidimicrobiia > Spongiisociales > ZC4RG35 > JANQRA01. Next base: position 5,843 of record JASFVB010000029.1, on the reverse strand, counting down.
TCGAGAAGGCGCTCTTCCTGGCGCGAAAGAGGATGGAGCGTGGCGGTATCCGCGGGCTCTCGATTCCCTCAGCATCCAGCCGGACCGTCGTGTACAAGGGCCTGTTCACCGCCAGCCGGATCGCCGAGTTCTACTGGGATCTGCGTGATCCCGCCTATGAGACGGCGTTCGCCGTGTTCCATCAGCGTTTCTCGACCAACACCTTCCCATCCTGGGACAACGCCCAGCCTTTCAGGACTCTGGCGCACAACGGTGAGATCAACACGATTCAGGCAAACCGATCCTGGATGGAAGCTCGCGAGCGTGGTGCGACACCCGGTGTGTGGGGTGATCGTCTCTCCGACGTGTACCCCTTCCTGCAACCCCGTCTGTCCGACTCGGCGTCTCTGGACAATGTCTTCGAGCTGCTTCTTCAGAGTGGCCGCTCCCTACCCCACGTCAAGGAGATGCTGATTCCGGCGGCCTGGGAGAACGTCACCGACCTCTCACCCGAGCTGGCCGCCTTCTACTCGTACCATGCCTTCCTCACCGAGCCGTGGGACGGTCCGGCCGCGATCGCCGCATGTGACGGCGTCTCCCTGCTCGCCGGGATGGACCGCAACGGGCTCCGGCCCGCGCGTTGGACCATCACCCCCGATGTCGTCATCGTCGCCTCCGAAGCGGGTGTCTGCCCCGAGGAGGAGGCGAGGGCCCAGGCCACGGGTCAATTGGGCCCCGGTGAGTTGATCTTCTTCGACGGCGAGACCGGTGAGATCGGTCACTCCGCAGACATCAAGGAGCGTATGGCCAGAGCCCTGCCCTACTCGGACTGGGTGAACACCGAGTCGCTCCCCATCCACGCCCCATTCGACTCGAACAACGACGATCGGTTCGATGCCGGAGCCCTGACGCGGGTCTTCGGGTACTCCGCCGAGGAGAGACGGTTGATACTCGCTCCGATGGCCAGGGGGACGACGCCCACGGGATCGATGGGTGACGACACGGGTTTGGCGGTGCTATCGGAAAGACCACGACGTCTCACCCGCTACTGCCATCAGATGTTTGCCCAGGTCACCAATCCTCCCATGGACCCGATTCGGGAGAAGCTGGTCATGTCGCTCCGCATTCAGCTCGGTCGTCGTGGCCCGATCCTCGAGGACTCTCCTTCTCAGGCCCACCTGATCGATCTGGCGAGCCCGGTCCTCTCCGATGCCGAGCTCGACGCAATCGTGCGGTCGGGAGACCGGCGGTTCTTCTCACATTGGATTGCTGCCACATGGCCACGCTCTGCCGGGCCGTGGGGGCTGGAGCACAGACTCGACGAGATCTGTGCCGAGGCGGCGGACGCGGTGCGTCTTGGCGCGTCGATCCTGGTGCTGTCGGATCGGGAGACGAGTGCCTCGGATGCCCCGGTGCCGATCCTGTTGGCCGTCGGGGCCGTGCATCATCGATTGATCGACGAAGGTGTCCGTGGAGACGTCTCTTTGGTCGTGGTTTCCGGTGAGCCTCGTGATGCCCACGACGTCGCGGCGCTGATCGGGTTCGGGGCGTCGGCGGTGAATCCCTATCTCGCCATCGACCAGGTGATCGACCTGGCCCGATCCGGGATGATCGACATCGACCCCGTCACCGCCCAGGAGAACTACCGCACGGCACTCGAGACCGGCCTTTTGAAGATCATGTCCAAGATGGGCATCTGCACCCTGTCGGCCTACCGCGGCTCGGAGCTGTTCGAGGTGATAGGTCTGTCGGAGGGGGTTTGCCATCGGGCCTTCCGCAACGCGCCACGTCGTCTGCGCGGAGTGGGGCTCGAGGAGCTCGCAGTCAAGGCGCTTGCGTCCCATTCCTCCTATAACGGCGGTGACTCCCTACCCGGCGGCTTCTACAAGCACCGACGTGGGGAGGAGTTTCACATCACCGGGCCGAAGATCGTGCTCGACCTCCAGAAGTCGGTGCGGTCGGGAGAGACCGAGGCGTGGGGCAAGTACCTCTCCACCATTGGGGATCGCTCGCCCGCTCTCATCCGCGACCTGCTGACCTTTGTGGATGTCGAGCCTGTGCCCATCGAGGAGGTCGAGTCGGCCGATCGAATCATGAGGCGGTTCGTTACGGCGGCGATGTCGCTGGGAGCCCTCTCCCGTGAGGCGCACGAGACGCTCGCCGAGGCGATGAACACCATTGGGGGGCTCTCCAACTCCGGCGAGGGGGGTGAGGATCCGGCGCGCTATGGCACTGCCCGCAACTCAGGCATCAAACAGGTCGCCTCGGGTCGATTCGGGGTGACACCGGCCTATCTCAACTCGGCCGAGGAGCTCCAGATCAAGATGGCCCAAGGCTCCAAGCCTGGCGAGGGTGGCCAGCTTCCCGGTCACAAGGTGTCGGAGGAGATAGCGCGACTACGGCACACCGAGCCTGGGGTCAGCCTGATCTCACCCCCACCTCACCACGACATCTACTCGATAGAGGATCTCGCCCAACTCATCTACGACCTCAAGGCCTTCAAGCCATCGGCGCGTGTCTCGGTGAAACTCGTGAGCGAGCCCGGCGTTGGCACGATCGCCGTCGGCGTGGCCAAGGCCGACGCCGATGTCATCACCGTCTCCGGCTCCGAAGGAGGCACCGGTGCCTCGCCCCTCGTGTCGATCAAACACGCGGGCTCGCCCTGGGAGCTGGGCGTGGCCGAAGCACATCAGGCCCTGGTCGCCAAGGGAATGCGGTCGCAGGTGATCCTCGAGACCGATGGCGGTCTACGCACGGGGCGCGACGTCGTGGTTGCCGCGCTGCTCGGGGCTGAGCGCTTCGGGTTCGGGACACTCCCGTTGCTGGCCCTGGGGTGCAAGATGGTCCGCCAGTGCCATCTCAACACGTGCCCGGTGGGCATCGCCACCCAGGACCTCGAGCTGCGTGCGAAGTACTCGGGGTCGGTCGATCAGGTCATCGTCCTGTTCCGCCATGTCGCAGAGGAGATCAGACACCACCTTGCCGCTCTCGGAGCCCGGACGATGGACGAGATCATCGGGTGTGCCGACCTTCTCCGCCCGATGGACACCGATCACGCCTTGACGAGAGATCTCGCCGCCATCCTGGTGAGGGCCCAAGGGCGGCGGCGTCACGAGGGTTACACGCCAACACCCGCCTCGAGACTCTCCGAGCGGATAACGGCTGATGCCGTTGAGGCCATTCATGGTGAAGGGCCCGTCGAGCTCATCTACCCGATCGAGAACACCGACCGAACCGTGGGTGCGAGGCTGTCCGGTGAGATCGCGCTGTTGCACGGTGACGAGGGTCTTCCGGAGGGCACCATCAACATCAGGCTCAACGGGACAGCGGGACAGAGCTTTGGCGCGTGGCTGTGCAACGGCGTGACTCTCGATCTGAGGGGACCGGCCAACGACTACGTGGCCAAGGGCATGGCCGGGGGAGTGGTGTCAGTGACGCCGGCGCGGGCCGGTGACGCGCCACATGCTGCGGGGAATGCGGTCCTATACGGTGCGACCGGCGGCCGGGTGTTCCTTGCCGGAAGGGCCGGCCAGCGTTTCGCGGTTCGCAATTCCGGCGCCACGGCAGTCGTCGAGGGTTGCTCCGACCATGGCTGTGAGTACATGACCGGGGGCACGGTGATCGTCCTCGGAGACGTCGGGCGCAACTTCGCCGCCGGGATGACCGGCGGCACGGCGATGGTGTGGGACCCAAACCTCGTGTTCAAGGCGCGTCTGGCAGAGACGGCACCTGATGTGCGACGTCCCACGAAGGCCGAGGTGGAGGTGCTCACATCGTTGCTGGAGGAGCACTATGACCGCACCGGGAGCCCGGCCGCCGGCAAGCTGCTCGAGGACCCGGAGGGCTTCGATGAGTTCTGGGTGATCGAGCCGGAGGGGGACGTCGACCAGCCGAGTGAGGTCATCCTGGAAGTCGCCGAGGTCGGCGACTAACCACGACTCCCAACCGTTCTGTGGAGATACGGCGCGCATTGAGCGCGTCCTACCTCCACAGAACGGGTAAAGGCGGCGGCGGCCAGGTGCGTCGAGTCCGATTGCATCGGACTCGAGCCCGGCCGGATCAGGTGCTCTCCAGGGCCTCGATCAGCTTGGGGAGCACCTTGTGGACGTCACCGACGATCCCCAGGTCGGCCACCGAGAAGATGGGGGCGTCGGGGTCCTTGTTGATGGCGATGATCGTCCCTGAGTCCTTCATGCCGACGAGGTGCTGCATGGCACCGGATATCCCCGCGGCTATGTACACGTCGGGTTTGACCGTCTTCCCGGTCTGACCCACCTGCTTGGCATAGGGCACCCATCCGGCGTCGACGATCGCACGTGTCGCCCCGGTGGCGGCACCGAGAGGTTTGGCGACCTTCTCGATCATCTCGTAAGCCTCGGCAGATCCCAGACCTCGTCCACCCGACACGACCACAGCCGCATCGCCGAGCTGTGGCCCTTCGCGCTCCTCGGCGTGTGACTCGGTGATCGACGCCTCGGACGCTCCCGCATCGGGAAGATCCAGCGGGGTCACCGACGGGGTCGAGGCCCCAGAAGGCTCCGCGGCGAACGACTTCGGGCGTGCCACGACGATGGCCGGCTTGGTGCTCATCGCGGCCGTCGCCACCCGGGCGCCACCCAGGATCTCATGGTCGGTTTCGACACCGTCGTCGCTCAAACGGACATCCGAGGCGTTGGACAGGACACCGACACCGAGACGGGCAGCCAGACGCCCGGCAACATCACGGTCGTTGTAGGCCTGGCCAAAGAGGATCAGGTCCGGTGAGTCGGCTACTGCCTTCTCGGCGAGTGCTGAGGCGACAGGAGCAGACGGAAGTCGATCACCGGGAGCTGCATGGAGTACCGCCGTGGCGCCATGGTCACCGAGTGCTGCGAACGCGTCGTCGCTGCCCGCCCCGAGATATATGGCGGTCACGTCACCGAGGGACCGGGCCTTGGTGAGAAGCTCCAGGCCGAGGACGGTCGGGCCTCCGTTGGCCTCCTCCACGAATACCCAGACAGTGGCCATTCAGATCACCTTCCTCTCTTCGAGGAGTGCGACGATCTCGGCGTAGGCCTCTCCCTCGTCCTCGATCTTGCGACCGGCTGCGCGCTCGGGAGCCTCCGTGATCGAGGAAACTGTCTGGCTGGTCGCCGTCTCGACTCCGAGATCTCCGACGCTGACCGTGTCGACCGGCTTCTTCTTGGCGTCCATGATCCCCTTGAAGGTTGGATAGCGGGGCTCGACGACACCTGCGGTCACCGACACGACGGCGGGGAGTTGTGCCGCGATGACGTCGTACCCGTCGGCAGTCTGCCGGTGGATGGTGATGTTGGATCCGTCGGTCTCCACGGAGGTTGCGTAGGTGAGAGCCGGTGTCTCGAGGAGCTCGGAAAGCATTTGGGGCACGACACCGCTGTAGCCGTCAGTGGACTCGGTGCCGGCGATGACGAGGTCGAAACCCTCGTTGGCGATTGCCTTGGCCAGAACCCTCGCCGTGGTGAGGGCGTCGGAGCCCCTGAGACTGTCGTCCTCGATGATCACTGCCTTGTCTGCGCCCATCGCAAGTGCCTGGCGTATGCCCTGGGCGTTGCCCGTCGGGCCCATGCTGACGAGCGTCACCGAGCCCTCGTTCGCCTGTGCGAGTTGTAGACCCATCTCCACGCCGTAGCGGTCGGTGTCATCGAGGATCTGCTCCGACGGCCTGACCAGCCAGTTGGTGCCCTCCTCGAGTTTGTACGGGGTGGCCGGGTCGGGGATCTGCTTGACGCAGACGACGACCTTCATTGATTGCGACTCCTTGTGGTCAATGGCGGGCGATGCTATTGGGGATTGCCGGTCGTAGCCAAGCTCAGATGGAGGAGTGGTCGATGCGCTCCAGCACC
>JASFVB010000028.1:0-19167 GCA_050050035.1 Acidimicrobiia bacterium | reverse complement strand
GGAGTCGAGTGCCGTCAGAGGCTTCGATGATGGCCTCTCCCGAGGTTCCGGTTCCGGAGGTCTCCACGATCTTGTACGGCGCCCCCGGCCGAAACTGCTCGAGTACCGACTGGAACGCCGTCTCGAAGGGGACCTGGGATCTGAACTCGTCACCGAACCGGGCGGCGTACTCGTCAGCCGTGATGTCCTCACCGTTGAGGAGGGACACGAACCAGGCGATCGCGGATCGGGCGTCGGCCGGGCCCGGCTCGACGGCGGTCGTCGTGGTGACCGGCTCCTGGCTCGTAGACGTCGACGTGGTCGTGGTAGTCGTCGCTGCCGTCGTGGTCGACGTGGTGGCAGCACCGCCACATGCGGTGATGAGTAGCAGGCCGAGGATGAGCAAACGGGTGGGAGCACGTGTCAAGCAGGTCTCTATCTGGATCACGTCAACCTAACGTCCGCTCGGGTCTCGTTGTTTCGCGTTGGGGGCTTTAGCCTTCACGGGCCATGCGTTACAGGGTGCAAGTGGTGGGGTGGACCCTCATCTGGAGCGGTGTCCTGGTCTTCGGGTACCTGGGTTGGCTCATCTACGGGACCGATTTCGTGAACGCCGGAGTCCAGAAGTCCGCGACGCAGGATCTCAACGCAGCGCTGACCGAGGTCATCCCCGAGGGGGAGACCGTGGACTCGGATGCGTTTCTGGGGACATCCGATCGACCTGTGGACGTTCCCGACACGGTGGAGTTCTTCGAGGAGGAGGCTCCAGAGACTGGTGAGCCATTCTCCTTTCTCACCATTCCCGACATCGGCCTCGAAGACGTCGTCGTCTATGAGGGCGTCGACACCGCGACGCTGAAGAACGGTCCGGGTCACATCGGTTTCACAGCTGTGCCCGGGCAGCCAGGCAACGCGGTGATCTCCGGCCACCGAACCACGTACGGGAGACCGTTCTTCGACCTCGATCTGCTCGGTGTCGGCGGTCGGGTCGTCGTCGAGACGGGGGTCGGCACCCACATCTACGAGGTGAGGGAGACGATCGTGGTCGAGCCGACCGACGTTTGGGTCACCGACCCGCGCCCGGGTGGCTGGCTCACCCTGACGACATGCAACCCGAGGTTCTCGGCCCGTGAGCGCCTCGTCGTGTTCGCCGAGATGGTCGATGGTCCCAACTACGACTACATCCGGCTCCAGGAGGCCAAGTTCAGCCAGAGCTGACTCCGGCCACCGTGGTCTATGAGCCGGACACGAGGTCGGCGAGTATCTGTTCGTCGACTATCCCGTTGACGAACTCGGTGACGATGCCGTCCTCGTCGACGACGTAGGTGGCGGGCAACCCGAAGAAGGGATACATGTGCTCCACTACGTCGGTTCCAAGTGCAAGTGGGTAGGAGGCCCCGATCTCGGCGGCGAACCGGCGAGTGTTCGCTTCAACCGGGTCGTTGACCGCGACGCCAACGACTGTGATCTCTGGGTGTTCGTCGGCGAAGGCCGAGATGGCCGGAATCTCCTCCCGACACGGATCGCACCAGGACGCCCACAGGTTGATCACGACGAGTCGGCCACGAGCCTCGGACAGGGTGAAGGTCCCGCCTTCGATCAACTCGACGGCGAAGTCCGGAGCTGCTCCGCCCACCTCGGCGACCTCACCTTCCCCAGACCGGACGATCCACGCCACTGCGAGGCCGACGACGATCACGATGACGAACACAGCGGTCAGACGCATGGTCTGGCGGGGTAGCGGGCCCGCTTCGTTGTCAATCAGCGGCCATTCTCCTCAACACGTAATGAAGGATCCCACCGTTGCGGAGGTACTCGACCTCGATCGGCGTGTCGACCCTGGCGATCGTCTGGAACTCGACCGTGCTGCCGTCCACCCTCCGCGCGGTCACGGCTATCTGCTGACGTGGCTGGAGGTCATCGGTCACATCGACGTCGAACGTCTCCGTGCCGTCGAGTCTCAGGCTCGCCGCATCCTCGTCGTCGGTGAAGTTGAGCGGCAGAACACCCATCATCACGAGGTTGGAGCGGTGGATTCGCTCGAAGGACTTGGTGATGACTGCTTTCACGCCGAGGAGGAAGGTGCCCTTCGCGGCCCAGTCTCGAGAGGAGCCCATCCCGTAGTCGACACCGCCCAGGACTACGAGTGGGATGCCGGCATCTTGGTAGGAGAGGGCCGCCTCGTAGATCGACTTGACCCGGCCGTCCGTGAAGTCTGTGGTCCAGCCACCCTCGGTTCCGGGTGCGAGCTCGTTGCGAACACGGATGTTGGCAAACGTGCCGCGGGTCATGATCCGATCGTTCCCTCGTCGTGATCCGTAGCTGTTGAACATGGCCGGCTGGACTCCGTTCTCCACCAGGTAGCGACCCGCCGGTGAATCGATGGCAATCGACCCGGCAGGGCTGATGTGGTCGGTGGTCACCGAGTCACCGAGCTTCGCCAGCACCCTTGCCCCCGCTATCGGCTCGATCGGGCGGACGTCACGTGTGAGATCCGTGAAGAAAGGCGGCTCCTGAACGTAAGTGGATGCCTCGTTCCAGTCGTACAGATCTGACTGGCTCGTGGTGATCGCTCTCCACTCGTCGGACCCACCGAACACGTCGCTGTACTTGTCGACGAACTGACTCTGGTGGACGTGCTCGGACACTATGGCTGCGATCTCGTCCTGACTTGGCCAGATGTCCTTGAGAAAGACGTCGTTGCCATCTGGATCCTTGCCCACAGGCTCGGAGATGGGATCCCAGTCCACTGTCCCGGCCAGCGCATATGCCACGACGAGGGGAGGCGACGCCAGGTAATTGGCCCTGACGTCCGGGGAGATGCGACCTTCGAAGTTGCGGTTGCCCGAGAGGACCGCCGCCGACACGAGATCGTTCGAGTTGATCGCTGTCGAGATCGGCTCAGGCAACGGGCCCGAGTTCCCGATACACGTTGTGCAGCCGTATCCCACCACTCCGAAGCCGAGAACCTCGAGGTCGGCCAGGAGCCCCGACTCGGTGAGATACTCGGTGACCACTTTCGATCCCGGTGCGAGTGAGCTCTTGACCCACGGACACCGTTGCAGGCCGCGCTCTCGCGCCTTCTTGGCCACCAGCCCGGCGGCGACCATCACGTCGGGGTTCGACGTGTTCGTGCATGAAGTTATGGCGGCGATGACGACGTGGCCGTCCCCTAGGGTGAACGTGCTTCCCTCGTACTCGACGAGGGTCGATCTCGATGCTTCCAGCGTCCCTTCCGGTGAGCCCCCCTCGTCCTCCCAGCTCACGACGTTGGAGGTCTGTGCGCCGCCGTTCTTGCCAAACGTGTTCGTGAGGTCTGCGTGCCACTGCTCTTTCATGGCCGAGAGCTCTATCCGGTCCTGTGGGCGCTTCGGCCCGGCGAGCGACGGCTCGACCGTCGACATGTCGAGGGCGAGGTCGGCGCTGTAGGTGATCTCGTGCGATGGATCGCGCCAGAGGCCCTGCGTCTTGTAGTACTGCTCGACGGTGTCGATGAGCTTGTCGTCCCGACCGGTGAGACGCAGGTACCTCAACGTCTGGTCGTCGACGGGGAAGTACCCCACAGTTGCGCCGTACTCCGGCGCCATGTTGGCGATCGTCGCCCGATTGGCGAGTGGCATGCCGTCGAGCCCGGGCCCGTGGAACTCCACGAACTTCCCGACGACACCGTGGTCTCGGAGCATCTCGGTGACACGGAGGACGAGGTCGGTGGCGGTGGCGCCCTCGGGGAGTCGGCCGTCGAGCCTGAAACCCACCACCTCCGGCAGGAGCATGTAGATCGGCTGGCCGACCATGGCCGCCTCCGCCTCGATGCCGCCCACGCCCCAGCCCACCACGCCGAGACCGTTGATCATCGTCGTGTGGGAGTCGGTCCCCACGAGGCTGTCCGGGTAGAGGCTCTCGCCATCGTCCCATACCACCTTGGCCAGGTATTCCAGGTTGACCTGATGGACGATGCCCGTCGCCGGCGGGACCACCCTGAAGTCAGCGAAAGCCGACTGGCCCCACTTGAGGAACTCATAGCGCTCCTGATTGCGCTCGAACTCCTTCGTGGAGTTGATGATCAGCGCGTCGGGCCTGGCGAAGGCGTCGACCTGAACGGAGTGGTCGATGACCAGGTCTGCCGGGATCAGGGGGTTCACCTTCTGAGCTGCGCCCTCGTCGCCAGTCATCCGAACGATGGCTGAGCGCATAGCGGCGAGGTCGACCACTGCAGGGACTCCGGTGAAGTCCTGGAGCACCACCCGGCCCGGGATGAACGGGATCTCGGTCTCGCCCACCTTCTTCGCGTCATACCTCGCGATCCGTCGGGCGTCGTCGTCTTCGATGCCGGCACGACCCAGGTTGCGCAGGACGGACTCGAGGAGGACCTTTATCGAGTAGGGCAGGTTCTCCACTTCGTCGATGACGTCGAGACTGGCGATCTGCCGTGCTCCGAGTGGTGTCTCCAGTGTCGTGATGGCCCCAAAGGGATCATTGGCCATTTCGTGCCTTTCTGATGCAAGAAACCTGGTTCTTCGAGGTTAACGAAGGTGGCCTGTTGCACCATTCCCGGGATGGCGAAAGCCCGGTGGAGTTTTCGTTTTCGCGAGTTTCGACCCGGTTCCGGTCGGTATGCGAAGGCGCCCGGTTCTCCCAACCTCAGGGTCCGATGGAGACCGGAACCTGTGTGACGCACTCGTCGTCGAGCTCTGTGTGGGGTATCACCACGGGGTTGCATGGCACCGAGAGGGCGCCGAAGAGCCCCGCCACGATGCCCCGATCGAGAGAGCAGATGACCTCGGGGTGGGACGTAGCGGTCGCTCCGAACGGACAGTGAGAGGTGAGTAGGCGCTGACCCTCGACATCCGGGTCCACGGAGAACCCGAGCCCCGTCATCGCACTTGCCACCGCTTGGACCGCCTCGTCGTAGCCAGGCTCGTCGGGCGCGCCGATCTCGGCGGCGAGCTGCTCACCGTATGATCGTCCCACCTTCTCGGCGATGTCTGACACGTCGGGAGGAGACAGCTCTTCCAGAACCTTGAACAGCATCTCGGTGAGCATCTCGAAGCGACGAGGGGCGAAATGGACGCTCACTTCCTTGCTCGTCGACTCGTAGGTCTTGGCCGGTCGTCCCGCTCCCGGCCCCCCGGCACGTCGCTGGTGACTCACCTTGAGATACCCATCTTCGGCGAGGCGATCGAGATGATGACGGGCGACATTGGGATGGATGTCGAACAGGGTGGCCACTTTTGAGGTGGTCAGCGGTTCAACGGACTCGCGGACGGCGATGTAGATCGCCCGTCGGGTGGGGTCGCCGAGGGCTGACGTGAGATCGGAGATGCGTTCGTTGAGTGTTTCTGTGTCCATGAGGGGTACGGAACGATCAAAACTATAGTTTCGACCGTCTTCTAACCACTGTCGCCGTAGGGGATTCAGATGGCAGACCAGACACAACTACATGACGCCGTCGCCTCGATCGAGTCGCCATTGCTGGTAGGTCGAACCCTCGGTGAGCTGGGGCTCGTCAAAGAAGTGAGCAAGAAGCTGACGGGCAAGGTGAAGGTCGAGTTGACGCTTCCGTCCGGGCCACCCGACGCGTTGAACGAGAGTCTGCAGGAAGCGCTGGCACCACATGCCGCTGGCGCCGATGTAGACGTCGAGGTGATGGACGACGAGGCGGTCGCCAAATGGATGGATGATCTCAAGGCAAAGGCCGGCCCCGGCATCGGTGAGCCCGGTTCGGCCACTCGGACGATTGCCATCTCGTCTGGAAAGGGTGGTGTCGGGAAATCATCGGTGTCGGCCAACCTCGCGGTGGCGTTGGCTCGAGCCGGGAAGCTCGTTGGGGTTGTCGACGGCGACATCTGGGGGTTCTCGATCCCGGCGATGCTGGGAGTGGAGTCGCCACCCGTCATGGTCGGAGACATGATCGTCCCGCCCGTGGCACACCGGGTGAAGGTGATGTCGATGGACTTCTTCGTCGGCGACGACAAGGCCGTCATCTGGCGCGGGCCCATGCTCCACAAGGCCATTGAGCAGTTTCTCAAAGACGTCTTCTGGGATGCGCTGGATTTTCTCATCGTCGACATGCCACCCGGGACCGGGGACATCGCCATCTCCATGTCGCAATTCCTGCCGCGCGCCCAGGTCATTGTCGTGACAACACCACAGCCCACGGCGCAGCGTGTGGCCCGGAGGGCGGCTCTCATGGCTGCCCAGGTCGACCAGCAAGTAGTAGGCGTCGTCGAGAACATGTCCTGGTTCACCGGCGATGACGGAACGCGCTACGAGCTCTTCGGGTCAGGTGGAGGTGAGGCTCTCGCCGAAGACCTCGGTGTCGATCTGATGGCCCGCGTGCCCCTGCTTCCCGCCATGGGTCGTGGAGCCGACGATGGTGAACCGGTGACCGTTGCTGCCCCCGGATCCGAGGTGGAAGAAGCGTTCGACTCGCTCGCCTCCGCGGTCATCGAGAAGCGGCCCAGGATTCGCACCAACCCTGCCCTAGTGATCAACTGAGTCGGTCAGACGGGCGGGAGCGTGCCCGTGGCAATCCTCACTATCCAAACCGCGATCAGCGCGACCGTAGTGATGGCGAGAATCACGTTGAGGGTGCGATTTCGCATCGGCCCGACGCGGCCAGTTCGCCGCAGCATGAACCACGTCCAGCCGAGGATCACCTCGATCCCTATGGCGAGGACCAAGGGGTGGTAGGCGAAGGCAGCTTTCACGTCACCCCTGATCAGCGCGGTCGCAGCACGGGTCATGCCGCATCCGGGGCAGGCGGTGCCGGTGCAGAGGGCGAATGGGCAGATGGTGGGGGAGTCGTCGCTCGGGGAGACGAGGGCCAGCACGGCGACGCCCATGAACGGGGCGACCAGGATCAGCCGATCACGCCAGGTGGCAGACATCAGAGGTCGAGTCTATGCCGGGACGCCTTGCTGCATCTCGTAGTTGCGTCTCGACATGCCTGTCGCAGTGGCAAAGCCCAGTTCGGCGTAGAAACGTGAGAGGTTGGCGTCACACACGAGGTCGACCATGTAGATGTCGCCGATGTCGTTCAGCAGCTGGTTCATCAGGGACTGTCCGATTCCCTTGTTGTGCTCCTCGGGAAGGACCTCGAGCAACGTGATGAACGCAGACAGGACTCCGTCTGAGATGGCCGTTATGAAGCCGATGACCTTGTCGTCACGGACCGCTATGACACGATGGTCCGACTGTTCGAGAATCCTGAGGTGAGTGGCCGGAGAGGGCGGATTGGGCCAGCCTTCGAAGAACCCACCGGTGAGCTGGTCCTCGGTGATGCCGTCAGTCGTGGTCTGGTATGAGAGTGTGGTCGTCGTCATATCCCCATCCTGTCTAGCACCCTGTGCAAACAAGCTGCTGGAGTGAGAAACCAAGGCGTCCCTCCCCGGTGGTAGAAGCGGGTTCGGTGAGGGATCCGGCTGTAGACGCTGGGTGGGTCCTCGCCAAGGAGCATCCCCGCCAGCTCATGGCCGAGTTGACACGACAGCCCGACTCCGTGACCGGCGTAGCCGAGTGCGTACCACATCCCGTCGACCCGGCCGATGTGGGGGGTGAGGTCGAACGGCACGGCCAGCCGACCGCCCCAGACATGGCTGATGGCCACATCGTCCAGCTCCGGCCAGTAGGCGGTGAGTGTCTTGCGGAGGTCACGCGCCGATTCGTCGAGATCGAGACCGGTGTGGAGACTCCTACGTCCGCCGAGGAGGATCCGGTCGTCATGTGTGCGTCTCATGTAGTGGAGGAGACGCTTCCTCGTGTAGGTCATGGCTCCGCTCGGAAAGATGCGCGCCGCCCTCTCTTCCCCCAAACGCTCGGTTGCGATGATGTATGAGCCGACCGGGACGATGCGGCGGGCGAGCTCGCGCGACGGTTGGCGGGTCGTGTATCCGTTGGTGGCGAGTATCACATCACCGGCCCGCACGATCCCTCGGGAGGTCTCGACGGTGAAGCCGGTCCTCTCCTTCTCGACGGAGAGGACACTGCAATGGTCGACCAGTGGCACACCCTCCCTCTGCACCTCACGAGCCAGGCCAAAGACCAGTCGCGCTGGGTGGACGCCGAATCCCTCGGGCTCGTACATGGCGACGTCGAAGCGGTCTCCGCCGACTATCGAGTCGATGTGCTCGTTGTCGACGAGTTGCCAGGCCGCGCCGAAGGTCTTGCGATAGAGCTCGACAGTGCGCTCGAAAACACGCCGGGCGCTGGCACCGCGTCCGAGAGCTGCCACTCCGGCGTCGTGGGTGATGGCATCGACTCCGGGTCTCGTGGCGTAGTCTCGGACGAGTTCGACCGAGCGAACCGTCGACTCCCACATCGCATGCCCCACCTCGGGCTCGAACACGCGATAGATCTCGTCGACGCCCGCTTTGACGTCAGGCGACACCATGCCGCCGTTGATTGCCGAGGCACCACCGGCGAGCTCACCGGCGTCGACGACCGTGACAGCTTCACCCGCGACGGAGAGTCGAAGAGCGGTTGAAAGGCCCGTCAGACCGGAGCCGACTACGCGATAGTCGGTCTGGGCGGGAAGCCGGGTCGTGAGCCCTTCGGGGCGGGGGTGGTCGTCCACCCAGAAGGGCACATGCTTCACAAGGTGCGCAGACCCGCCTCGAACATCCCGGCCATCTCGGACACCTGCTGTGCCGTCATGGTCAGCGGCGGTGAGACCTGGAGACCACCGCCACCGACGGCCCGAGTTATCACCCCGGCATCCCGACACGCGGTGGCGGCACGAGCCGGGAGTGTCTCGTCGTCGCCGACATCGATTTGGATTGCCGCCAGAGCACCCACGCCGCGGCGGACGCCGGCGACGACATCGAGGTCCTCGAGGGGGAGGAGTGCGTTGTAGATCTCTTCCTCGAGCTCGGCGGCGCGATCGATGAGACCTTCGCGTTCGAGGATGTCCATGACAACGAGGCCGGCGGCGCATGCAGTGGAATGACCGGAGTAGGTGTAGCCGTGACGGAAGACCATTCCCGGGTTGCTGAAGAACGGCTCGGCGACGTGAGGGGCGGCGATGACGCCGCCCAAGGGGGCGTATCCGCAGGTGACGCCCTTGGCAAAAGTGATCATGTCTGGTGACAGGGCGAACTTGTTCGCGGCAAACCAATCGCCGACTCTCCCGAACCCGGTGATGACCTCATCGGAGATGTAGAGGCCGCCTGCAGCGCGGATAGCCTCACGAACCCGGGTGAGGTAGTCAGCCGGCACGGGGCGCACTCCTCCCGCGCCGATGACGGCCTCGACGATGATCCCGGCGACGCGGTCGGCCCCGGCGTGATCGATCGCCTTCTCGACCGCCTCCGCGTCGTCGTAGGGCACGGTCACGATGTTGGACACCAGATCGCCGCCATAGCCCGAACGGTTCGGCTCCATGCCACCCAGCGTCGTTCCGTAGGTGTGCATGCCGTGGTAGCTCCACTCCCGGGAGATGAAGACCGTCCTCTCCGGTTGGCCGATGGCGTTGAAGTAGCGGCGGGCCAACTTCGCGGCGGTGTCTACGGCGTCCGAGCCGCCGGACCCGAAGAACACCTTGGAGTCGGGGTTCGGGCTCACCGATGCGATCCGGGAAGCCAGTTGGAGCGGGGGTCGGGTCGCGTAGTCGACGAACGTGTGGAAGGCGGGGATCTGTCGCGCCTGCTCCGCCATAGCGTCGACTATCTCGTCGCGGCCGTACCCGACGTTCATGTACCAGAGAGATGCCGCTGCGTCGAGGTAGCGGTTTCCTTCCTCGTCGTAGATGTAGATGCCCTCGCCGCGCTCGACGATGAACGGTGCATGCTGCACCTTCGACATGTCGGCGAAGGGGTGCCAGAGAGAACCCATGCGCGGAGGGTAGTTGTGGGAGGGTTGTCACGTCTCGTCCCACTACTTCGAGTCGACCCGTTGGCCCCACTGGCCGGCTTTCGGTCTACGCCAGCTCCATCACCGCACGCCGTTGGCTGTCATCGAGCTCGACGTAGGTGCCCCACGCGGCAACGTTCTCCTCGACCTGGGTCGCCGATCGCGCCCCGAACAGGACGCTCGCCAGGTGAGGGTGTTGGAAGGCGTATGCGAAGGCCACGTGTGACGCCGGCACCCCCCATCGACCGGCGAGGTCGACCACCGCGGTGGCGAGCTCCTTGCCTCTTCTGGCATGTTCCGACTCGTCCTCGGCGGCCCTGCCCTTCCCACCGGAGAGGTACTTGCCGGTGAGGGTGCCCCCGGCGAGGACGTAGCTCGCCACGAGGCCGATGCCACCGCGACGGAAGGCACGCAGCATCTCGGGGTCGGTCGGACCGGAATGATCCACGAGACTCGTGGCCATCTGCGCTGCGACCGGGCGCGGCGCCCCGGTTTGCTCGCAGACGTCGAGTGCCTCGTGGTGCTGAGCCGCAGTCCACATCCCGGTGCCCCAGTGACGGGCCTTGCCCGTGTCGATCAGGCCCGCGACCTGCTCTATGACTCCGGCGATCGGAAGACCCTCGGGCGGGGCGATCGCATATATGAGGTCGACCTGGTCGAGCCCCATCCGCCCCAGTGAGCCGGAGAGCTCGGTGTCGGCGTCCTCGTCCGGCCAGTGCTCCCACCACAGCTTGTTGGCGATCGTCACCTCTTCGCGTCTCCACCCTGCTGCTCGAAACAGCTCTCCGAACACCACCTCTGAGTAGCCGGTCGGAATAGGAGCGTTGCCGGTCTCGTCGTCGTATCGGGCATCGTCGAGGAAGTCGATGCCGGCGTCACGCGCCGCAGTCATGACCTCGATGCCCTTTTCGCGCGCCATGCGCTCGAATGTGCGCCACGACCCGAGCGACATGACGGACACTTCGATGCCGGAGTCACCCAGGTCGCGTTGTGGGAGTGACCTCACGAGCCTTGTCTACCACGATGCGCGTTGGAGAGGATCTGCTCCACGATCTCCGACTTGGCGTCGGCGTAAGCCTGGACTGTGACCCAATCGAGCCCCGCAAGCTCTCGCTTCTCGTCCCCGTAGCGACGTCGGTCCGCGCTGCTCGACCGGAGACGGTCCCGGAATCGGGTCATGCGCTCGATCTCCGCAGCCCCGTCGCTGAAGATGTGGAGGTTGACCTTGTTGTGGGGCCCACGGAACAACCGATGCTCGAACCACTCGGGCTCGCGGATGTGAAGTCGATATCCGAGATCTGCGAGAGCGATTGCGTAGCTCTGCTCGTCGGACGCGTCGTCTACCGCGAGAACGATGTCGACGATCGGTTTCGCCGCCAGGCCCGGGACAGAGGTCGATCCGACGTGCTCCAGGCGTTTCACGCGCCCACCGAGGGCGGCCGCTATTCGCGAGGCCTCTTGCTCGTAGAGACGCGGCCACTCGGGGTCGTAGTCATGGAGCTCGATCGTCACCCCGGCCATGGGATGCGACCGTAGCGCGCCAGCTCTGGGCAACCCCGGGACGTCTCAGGTTGTAGCCGCTGGGGTTCGAGGCTTCCGGAAGAAGCGCCTGTAGACGAACAGCCCCACCAAGATGATGGGCCCGGCAGTGAGCAGCAGCAGGGGCAGTGCGTACAGCGCGAATCCGATTGCGCTGTCTGCCACATCCTGAAGCCCCGCCACGAGGTCACGGATGGCGTCACGCGCCACCTCGCCCGGGTTCCACGGCTCATCGACGATCGGCACTGCGGAAGGAGTCTGGGTGATGCCGATCTCGAGTGTGGCCAGCGCGGTGAGGTCGCTCAGATAGTTGAGCTGGCCCTGGATTTGCTCGATCTGGCCACGGACGCCCGAGATCTCGTTGAACACCTGGAGAAGCTTCTCGGGGTCGGCATTCTCCTGCATGCGGACTTCCTCGAGAAGGGCGCGCAACTCCACTTCCAGAGCCTGGAGATTGGTGAGTCGGGCCTCGAGGTCGATGTACTCGGCGGTGACGTCCTGTGTTCCCTGGGTCTCGGACACCACCTCGTCGACCGAGCCCTTGATCGCCGTCATCGTCGCATTGAGCTGATCGGCCGGGACTCGGGCCGTCAGCGAGATCTGTGGCTGATCGCTCTCACCGGCCGCCGGGTACACGGTGGCGTTCGCCAGGAACCCCCCGGTCGCCTCGACCATCGCCACTATCTCCTCATATGTGGAGCGCGTGTCGTCGGCGTGGAGCTCCAGCGTGGCTCTGCGGATGACCTGTCGGCCATCGACGACGTCGAGATCGACACTCAGGTCCCGACCGTCGCCAGGAGCCTCGGCGCTCTGATCGAGAGCCTCCCCGTCGACTCCACCCGATGTCTCGATCGTCTCGAGGCTCGCAGAGTCTCCCCCAGCGCAAGCGGTGACTGCCAGCGCCGAAGCAATCAGAAGTGCGGTGATTCGTCTCATCTCGGTCTCCTCATCCTGTTCTCGAGGGCTCCCCTTGGACGCCGAGAGCTACGTTCCCGGTTCCCGGTACGATTCCGCAGATGTTCGGTGGTGAGATCCGGGTGCTCGAGATCTATGGCGATCACACCGATATGGGACGCGCCCACGGTGAGGCATGCGCAGACATGATTCGCGACTACGTGGAGAACCGGATCGGGCTCGCCGGCTCCGAGGAGTGGGGGTGGGCGGGTGTCGACCGTGACCTTGTCCTGAGCTTCGCCGAGGAGACGCTTGTCCACCATGCCACCTATTCGGAAGGCCTCTACGCGGAGATGCTGGCGATGGCGTCCGGAGCCGGCATCACGGCCGAGGAGGCGGTCGTCGTCGGCGGATTCACCGATCTCGTCGACGTCGTGCGCTCCCGTGTCGAGACGCCGGAGGAGCACAATTGCACAGGCTTCGTGGACCCTGCCAAGGGTGTACTGGCCCAAACCTGGGACATGCATGCCTCAGCGGGCGAGTACGTCATCCTGCTCAAGCTCGATCCCGTGTCCGGACCGGACGCATACGTGCAGACCACAGCGGGGTGTCTCGGTCAGATGGGGATGAACGAGGCCGGGATCGCCCTGGGGATCAACAACCTGACCGCGGTGGGCAAACCCGGTGTGACCTGGCCTTTCGTCGTTCGCAAGGTACTGGAGCAAGTGAGCTTCGAGGATGCGGTCGACGCAGTGCTCGAAGCAGACCTCGCCGGTGGGCACAACTTCTTCGTGATGGGTCCCGGTGGTGACGCCGCGACCATCGAAGCCATGCCGAGGAACAAACGAGTCACGCGAGCCAACGGCAAGACGTTGGTCCATGCCAACAACTGTCTCTTCTCGGAGACCCTCGCAGAGGAGGGCAAGCGGGACCCGATCTGGGTGGAGAACAGTCATGAGCGCCTCCGGATCGGCCAGGAGAAGGCCGGTGACCTGGAGGGCTTCTTCTCCGACCCGGCGATCTCGCGTCGTGCTGAAGACGCACACGAAGTGGCGACGTGCGGTGCGGTGATCATGGAGCCCGACTCGCGCGCGATGAAGGCCGTCTGGGGCATCCCCGGGGATCACCCCTGGGAGGTCTTTCAGCTCTGAGCCTCCCGACCTGCATCGATTCGGGTCGTCGTCGGCTATATCGCGATATATCGTGATATAGTGCCAAGTGAAAGGAGCAATCATGTCATATGCGCACACACCGCCCTGGGTTCTTCGGCGTCGGTTGATGAGAATGGGTGGAGGCAGGAGCGGTCGCTCGGGCCGGGGGTACGGGCCTCGTGGCGGGTATCCGATGGGGCCGGGGCCGTTCTTCGGCGGACGCCCTCGGGTGGCTCGTGGCGACGTCCGACTCGCTGTCCTGCAACTCCTCGGTGAAGAGCCGATGCACGGGTATCAGATCATGCAGGAGCTCACCGATCGTTCGGGTGGAGTATGGCGTCCCAGCCCAGGATCGATCTACCCGACGCTCCAACAGCTGGAGGACGAGGGTCTCATCCAGGCCGACCGACAAGACGGCAAGAACGTGTTCTCGTTGACCGAGCCGGGCATCTCAGAGCTCGAGGGCTCCGACACCCCACCGGTCTGGGAGCGTTTCGGCAAGGAAGTCGACGACAGCCTGATCGACCTGCGCGACGTCGGCTTCCAGGTCGGGGCTGCTGTCATGCAGATTGCCAGGGCGGGATCGGAGAGCCAGGTGGCCAAGGCGAAGGAGATACTCGAGGAGACCCGTCGGCGGATCTACGAGATTCTCGCCTGAGACGCTCCCTGTCTCACTCAATCGATGGGGCGCCGACGTTTGGACGACACGACGCCTGTATTGAACCCGGCCAGATGGAGCTTGCCGGAGAATCGGGCGTGCTCGATCTTCAGACATCGGTCCTGAACGACGAGAAGCCCGGCGTCTGCTGCCTTGCGGGCAGCCTCTTCGTGACGTAGCCCCAGCTGGAGCCACACCACCTTGGCTCCCACCTCTATTGCCTGGTCGACCACCTCCGGGATTGCATCATGGCGACGGAACACGTCGACGATGTCGGGCACCTCCGGCAGGTCAGACAGCGTGTCGTACGTCTCGAGCCCGAGCACTTCGTCATATGCCGGGTTCACCGGGTAGGTGCGGAAAGGGGTCCGCACCAGGTAGGACGCGACGAAGTTCGACGATCTGATCGGGTTTGCGGAGACACCGACCAGAGCCACCGACTCTGAGTTCTGGATTATGTGGAGGCGCTCGAGCGCGGTCGCATCGGGAATCGTGGCGATGCTCATCGCGTCTTCTCCAGAGCCTGATCGAGGTCCGCGATGATGTCGTCCACCGTCTCGATGCCGACCGAGATGCGAATCATGTCGTTGCCGATTCCCATGGCCTCGCGGTTTTCGGGTGGAACCTGCTGATGAGTCGTCGAGGCCGGATGGATGACCAGAGTCTTGGCGTCGCCGACATTGGCGAGATGAGAGGCGATCTCCACGTTCTCGATGAACTTCACGCCGGCTTCATAACCACCTTTGATACCGAAGCTGAAGACCGCCCCGGGACCCCCCGGCGTGTACTTCCTGGCCAGGTCGGTCCACCGGTTGTCCTCGAAGATCGGATAGCGGACCCAGGCGATGTCCGGATGGTCGCGGAGATGACGGGCGACCGCCGAGGCGTTCTCGACGTGTCGCTGCATGCGAAGCGAGAGTGTCTCCAGACCGAGGAGGAGCAGGTACGAGTTGAACGGCGAGATGGCGGCTCCGACATCACGCATCACCTCCGTCCTCGCTCGCATCAGGAACCCGTACTCCCTGAAGTTCTCCCAGAAGTTGAGGTCGTGATACGACGGCGAAGGTTCGGTGAGGATGGGGAAGTTGCCGTTGTCGTAGGGGAAGAGACCCGACTCGACCACCACGCCGGCTATCACCGTCCCGTGGCCACCGATGAACTTGGTTGCGGAGTGCACGACGATGTCGGCTCCCCACTCGATTGGGCGGCACAGGTAGGGGGTGGCGAAGGTGTTGTCGACGATGAGGGGTATGCCGTGCTCGTGAGCGAGGCCCGCATACAACTCGATGTCCAGGATGTCGGCACCGGGGTTGCCGATGGTCTCGCCGAACAACGCCTTGGTCTTCGGTGTGATCGCTTGCTTAACCTGATCCGGGTCGCCGAAGTCGACGAATGTCACGTCGATTCCCATGCGACGCACCGACACGTTGAATTGCGTGAAGGTCCCTCCGTACAACGCCTTGGACGAGACGATGTGGTCGCCACCCTGGGCAAGGGTGAGAAGAGTGGTCAACTGTGCCGACTTGCCGGATGCGGTGGCCAGTGCCCCGAGACCTCCCTCGAGAGAGGCGACGCGCTCCTCGAAGGCTGCCGTCGTGGGATTGGATAGTCGGGTGTAGATATTGCCGAAGTTCTGAAGAGAGAAGAGATCGGCAGCATGTTGCACGTCCTCGAAGACGAATGAGGTCGTGGCATAAATCGGCATCGCGCGCGCACCGGTCTCGGGGTCGGGTCGCTGACCTGCGTGGATGGCACGGGTGTCGAACCCGTGATTGCTGTCTGTGCTCATGTCGTGTCCTGAAGCCGGTCCCGCACCGGTACAACCGGTGCGGGACCAACGTTATTCACTCAGACGAGGTCGACCGATACGGGGACCTGCCGCTTCAGGGTGTGTCCCACGGGCGACGTCGACACCACGTTGCGGTGCAACTCCTCGAGCTGTTCCTCGGTGGCGTTGGAGTCGATCGTCACTCTCGCGGTGATCGACTCGAAGCCGGCGTTGCCGTCGGCCAATCCAAGGAATGTGTGCAGGTCGAGGTCTCCCTCGAGCTCGATCCGCACGTCGTTCAGCTCGATGCCGGCCACCGTGGCGTTGGCGGCGTAGCCGACGGCGAGGCAGTTGCCCAGTGCCCCGAGGAGCTGCTCGACGGGGTTCGCCGCGGTGTCGTCTCCACCGAGAGCAGGTGGTTCGTCCGATGGGACCGGGGCAAACTCCCGGCTCCGAGCCTCGGAGCGGAAACCGCCCTTCCAGTCGACTGTCGACTTCCAGACGGTCTCCGCCGTCGTGGAGTCTTCTTTGATCGCGGATACGAGATCGCCGACGGCGGCGATGTCCACGGAGTTGAGTCTGTTGAAAGTGGTTGTCATTTCGATGTCCTTTGGTCAGTGCGCGCGTGCGCGCGAGAAAACGGGTCGCGTGTCTGAGATCGTCCGGTTCGACCGGAGATCTGTCAGGACATGAGACATCGACGGGCAAGGGCTGTGAGCCCTGACGATCTGTTGATCGGCTGCTCCACCTCGTTTCTCCTTTCAGCTCGCTGCCTCCCCGGTCTGTGCCCGGGAGGGTGGAGTTCCCTCGAGGAACCTCCATCGGTTACGCGCTCTTTCGAGGCGCCGCGAGCGGGAGAACCCGTCTCGGCTACTCATCGATCAGGCATTGGCACCGTTTTGCTCGGTTGCCGCGGCTTCACAGGGCCTGTCCCTCCGCCGCTCTTGATGAGCGCGTGTATGTGAGGTGTCAGTAGAGCAAGCGAATTACCCCACGTCAAGACATGGCACTACAAACCTCCGGTAGTTAGGGCCGTATACGGCCCTAACTACCTCGAGAACGGAGCAGGACGATGCGAATGCTGGCGGTCATGGCCGGCGGAGTGGTGGGCACGCTGGCACGATGGGGAGTGGCCGAGGCCCTGGCCTCGACCCCGGACCGGTTTCCTTGGGCGACGTTGGTCGTCAACGTCAGCGGGGCATTCCTTCTCGGCGCGGTCGGCGTGTTGCTCATCGAGCGGCTAGCCAACGTCGGCAACATGCGTAACTTTCTCGCTATTGGCTTGCTCGGTTCGTACACGACCTTCTCGACAATGGCGCTGGAGGGAGTGAGGCTGATCGAAGCCCGGCGAGTCGCTATCGCAGCGGGCTACTGGGCAATCACGCTCCTGCTCGGACAAGCGGCCGGTCTGATGGGGATGTGGCTGGGACGTTGGAGAACCCCGATTTGGAAGGAGACAGCATGAGACCCGGAGGCGAGGCCAAGCTGGTGAGGATCTTCGTGGGCGAGTCGGACCATTCCGACGGCCGGCCCCTCTACGAGGCCCTGGTGCACAAGGCGAGGGAGATGGGTCTCGCCGGAGCCACAGTGCTGCGCGGGATCGAAGGGTTCGGCGCGAGCTCGGTCGTCCACACCGCTCGAATCCTGCGGCTCTCCGAGGACCTTCCCATCGTCGTCGAGCTGGTGGACAAGCCAGAGAAGATCGAGTCGTTTCTCGAGGTTGCCGAGCCGATGGTGGGAGAAGGGCTGATCACTGTCGAACGCGTCGAGATCCGCAAGTACCAAGCGGACGAGAGTCCGGGCGAGTGACCGTTCTCGGCCTGGCCATCGGTGGCGGGCTCGGGGCATTGGCCCGGTACCGGCTCACCGGTGTGATTGCCGGGAGCTCCCGAAGTCCCTTTCCTGCTGGGACTCTGACAGTGAATGTGACTGGCTCGTTTCTCCTTGGGTGGTTGGTGGGTCTGGTCTTGGCCGGGCGAGTCCCCGAGTCGACGCTGGTTTGGGGTGGGGCGGGCTTTCTCGGGGCATTCACGACCTTCTCCACTTTCACCTACGAGACGCTTCAACTCGTCGAGGATCGAGCTTGGCGCTACGCCGCGTGGAACCTGCTTCTCTCCGGCCCGCTCAGCTTCGGAGCTGCCGCACTTGGCTACTTCGTGGGCTCTTGGTGATTCAACCCAGGGATACTCCTCGTGGGTGACCACGTCGCCCCGGATGGCAGCCCCGTGGCGGTTTACCTCGCCCTTCCGGCCGGTAACACGCCCGAGATCATCGATTCGGCCTTGAGACCACACAGTTCGATCCTCGAGCTCGGCAGTGGTCCCGGTCGCATCACCCACCCCCTGCTGAACCTCGGCCACGAGGTGGTTGCAGTGGACGACTCTGTCGAGATGCTTGCTCATGTTCACGGCGCGGAGACAGTCCGTGCCAATCTGTTCACGATCGACCTCGGTCGGAGGTTCGATGCGGTCGTCGCCGGCAGCCACCTCATCAACTCACCGGATCGAGCCCTGCGTCTCCAGCTTCTCGGCGTCTGCCGTCGGCATGTGAGAGCCACCGGTGTCGTTCTGATCGAGCGCTATCCGCCAGAGTGGGCGGCATCGCCACAGCCCAGCCGCAACAGGGCGGGACAGGTACACATCGCGTTCGAGCCGTTGCATGCGGATGATCGGCACTTCCGAGGAAGGGTGACCTACGAGTTGGGTGACCGCCAGTGGATCCAGGAGTTCGATTGGGCCAATCTCGACGAAGACGCTCTTCGGTCAGAGGCGGAGGAGGCCGGCCTCCGACTGGCGGGGTGGCTCGACGAGTCACAGACCTGGGCACGTCTCGTGACATCGGCACCAAGCACGGTCATGAGGTCCCGGATGTGAACAAGACGGCCTACGTCGGCATCAAGTACCACCCGGACAACCGCAATCGAGACCTGATCGAGGGTCTCTCTGCAGCGCTGGAGGATGTGGGCATCGGCAGTCGAGTGGTGGTCCGTGATGTCGAGCGGTGGGGCGAGATCTCCATGGCGCCGTCACAGCTCATGGCTGAGGCTCTCGAGCTGATCAGGGACTCCGACATCGTTGCCATCGAGGCATCGGAGAAGGGTGTCGGCCTCGGGATCGAGGCCGGCTACGCGCATGCGCATTCCATCCCCGTGGTGGTCATTCACCGAGAAGGAAAGGAGCTGAGCCCGACTCTGGTCGGGATAGCCACCGACGTGATCCAGCATCGCTCCGAACGGGACTTGAGCCCGGTCGCAGCCCGGATCCTCGAGATGGTCGGTTCGGACGAGAGCCCCTCGTCAGCGACGCAGCGCTCGTCCCGGAAGGGAGATC
>JASFVB010000027.1:0-19194 GCA_050050035.1 Acidimicrobiia bacterium | reverse complement strand
GGCCTGGTCGAGTCGTTGAAGAGCCAACTGGACGATGTGGACACCGCCCTGGCCCGCATCGCGGAGGGCACCTACGGGACATGTGACAGATGTGGCAAGGACATTGGCGAGGCTCGGATGGATTTCAGACCTGCATCGGTACTCTGCGTCGACTGCAAGTCCAAGGCCAACCACTGACCTTGGCGGGCTCGGCGGCCCATCTCTTCCATCGGTTCTTCGATGTCCTGTTCGCCCGCCCACTCGAGGAGGCTGAGCGAGACGACGTCGCCCGGTGGCTGACACCCCCGCTCGCGGGTCTCTTCTTCTCTCAGCCGGTAGCCGATCAGAGACATGCGTACGAGGCAGCCCAGATCGTCATAGATCGGGGTGGGGCGTTCGACGACGCGGTTGTCGCTGCGCTGACGCACGATGTCGCGAAGCGACACGCTCGAATGGGCATCGTGGGTAGGACGCTCACCTCGATCCTGATGAAGGCCGGTGTGCGTCTCAGTGATCGGATGACCGCATACCGTGACCACGGGCAGGTGGGGGCGACCGAGTTGCTGGATGCCGGTGCTCCCCGGCTGGCCGTTGATTTCGCCAGGCATCATCACGGGATGAGACCCACCTCGATCCCGGAGGAGGTCTGGGACGTCCTGATGACCGCCGACCAGCCCCCAAAGGCATGGGCATCGTTGCGCAGGCGGATATCCTCGCATCGGGAATGACCTACCACGTCCGAACCACGGTGTTCGAGGGGCCGCTCGATCTCCTCCTGCAGCTCATCACGAAACACGAGCTCGACATAACCGCAGTCGGCCTCACCGGTGTCGTCACCGAGTACCTGGCGTTTGTCGACGAGATGCGTCAGCTCGACATCGACGTGACCTCGGAGTTCCTGCTGATCGCCGCAACCTTGGTCCAGCTGAAGGCACAGAGCCTTCTCCCGACGCGGTCGGAGCTCGATCTGGACGATGAGCTCGCCCTGGCCGAGGAGCGGGATCGACTTCTGGCGAGACTTCTCGCGTCGGTCACGTTCAAGGACGTGGCAGCGGTGCTCCGGCGTCGTCTCCAGGAAGGGAACAGATTCGTTCCTCGAGTGTCCGGGCTCGATCAGAAGATCGAGGCTCGTGTTCCAATCGCCGATCTTCCGGTGTCGGCGGATGAGCTCGCGACGGTGGCGAGTCGTGTCTTCGAGCATCGCAGCCTCGAACCGGACCTAGATCATCTCGATCTCGAACTGCCCAGCGTCGAGTCGGCGATCGAAGACCTCCAGGAGCGAATGCGTTCCATGGCGGTCTCGTCTTTCGAGACGTTGACCGAGCATTGCCGGCGGCCGGTCGACGTGGCCGCATACTTCCTTGCGCTCCTGGAGATGGCGCGTTGGGGGCTGATCGAGGTCTCCCAAACGGATTGGATGTCTGAGATCCATGTTCGACACGTGACCGATGGCTCGGTGGACCTGACTTCGGAGTGGGCATCATGAGGGACCTGGCAGCGTTGGAGGCCGTCCTGTTCGTCACCGAGAGCCCGATACCGGTCGGAGAGCTCGCTGAGGTGCTCGAGCTACCCAAGAAACGGGTCAAAGAGCTCCTGGACGAGCTGAATTCCGAGATCGTCGAGCGTGACGGAGGCTTGATGCTGAGAGAGACGGCGGGTGGCTGGCGCATCTATAGCCGTCCCGAAGCATATCCCTACCTGGAACGTTTCACCTCGACCGCCACCTCTCGCAAGATGTCGGCGGCCGCATTGGAGACGCTGGCGGTGGTTGCGTATCGGCAACCGGTGTCACGCGGGCAGATATCGGAGATACGCGGTGTCGACTCGGAGTCGTCGGTGCGCACGCTCGAGCGTTTGGGATTCATCGAGGAGAAGGAGCGTCTCGACGTCCCGGGCAACCCCGCCGTATATGCCACGAGTGACTTGTTTCTCGAGAAGCTCGGGTTACGGGACTTGTCGGAGCTGCCACCGCTGGCCGACCACGTGCCACCGGCTGGAGTCGTGGACCGTCTCGAGGAGTCTCTCCGCCCTGCCGGTGAATGAAGGAATGGCGGAGCGAGTCCGCGTCCAGAAGGCGATTGCACATGCGGGGCTGATGTCGCGTCGTGCTGCAGAGGAGGCTATTGGCTCGGGTCGCGTGAGAATCGACGGTGAGGTGGCCGTTCTCGGGGATCGCGTCGACCCGGAGTCGCAGCAGCTCACCCTCGACGGCGCCCCGGTCCCGATAGCCGAGGGTCTGGAGACTCATCTCGTGTACAAGCCGTTGGGAGTAATCAGCACCGCGGATGACCCGCATGGCAGGTCAACCGTGGTCGACCTGGTTCGCTCTGATGCTCGTCTCTACCCGGTGGGCAGACTGGATGCTGACACGGAGGGCCTGATCCTCGTCTCGAACGACGGGGAACTTACCAATCGGGTCACCCATCCCAGCCATGGGATCACCAAGACCTACGTGGCGGAGGTGAGGGGTACACCGTCGAGATCCGTGTTGAGGACCTTGACCGCCGGCGTGAGCTTGGACGATGGGCCCGCCAGGGCCGAGTCGGCGCGAATTCTCGATTCTCGTGAGTCTCGGGCGATTGTGGAGATCGTCATGCTGGAAGGGCGAAATCGCGAGGTTCGACGCATGCTGGAGGAGGTGGGGCACCCTGTGGCCAAACTGGCACGGACGGCTATCGGCCCGATCACCGACAAAAGGCTGAAGCCTGGAGCGTCTCGTTTGCTGACGCCTGTCGAGATCCACCAACTTCTCGAAACGGGATGACTGGTACACGCGGAATCCGCGTCGTCACCGAGCCCTTCGACGTCACCGTTCGTCCTCCAGGCTCGAAGTCGGAGACGATCCGAGCCCTCGCTGCCGCGGCGATGTCCGAAGGGCGCTCACATATATACGGAGGGCTGCACGCCGACGACTCTGTCGCGATGATCGACGCCCTCGGGAGTCTCGGCGTGGCGGTTGACGCATCTGTCGAACCGTGGACCGTCGACGGAAAGGGAGGATGGCTGAACCAGCCCGAGAGGCCGATAGACGTCAATGAGTCAGGGCTGACGGCTCGCATCGTCATCGCCATGGCTGCTTCCCTGGATGGCACCTCGACGATCGCGGGAAGGGGTCGTCTTCCGGAACGACCGATGCACGGTCTGATCGAGTGCCTCCGTGGTCTCGGGGTGGAGGTCGATGGTGAGCATCTGCCCCTGACGGTCACCGGGCATGGCCACCTCTGGGGCGGCACCGTCGTAGTGGACTGCGCCGAGACCAGCCAGTACGCGACGGCAATGATGCTCGTCGCCCCTCTCATGCATGACCCGTGCAGACTCGAGATCCGCGGTCTGGAAGGCTCCGCCGGCTATCTGGACGTCACTGCGGCAACGATGCGACGGTTCGCGGCCAAAGTCTCACCCACGGTGACCGGGTACGAGATCTCGAATGATGGCTACCAGACAGCCGACGTGGTGATCGAGCCCGATGCTTCGGCTGCGGTGTACCCGATGGTCGCTGCCGCCGTCACCGGCGGGTGTGCGACGATCGAAGGTCTCGGGCGCGATTCCGGTCAGCCTGACATTCGCGTGGGCGACGTCCTCGAGGAGATGGGGTGCTCTGTCCGGTGGGGGAGTGACTCGGTGACGGTCGATGGCGGTGACTCCGTCCTGAGAGGCATCGACGTCGATCTGTCCGATGCTCCGGACGGAGCAATGGCGGTTGCGGTGGCCGCACTCTTCGCCGATGGGCCGTCGAGGATCTCGGGGCTGGGGTCGCTGCGACGCAAGGAGTCGGACCGCCTGGTCGCGCTCAGTGGCGAGATGACACGGCTCGGCGCGCAAGCGACCGCGTCCGACGATACCTTGCTCATCTTTCCCCGGGAGATGACCGGTGCGGAGCTCTCGTCCCACGGGGATCATCGGGTGGCGATGGCGATGGCACTTGTCGGCCTCGTCGTGCCCGGTGTCTCCGTCACGGATCCCGACGTGACGACGAAGACATGGCCCGGTTATTGGGAATTCCTCGACCGTCTCGATTCATAAACCGGCACAGGGAACGAATCCAAACTATGTTTAGTGCTGCGGGAGGGCCCCGGTCTCCGACTTCGCCCCCATTGTCCGAAATTCCCCCCAAGTCGGACAACCCCTCCGGAGCCGCGGGCCCTCCGGCTCAACCAGTCAGTTCTATGCTGCCGTCCCGTGACGCCGCTGATAGTGACGGTGGATGGGCCAGGAGGGACGGGCAAGAGCACGGTGAGTCGTGCTGTGGCTCATAGGGCCGGTCTGCCCCATCTCGATACCGGAGCCTTCTATCGCGCTGCGACCCTGGCTGTCATCGAGGCCGGTGTCGATCCGACGTCGACCAGAGAGGTGACCGAGATCGTCTCGAGTCTTCGCCTCACCCAGGAGGGCGGACGAATGTATCTCGACGATCGAGACGTCTCGACCGAGATCCGGAGCGATCAGGTCACCGCGGCAGTCTCCGCGGTGTCGGCTCACCCTGGCGTTCGAGCGATGCTGGTCGACGAGCAACGCGCATGGGTCGACAAGCACGGGCGACGAGGTCTGGTGGAGGGACGCGACATCGGCTCGGTCGTGTTCCCCGATGCCGACCTGAAGATCTTCCTCGACGCCACCGCGAAGGTGAGAGCGGAACGTAGGGCCAGGGAGACCGGCGAGAGACTCGAGGACGTTCTCGACGACCTGAACCGGCGAGACCGGCTCGATTCGACCAGGGCGACGTCGCCGATGATGGTCCCAGCCGACGCCATCATCGTCGACACATCCGATCTCACCTTCGAGCAGGTCGTCGATCGGATCCTCGAGTTGATTCCCTCGAGGTCCTGATTCCCGGACCCACACCTACCATGACTCCGATGGCAGTGGAGAGAGTCCTGTTGGCCGAGCCCCGCGGTTTCTGCGCCGGCGTCGAGATGGCGATCAAGGCGCTGACCTGGATGACGAGGATCTTTGACGGCCCCGTCTATTGCTATCACGAGATCGTGCACAACGAATGGGTCGTGAAGGCGTTCGAGCGTGTCGGCGTGGTGTTCGTCGATGACATCGAAGAGGTGCCGGTGGGGGCGCCCGTCATGCTGTCGGCGCACGGATCGGCCCCGGACGTGATCGCCTCCGCGGAGAATCGTGCGGCTGTGGTCATCGACGCCGTTTGCCCCCTGGTGACGAAGGTCCATCATGAGGTGAAGATGATGGCTCGCAAGGGATTCGACATCATCTACGTCGGTCACGATGGCCATGACGAGGCAGTGGGGACCGTGGCCGAGGCTCCCGAGGCGATGACCCTCGTGGAGCCGGAGAGCGGGCTGCGTGAGTTCAGGCCCGCAGACACCGAGAGGGTGGCTCTCGTGGCCCAAACGACACTCGGGCTCTATGAGTGGGAGGAGGTGCTGGAGGACGCGACGAGCCGCTATCCATCGCTGAAGACCGCTCGCAAGTCCGATCTCTGCTACGCCACGACCAACCGCCAAGAGGCCGTCAAGCAGCTGTCGTCGGAATGTGACTTGATTCTCGTGATCGGGTCACACAACTCTTCGAACACCCAGGCTCTTGTCCGGGTATGCCTCGAGAACGACGTGAGCGCACATCGCATCGATTCGGCGGAGAGCATCGATTCGGCGTGGTTGGAGGGCGTTTCGACCGTAGGTGTGACCGCGGGTGCATCGGCGCCCGATCATCTCGTCCAGGAGGTGATCGATCGGCTCGCCCCTGCGAGGGGTTTCGAGATCTGGTCTGCCACCGAGGAAGCCGAGTACTTCCCACTACCTCCCCAGCTGCGAGCATTCGTATCGACTCTGCAGCTGCTGGTCGAGGCAGGAGTGACGGCATCCAAGCCGGGCGAGGAGTCTTGGCTGGAACGAGACCGTGAGTGGACGGCCACCGAGGCCCTGAACCTGATCCGAACCTGAGACGATCATGAGCGCCGTCCCCGTCGTGGCCGTGGTGGGCCGGCCGAATGTCGGCAAGTCGACCCTGGTCAACCGGATCATCGGATCACGTTCCGCGGTCGTGGAGGAGATGTCTGGCGTTACACGTGACCGACGCCAATTCGAAGCCGACTGGGCTGGTCGTCATTTCATCGTCGTAGATACGGGAGGTTGGGAGGTGAAACCCGACGGCGATCTCAACATGTCGATTCGCGAGCAAGCCGAAGGGGCCGTGTCCGCCGCTGACGCGGTGATCCTCGTCGTCGACGGAACCACCGAGCTGACGGACGATGACACCGGAGTGGTGAAGATCCTCCGAGAAGCGGAGGTCCCCGTCGTGCTGGCGGTCAACAAGATCGACAGCGACGCGAACGAGCGCGAGACGGACCGGTTTTGGACCCTCGGACTTGGTGAGCCTCAGCCGGTCAGTGCGTACCACGGGAGAGGGGTCGGGGACCTTCTGGACCGGGTGGTCGACAGTCTTCCGGACCAGGCCGGCGAGCCCGATCGTGACCAGGTGACACGTGTGGCCATCGTCGGGCGACCCAACTCGGGCAAGTCGACACTCCTGAATCGCTTGGTGGGGTCGCAGCGGGTGATCGTCTCCGAGCGCCCGGGGACGACACGTGACCCGATCGATGTCGACGTCACGATCGGTGACGAGCGATACCGTCTCGTCGACACGGCCGGGATACGGAGGAGGCCGAAGATCGGAGAGGACGCCGACTTCTATGCGGTTCTTCGTGCCACAGAGGCGTTGAAACGAGCAGATATCGCGGTGCTCATGGTCGATGCGGTCGAAGGTGTCACACATCAGGATCAGCGAATCGCCTCGGAGATCGTCGAGGCCGGAGCCGGGCTGATCGTGGTCCTGAACAAATGGGACGCAATCGATGAGGAACAACGGAAGATGACCGAGCGCTCGCTTCCCGATCGGTTGTCGTTTGTCGGCTGGGCGCCCGCGTTGCGTATGTCGGCGTTGACCGGGGCCAGAGTTGGACGTCTGGGCGGTGCCTTGGAAACGGTGAAAGAGACTCGGATGACTCGGGTACCGACCGGCCAGCTCAACCGGGAGATCCGGGAGTGGGCCGCTGCGCATCCTCCACCGGTGCGAAAGGGAAGACGACCACGATTCCAGTATGCGGTCCAGGCGGGAACGGCACCACCGACGCTGGTTCTCTTCGTGTCCGGCGGCGAGCTCGGAGAAGACTACCTTCGTTTCCTGGAGAACCGTTTGAGGGAACACCACGACTTCACCGGCAACCCACTTCATTTCGTAACCAGGAGACGTGGCCGGGAATGACCGAATCTCGTGACAAAGAGGAGTTGAAGACGCCCGTCACGTTCAAGCTGATGGTTGTTCTGGTGGCCCTCTACCTCGGTTGGCGTATCGTCCAGGGTCTCGTGTGGGTATGGCAGCACGTGTTTTGAGACAGCGATGGTCAGTCGCCATCGTGATGCTGATCCTGGCTGCTACCGGTCTCGTCGGCTCCGTGGCCAGCCGATGGACCCACGACATCCTCTTCGACACCGACACCTTCATGGAGACAGTCGGGCCGATCGGGACAAGTGATGTCGTGACCGGTGCCTTGTCGGATAGGTTCTCCGGGACCCTCACCGACTGGATCGACGCCGAGAACCGGCTGACCGAGCTGCTGCCGCCTGTGCTCGCCCCGGTGGCCGGTCGCATCGGCGAGAGAGTCAACGGGATCGTCGCAGACGAGACCGACCGATTCTTCGCATCGGTTACCTATGAGCGGGCGTGGCTGGTGCTGGCCGAGTCGGTCCACACCGCGGCGGTTGCGATCATCCGTGATCAGATCCCCTTCGTCTCCACCGCGGGTGGGGAGGTCGCGGTCGACCTGATCCCGATCATGACGCCAATCGTCGACCGGGTGTTCGACCGGCTCACCGAGTTGAGCGAGACGATCCCCGAGGTGATCCTGGACCAGGTCGACTTCGACGACTCGATAGCCGAGGTCATCGCGGTGTACGAGACCGAAGGTCTGCCCAGCTGGCTGGGCGCGGTCCAGGTGTACACCTCCGACCGGCTGGCCAATATCCAGAAGACGACCTCCCTGTTGGACCGTCTGGTCTGGGTGCTTCCGGTGGTGACGATCTCGTTGGCCGTCGGCGCTCTCTACTACGCCCCGAAGCGAGGGCGGATGGTCGTGGCCATGCTTGCCTCGGCCGGAGTCGGATGGCTTCTGGCGTCGGTTCTGGTCAGCCAGCTTGTCGGAACAGTCGTGGGGAACATCGAGTCGACCACTGCCGCGGCAGTCGCCGATGAGGTGTTCACCGGCATCACTTCCGGGCTCACCAGGATCCTGGCGGTCCTGGGCGTGGTCGCGGCGGTTGGAGCGCTCGGCGTGGGTGTCGGGCTCTACTACGCCCGGGAGAAGGGGGAAATGGCCGATCCCGGAACCGTCTAGAGCGGCTGCTGTAGCCTGACACAGATCTGCGTCTGTGTTCTGTCGCAGAAGAGGCGAGGGAGGAACGTCCGACGATGGAATGGTTGGCACTGCCACTGGTATTCGGTGGCTTCTTCGTCATCCTGAGCTTCGTAGGCGGTTTTGCCGGCGCAGTTGCCGCCGGTGGCAGAGAGGACCGTTCGCTGGTGTACAACTTCGGGATAGGCCTGCTCGGAACCGTGATCGGCTCCGGCATCTGGGCTGCCACCCAAGGGGAGTGGCCGGAAGAGCTGACAGCTGGTGTCCTGACGCTGTCCTTCTTCTCGTCGATCGGCGTGGCAGTGGTCTTGAACTGGAGTGAACGACGCCGGAATAGAGACCATAAGTCGGATTCCGGGAATCCTCGATCTCTCGTATGACTTCACCTAGCGCCGAGGCCACTACGGCCTAGACGTTGTCCGGCCCGGACCGATCGGTGGGCGATTGGCGTTTGCGGAGCTGCGCCGGGATCCAGCCATGTTTGGCGGCCACGAGGAGTGCGTGGGTCTGACAGTGGATACCCACGGGTGAGATGAACCTGGCCCGCCTTCCGCACTCCCTACAGGCAAGGGGTGCGACACGATCGGCTCTCTCTCCATCCACTCGTGACCCCATCGGCAGGTGCGGTGACAATTCTTGAGTGTCCAACGTAGAACCATCCGAAGTGTCTAGCCATCGTCAGGTCGTGCGCGGGAGCGTGCGGGGATCTCGATCGTGAGTCGGGCCGCCCGGATTTGAACCGAGGACCTCTTGTCCCCCAGACAAGCGCTCTACCAAGCTGAGCCACGGCCCGTTCGAACGATGTCGACCCTTGGAGGAGACTCGTTCGCTTTGTCGACCCAGGATAACTCTCTGCGACCGGGAAGCCAGCCGCCGCTGAAACGACGACGAGACATTCACCGACCTGCTCATGAGTCTCACCAATCATGTCAGCACGTGGCGAGTCAAGACGGGCGCCGAGCGTGCCGATCTTCTGTGCGGGAGGATTGGCTTGCCAAGTCGACTCATTCGGACAATAGGCGCATCGCTCGTGCTGCTCGGCCTGGCCGTCGCGGCAACGATCCAGATCGGCAACAACGCCGAGGCGGATGGTGCCGAGGTTGCGGTCACGGACCGGTCCACGGTGACATCCGCCCCCGATGCCCCCGCGGTCGATGTGGCGGCAAGCCCTTTCGTCTACCGGATTGGTGTCCTATCCGGAATCACTACCGACAACTTCTGGACCTACTACGGCGAGGAGCCATCGGTGTGGAACTCATACATGCTCGGACCGACCAAGTCCGCGCTCTACTCGATCGACCCGGTGACAGGGACGTTCGAGCCCGAGCTCGCCATGGAGGTGGCCTCGCCGACGCGGGAGGCCGGAGGGTGGCGAGTGACGGTCGACTTGAACCCGGACTTCCGGTGGAGTGACGACGAGCCGATCACAGCCCGGGATGTCGTCTTCACCTTCGAGACGGTCAGAGCCCTCGATCTGGGTGGCAGTTGGGCAACCGCCTTCCCTGAGACCGTCAGTTCGATTCATGCGGAGGGCGAGCAGACTCTGCGCATCGAGTTCACCGAGCGGCCCAATCTCGCAGTATGGCCTCATGGTGTCGGTCTCGCTCCTGTGATGGCGGAGCACGTCTGGGGGAGCAGGGTCGACGACTCGTCCGCGTCCGAGCTCTACGACGAGAGCGGCGACCTGGATGTCAGCGGCGGTCGACTGGCCCTCGTCTATGCGACCCCGGGTTTGGTGAGCTCTCACGCGAATCCCGGCTATCCGTTCGGCTCGGACCCCGCGGCGGTCGAGTATCACGTGTACGGCTCGGTGTCGGAGATGATCGACGCCTTGTCGAATGGAGAGGTCGACACGGTTCTGTCGCCGAAAGGCGTCGATGCCGACCTGGTGCGAGATCTCGACTTGGAAGTGGGAGTCTCGGTTCTGTCCAATCCGGCCAATTCGGTCAGCTACCTGGGCTTCAACCTCGAACGCCCCCCCATGAGTGACGGTGCGTTCCGGACGGCGCTGGCACTCCTCGTCGACCGGGACGATCTCGCGCGGGTCTTCCCGATGGTCGAGCCGGCTTGGTCCTTCATCCCTGAAGCCAACAGCAGGTGGTTCGACCCAGTCGAGGCCGCAGAGATCGTCGAGAGGTACCGAGGGGACCTCGAGGACCGTCTCGACAGGGCTCTGGAAGGCCTCCGGGCGGCAGGGTACGAGTGGGAGACCGAGCCGAGTGTCGATGGCGACGGCTCCCTGGTCGCCGGCGAGAGCCTCACCATCGACGGAGCCGCACCTCAGGCTCTCACGATCCTGACACCGGGGGAGAACCACGACCGAGCGGGGCCGAGCTATGCCCGTTCCATAGCCGAAGCCCTCGGTCTGCTGGGCTTTGACGCCCGTCCGGTCGAGACAGACTTCGACACCGTCGTCAACCTCGCCTTCACGCCTGGTGACGACGAAACCCTCCATTTCGACATGTACATCTTGGGGTGGACTCTGGGCAGCCCAGCTTTGCCCCAGTACTACGGGCGACTGTTCTCCGCAGAGAGTGAGATGAACAACACCGGGTACTCCAGTGAGGCATTCCAATCAGCCCTGGGTCACTACGAGACCGCCTTCACCGTTGACGAGGCCAGAGATGCCCTTTGGGTCTTGGAGCGAACGCTCTCGGAGGATCTGCCATATCTGCTGCTCTACACCAGGAGGCTGAGCGAGGTATATCGGTCGGATCGCGTCAGATTCGACGTCGCACAGAGCCTGGGCGGCCTGCAAGCGCGTCTCGGTGGGATTGGCGACGTCCATGCAGCCGACTGAAACTACGCTCGCCGGGTGAGCCAGCAGGTATCCCAGCAGATCCTGACGATCCCGAACATCATCTCATTCGTCCGACTGGCGGCGATTCCAATCTTCTGGTGGCTGGTGCTGGGGCAAGACGATCTCGTGGGGGCCACAGTCGTCTACGTCGTGCTGTCCACCACCGATTGGGTCGACGGATACCTGGCGCGCCGTCTCAACCAGGTGACCCGGCTGGGCAAGGCCCTGGACCCGATAGCCGACAGGCTGTTGATCGCTTCGGCCGTGGTAGCCGGGCTGATCGGGGGAATCGTCCCCCCGGTGATCGGGTGGACTCTCATCGTGAGAGAGGTGTACATGGCCCTGGTCACTCTCAGACTGGTCTCGAAGGGTGGAGGCACCCTGCAGGTGCGATGGCTGGGAAAGGTTGCCACATTTGGCGTCTACTCGTCCATCGGCTGGTTCTACATGGCGGAGATCCCGTTCTTGGAGTTCCTGACCCGGCCGCTCGCCTGGATAGCAGGTGTGTCCGGGCTCGTCCTCTACTGGTATACCGCCTTTCAGTACACGGGTGATGCCCGCAGGACGCTGTCGGAATTAGAGTCGGCGATGAGCCCCGAGGAGAGTTGATGAACGTACCGGAAGACCTTCATTACACCGACGAACACGAGTGGATCCGTCAGACCGGCGAGTCGACCGTCCGGCTCGGAGTGACCGACTATGCACAAGATCAACTCGGTGACGTCGTGTTCGTGGAGCTGCCCGACGTCGGGAAAGAGGTGGCCCGCGAGGATCTCGTCGTCGAGATAGAGAGCACGAAGTCGGTAGGTGAGGTCTATGCGCCGTTCGGCGGCACGATCAGCGCCGTGAACGAGGCCATGGCAGAGACTCCCGAGTTGGTCAACACCAGCCCCTACGACGATGGCTGGCTGGTCGAATTGGAGCTGTCTGAGGGTTTCAGCACCGAGGGTCTGCTCGATGCCGCCGCCTACCGTGACCTGACCGAGTAGGGAGCGACGTATCATTCAATCCCGATGACCGACCAGTCCAAACCGCCCTCGGATGACCCCGAACATCAAGTAGAGGTCGAGACCGACCCTACGGTCGTCTACGTGCCTCTTTCCGAACGGGGCGATCACCCGTTGACCGCCGACGAGGCTGCCCACGTCGAAGGTCTGTCTGGTTTCGCCATCGTCGTGGAACGCGGGCCGCGGATAGGCATGTCGTTTGTGCTGCGTGAAGGGAACACCACCGTTGGTCGTCACCCGGAGTCCGACATCTTCCTCAACGACGTGACGGTCTCGAGACACCACTGTCGTTTCGTGACCACGCAGGAAACCCTGACTGTCGAAGACAGTGGCTCGACGAACGGGACCTACGTGAACGACGAACGTGTCGACAGCGCACAGCTCGCCGCCGGTGACGAGGTGCTGGTGGGGCGTTTTCACTTCCTTGTCGCTCACGGTGATGCCTGAGGACTCGCGGCTCAGCATCGGGGAGGTCATCAATCTTCTTCGGGACGACTTCCCCGACGTCTCGGTCTCAAAGATTCGGTTCCTGGAAAGCCAGGGTTTGATAGATCCCGGTCGCTCCGGGAGCGGATACCGGCAATTCGACGGCTCGGACGTGTCTCGACTTCGGTTCATCCTCCAGCAACAGCGGGATCATTTCCTGCCTCTGAAGGTGATCAAGTCGAAACTGACGCTCTGGGAGCGGGGAGAGGATGTGCGGGGCGCCGATCCGGTCCCCACCCACAACTTGGAGGCTGTCGGCGAGCCACTCGACCGGGCCGAGCTGCTCAAGCGATCGAAGCTCACTGAGGATCAGCTAGCCCAGCTGATCGACATAGGCTTGATCCGACCGATCAGCGACTCGGTGGTCTTCCCCCCGGAAGCCGGCATCGTCGCCATGGAAGCGAAGCGTCTCATGGATCTAGGTCTCGAAGCACGTCATCTCCGCACTGTTGGGCACTCCTCGGATCGCGAGGCTGATTTGTTGCATCAGCTGGCAGCTCCTCTGCTCAAAGCCACCAATGCGGAAGCCAAGTCGAAGGCGAAGGAGATACTGGAGTCCAGCTCGGACTCGGTGTTGGCAATGCACAAGGCGTTGCTGACCATCGAGCTGAAACAGCACCTCAAGACATGAGGCGCCATCTCCGCGCGGCCCTGGTGCTGATCGCGGCATCGATGCTCCTCGCCCTGCCGGCCGTGGCAGCGCCTTTCGAATTCCCCCTTCTGCCAGGTGATGGGTTTCCCGTCTCGTATGACCCCCCATCGGTCACGGCCTCATCCTGGATCCTCTACGACGAGTCGACCGACACGGTCCTCGGTGAGTGGGATGCGAACACGCGTCGTCCGATTGCGTCCATCACGAAGATCATGACGGTGTTGCTGGCGATCGAGAACGGTGAGCCTGACGACGAGATCAGGATCTCCCAGGAGGTCGCCGATACAGGCGGTCAGGTGATCGGTCTCGTGGCAGGTGAGACGGTGGAGCTGCAGGCGTTGATCCGCGCTGCGCTGCTTCGCTCGGGAAACGACTCTGCGGCGGCGATCGCGGAGCACATCGGAGGGTCGATCGAGGGCTTCGTGGAGATGATGAATCAACGAGCCCAGCAACTGGGTATGAATGACACCCATTTCGTGAATCCGCACGGTCTCGATGAGGACGGGCACTATTCCAGTGCTCGCGACATGCTGACCTTGGGACGACAAGCCATGTCGTACCCGGAATTCGCCGAGGTGGCGAGATCGCGTGTCATGGTCTTCCCCGACGCACCCGACGGATCATTGCGGACCGCTACCAACACGAATCGGATCCTCAACTCCTACAACGGGATCATCGGTGTCAAGACGGGGGAGACACCTCGAGCCGGCCTCACCTATGTGGGTGCAGCGGAACGACAAGGCCGACGGCTGTACGCAGTCGTCCTGGGCTCAGTCGGCCGACGAGCTCACTTCGCAGATGCCATCGAGTTGTTCAATTGGGGATTCGGAGATCTGGGCACACAAGGAATGCTCTCGGTCGGGGCGTTGTACGAGCCAATCGCAGTCCGGGCAACACGGTCACCCCTGCTGGTCGAAGCAGACTCCCTTGCTCCGAGCCCGAGCCAGGAGCAAGGAGTGGCTTCAGGTCCTCCCGAGGAAACCGTCACCACGCAGACGGTCGAGATGACGAGACGGCCCGACTCAGGACCCGATTCGCTCCTCTCGACCCTCACCTACTGGTTTGGCCTGCTCGCCGGTGCGTCAGATGAGTGAGGAGGTGTTGGCCAAGAAGGTGATACCCGAGACCGAGGTGAGATCGCGGGTTGCAGAACTGGGATCTGCCATAGCTCACGACTACCGAAACCGTCACCCTTTGTTCCTCGTCATACTCACCGGCTCGATCCCTTTCGGGGCCGACCTGGTCCGGGAAACCGACATCGACTCGGAGATCGACTTTCTCGGCTTGAATCGTTTCGGTGAGAGCGGTCGAATCGGCATCACGCTCGATACGTCGACGCCTTTGTTCGACCGCAACGTCATCATCGTCGAGGACGTCATCGACACCGGGCTGACCCTCACCACGCTCCGCCGGATGATCATGGATCGTGGCGCAGCGTCCGTTGCGACCGCAGCACTGCTCGACAAGACGCGACGCCGCGTGACAGAAGTGCCAATCGAGTACCGCGGCTTCGAGGTGGGAGACGAGTTCCTGGTCGGGTACGGGCTCGACTGGGAAGGCCTCTATCGGAACATGCGATCCATATGGGCCGTACTCGACATGGAGGCGCTCGTGGCGGACAAGAAGGCATTGATCCCACACGTCATGAATGCCTGACTTCGTGGCCTGCCGCCAAGCCGGTGATAACCTCGCGGCATGGCCAGCAACGGAGCCCCGATTCAGATGGAGATCGTGGGAGTCCGCGTCGAACTGCCCTCAAACCAGCCCATCGTGCTGCTTCGTGAGGAGGGCGGATCGAGATACCTCCCGATTTGGATCGGTGCGACCGAGGCGACCGCCATCGCAACGGCGATCGAGGGTGTCGAGCCGCCACGGCCTTTGACTCACGATCTCATGCGTTCCGTCATCGACGCGGTGGGGGCACTGGCCGTGAAGGTGGTCATAACCGAGATGCGTGATTCGATCTTCTTCGCCGACTTGACCCTCGATGTGTCCGGCGAAGAGGTCAAGGTTTCCTCTCGTCCGTCGGACGCCATCGCCCTCGCGGTGCGCACGGGCACACCGGTATATGCCTCTCCTGCTGTCATGGACGACGCGGCGGTGTTCTTCGAAGACGAGGACGAGGAAGAAGAGGTCGCCAGGTTCCGAGAGTTCCTCGAAGAGGCAACAGTCGAAGACTTCCTCGGAGGCGAACAGGGCCAGTGAGCCCACCAAGACAAATCGCAATCGGGCTCGGCATGCTCGCCGCCGTCGTGGTGGTCGGGACCGTCGGCTACATGCTCATCGAAGGTGTTCCCCTGTTCGACGCCTTCTACATGGTTGCCATCACCGTGAGCACGGTGGGCTTTCAGGAGGGGTTCCCACTGTCCACCGGAGGACGGGTCTGGACGATCGTCATCATTCTCAGCGGTATCGGGGTGGTCTTTTACACTGCGGCTGCATCCATCGAGTATCTGATCGAACTCGGGGGCTTCCGGAGAAAGCGCAGCATGCATCGAGAGATCGCCAAGCTCAGCAAACACGTCATCGTGTGTGGCTACGGTCGCGTCGGCCGCGGCACGTGGAACACACTGCACGAACGGGGCATCCCTGTGGTGACAATCGAGTTGGATGCCGACCGGGCCGATGCGGCGCGGTCCAACGGGGCCAACGTGATCCACGGAGACGCAACCCACAACGACGTCCTGGAACTTGCCGGCATCCACTCGGCGGCGTCATTGATCGCCTGCGTCGCCGACGACTCCGACAACCTCGTCATCGCACTCTCGGCCAAGTCTCTGCGGACCGATCTGCGTGTCATCTGCCGTGCCACCGAGATGGAGTCGGAGCGCAAGCTACGTCTCGCCGGGGCCGACGCCGTAGTGGCACCACAAGCCGTGGGTGCGGAGCGTCTTGCCATGATGGCCCTCCAACCCGAGCTCGCCCAGATCTTCGACGTGGTCGTCCACGGAGCCCCCGTCGAGTTCAGGGTGGAAGAACTCGACATCGATCCCGAGTCCTCCGTGGCCGGGAAGACGATTCGCGATAGCGGGGTGAGACAGGACACCGGAGCGCTCATCCTGGCCCTCGAGGGCGGTGACGAGACGATCGTCGTCAACCCCGGGCCGGATCTCCGGCTCATGCCGGGGGATCGGCTGGTGGTGGTGGGGACCAAGGAGCAGGTGGACAGGGCCGCCGAACTGCTGAGACCCGTCGGCTGAAACCGTTCTGTGAACGCTGGGAACGCGTCACGCGTAGCCAGCGTTCACAGAACGGTTTCGGAGGCCTTTGGCCCCTTGTGTGGTCTCCATCTCGATTGCATAGTTGGGGTAGAGGTGGTCCATGGCTTGGAGGTGGTCGACACTGTTGGTGCTAGTGGCCCTGGTGGGCTGCAGCGCTGAAGGCTCCAGCGAAAGCTCGCCACCAACGTCAGCGACCACGTCGACGTCCACGACGAAGTCGAGCACCACGTCTACTACGTCCACGACGAGCACTAGCTCAACGACGTCCACGACCACACCGTCGTCCGTGGCTCCCATCCCTGGCATGGTCCTTGCTTCCGACGGTCTCGGAATCGTCTCCATCGGCGACCCGGTGGACGATGTCGTCGCCACTCTCGTCGATCTCTTCGGAATCCCTTCCCGCGACCAGCTCTACGAGTCGCCGTTCGATCTTCCCCAGGGCTGGCAGGGTGACGATCGAGGCCCGGATGCCTGCTTCATGGGGACGGGGTCCGGCTACGCATGTTTCGACTACCTGCGATTCGTCGACTGGGAGGATGTCGGGTTGTGGCTGGTCTTCTCGGATCTGGAAGCCAACCCAGAGGCGAATCCCACCGACGACGACTACTTCGTCAATGTCGCGCCGAGATTGCAGAGCTACGACTACACGGGAAGTGACGAGTGGCCGCCGCTCCATACGGTGGACGGCATCACCGTGGGTTCCACCACTGCGGATCTTCTCGCCCTTGGTGATCGCGTCGAGTTCGCCTGGACCGAGTGTGGTGGGATCGTCGACTTCTCCATCGCCGACCAGGACGGGACGGGTGACGGCTACACCTTGGGGGCCCTCGATGATGGGGACATGGAGGCATTCGAGGCAAGCGGATTGCCACGGGACGGAGCGACGGTTCAGTATCTCCACGCCGGTGCCGGCGGTTCCTGCTGACGAAACCCCGGGGGGCGGCCGCTTTTCCCCTTCTGCGAACGGGGAGGGACGGGGAGAGTCGTAGAGTTTTCCACAGGAAAGCATTGACACCGGCCGGGGATGGGAAGTAGCTTCTCCGCCGGCGGAGTTACACTCATGTAACCCGGAGGCATTGATGATTGATGAGCGGGAAGTAGACGGATACCGAGCACCGCAGGTCTGCAAGCTGGTGGGAATCACCTATCGCCAGCTCGACTACTGGGCCCGTACAGGATTGATCGTCCCGTCGTTGGCCAAAGCCCAGGGATCGGGATCTCAGCGGCTTTACTCGTTCACGGACGTGGTGCAGCTCAAAGTGATCAAGAACCTGCTCGACGCGGGGATGAGTCTCAAGAAGATCAGATCTGCCGTGGAGATCCTCCGTCAGGAACTGGACTCGGACCAGCCTCTCGCCGACGTGACCTTGCTGAGCGACGGTCAGACCATCTACGCAGCGCATTCCGATCAGGAAGTTGTCGACGTGCTGCGGCAGGGTCAAGGCGTCTTCAGCATCGCGATCGGGCCGGTTCAGGATCAGGTCGAAGGAGCCATCCACCAGTTGTTTCCGGATGAGGACGAGCTACCCGGGGTAGTCGAGGTAGGAGCCCCCTGAGCACCGAAGCACCAACCGCTCACGAAGTCGATTTCGCTCACAACAGCGAGCGACAGTTCGCACTCCTCCTCGACTTCTATGGCGTACCTTGGGTATACGAGCCGCGTAGCTTCCCCATCGGCTACGACGACGGAGAGCCGACCAAGTTCTTCACACCCGACTTCTACCTGCCCGAAGACGACCTGTTCATCGAGATCACCACGATGAATCAGAAGCTGGTGACCAAGAAGAACAAAAAGGTCCGGCAGCTCAAGAAGTACCACCCGGACGTCAAGTGCAAGATCTTCTATCAGCGCGACTACCTGCATCTCGTCGTCAAGTATGGGCTCGAGGAACCAGATCACCTGGATGACGTCGTCGCCCCCACCCGTATACCCGGTGAGCCCGAGATAGTCAGACTCGAAGACAGGGGCGAGCGACTCACCGGCTGATGCGATCGCCTCTTCACGATCTCCACGAGGAATTGGGCGCGCGCTTCGTCGACTTCGGCGGTTGGGAGATGCCGGTCCAATACGAGTCCGTGTTGGCCGAGCATCGGGCGGTGCGCACCAGTGTCGGAGTCTTCGATGTCACCCATCTCGGTCGGTTCTCACTCGAGGGCACGGGAGCCCGAGCTGCGCTGCGCAGACTCTTGTGCAACGACATCGAGCGCATCGCGGCGGGCAGATGCCAGTACACGATGATGCTCAACCCTTCGGGTGGTGTCATGGACGACCTCATCGTCTGGTGGCGGGGTGATGGCGACTTCTGGCCGATGCCCAACGCGGCCAACCACAGCAGAGTCATGGATGCCTTCCAGGCCGAGCCGGACTGTGTGGTCCGAGACCTCCAGAACGACACGGTCTTCCTCGCGGTCCAAGGGCCCGATGGCGGGGCGCTGGTCGAAGATGTTCTTGGTGTGAAACCGGGCCGTTTTCGCAACATCAGTGTCGAGACGACCTTTGGCACCGTCTCCATGGCAGGCACCGGCTAC
This sequence comes from Acidimicrobiia bacterium, assembly GCA_050050035.1. Taxonomy (GTDB): domain Bacteria; phylum Actinomycetota; class Acidimicrobiia; order Spongiisociales; family ZC4RG35; genus JANQRA01. The sequence continues at coordinate 146 of JASFVB010000027.1, read as the reverse complement.
ACCGGTGAAGCCGGAGCCGAGTTGTGTCTGGACGCCACCCTGGGCGAGAGGGTGATGAAGGCTTTCCTCGACGCCGGGGCCACCCCGTGTGGGCTGGGGGCCCGTGACACGCTGAGGTTGGAGGCCGGGTTGCCCCTTTGGGGCGA
>JASFVB010000026.1:0-20102 GCA_050050035.1 Acidimicrobiia bacterium | reverse complement strand
CATGACGCTGGACGTCGTCGCCCATCTACTCCTGAGCGCTTCGGCGGGTCTCGCCACGCGCTGACAGCCACAGCTGCGGCTATCCGCCGCTCACGGGCTGATCGGCCCCTCTCCCCAACATGTCGGCCCGACGGTCGGTGAGGAATCCATGGGGGAGGCGGACCGGGCGGGGCCCATGGCTGTGCCCGCGAACCATGTGGTTGGCCTCGGCCGGAAACGGGATGTCTCCGTCGAGCTCGCCGACCAGATCGGCCAGCTCCTCGATCGACCCCACACGTGCGAACGCATCACGGATGACGGGACCGACGGGGAAGCCCTTCAGATACCACGAAGGGTGTTTGCGAAAGAGGTTGATCCCGTGAGGGTCACCGAAGTGGCCGACAAGAAGCATGGCGTGCCGCACCATGATCTGGCCCACCTCACCGAGCGTCGGTGGCGTCTGTGGATCACGTCCGGCGAAAACGTCGGCGAGATCCCGAAACAGCCACGGCCGTCCGAGACAGCCACGCCCAACGACGACCCCGTCGCACCCCGTCGTCTCCATCATGCGGATGGCGTCGCCTGCGGTCCAGATGTCCCCGTTGCCGAGCACCGGGATCGAATGCACGCTCTCTTTCAGCCTGGCGATGGCGACCCAATCTGCCTCACCGGAGTAGAGCTGGCGAGCGGTCCGGGCGTGCAGCGCCACTGCCGCGGCACCCTCCTCCTCGGCGGCGAGCCCTGTCTCGAGATAGGTGAGATGATCTTCGTCGATCCCCTTGCGGAACTTGACGGTCACCGGCACGTCTCCGGCATTGCCGACGGCGGCACGCACAATCGACCGGAACAGGTCACGCTTCCACGGCAGGGCCGCTCCGCCACCGTGCCGGGTCACCTTCCCCATCGGACACCCGAAGTTCATGTCGATGTGATCGACTCCCCGCTCGGCGACGAGAAACGCCACGGCCTCTCCCAACGACCCGGGATCGGTGCCATAGAGCTGTATCGATCGAGGGACCTCGTCGTCGTCGAAGCGGGCGAGGGCGAGCGTCTTCTCGTTGCCCTCGACCAGACCGCGGGCACCGATCATCTCGGAGACATAGAGGCCGGCACCGAACTCACGACACAGCCGTCGAAACGGAGCGTTGGTCACGCCGGCCATCGGGGCGAGGACCACCGGTGGGTCGATGGGGAGGGTGCCAATCCGGAATGACATCGCAGCCAGATGCTATTGGCGAGGGGGAATCAACCCCCGACTCAGAACTGGATCTGGTCGATGTTGTGCATGCGCACACGGCCCTGGGCCACGAGCTTGCCGTCGGACTCACGGGTGACGTCCACCTGCCACAGCTGTTGCGTCTTGCCCCGGTGAATCGGGGTTGCCCGCCCGAGAAGCACACCCTCGGTGACCGGCCGGAGGAAGTCCGTCCGGTTGGACACACCCACCGCCCCCGCCATGCCCTGATCCATCGCCCAAAAGGCGGCGCCGGTCGATGCAAGCGTCTCGACGAGGGTGCAATACACCCCACCATGTACCACGCCGTATGGCTGTTGGTGGTTCTCGTCGATCTCGAGACGCCCTTCGGCATGATCGATCGATGCGTCGGTCAACTCGATTCCCGTCAGCCCGACGAACGTGGGCTGACCGGTAAAGGGATTCTCCATCAGGACCCGCAACCTGTCTGCAGCACCAGCACCGGCCCAAGATCGTCGTTCACGTACTCGAACACCGAAACCGAGAACCCCTCGAAGAAGGCCGCGTCCAGGATGACCTCCATCTTCTGGTCTCCGTTCAGGTCCGCCACGCCGCCGACCGTGTAGGCGCCGCTGAACGTGCCCGTGTCGTCCAGGACGACCGTGTCACCAAGGATCGCCGTCTGCACCTCGCCTTCGATCACCTTGCGAAGGAAGGCGATCGAGTAGTCGCCAACCTCCATCAGGAAGCCGGGAGTCACGTCTTCGGCCACGACGATGACCTCGTTGACCCCGTCGCCCTCGAGGTCGGTCCGGATCAGCTGCTTGATGATCGGGTCGCTCACCTCGAGACCACGACTGGAGAGGAGCTCCGATGCAAATCCCGCGTAGGTTCCGTCGTCGGCCAGGGACTCGAAGAGATGAGGCTGGAGCTCCCACGGCGCCGAGATGGCCACGCCGTACGGCCCGGGAAACGAACCGAGGAGGCCGGGATCGCCCAACGTGACTCCGAGGAGCTCCAGGGGCTCACAAACGGTCGTCTGCGGCCCCCCGGTGGTCATGGCGAGGGTATCGAGAACGGTCACCTGGTAGTCCTCCCCACCCACGACCGGCAGAGCGCCCTCGGTCTCGGCGTCGACCCAGCCCCCGTCCCACCATCCGAGCGCACCGAACGCCGCAGTCACCAGGGGGAGGTCGGCCCATGTCCCCGATACGAGCGTCGTAGTCGTGGACGAAAGGGTTGTCGTGGTCGTGGTGGTCGGGGTCGAGGTCGTCGAAGTGGACGGGGCGTCCGTGGTCGCAGACAAGACAGTCGTCGTCGCGGCAGCAGTCGTCGAGGTCTCGAGTGAGGTCGACGTATCCCCTGACTCACCGGGGCTGCACGACACGGCCAGCACCAAGCCGGCCAGGAGGAGCCTTCTCATCGCTCTACAAGTTAGACCGGGACCTGAACTGATCGATGTCAGCCCCAACCCGATGCATCAGACGAGGAAGAAGATGGATGGGGAGGCCGATCACCGTGAACGGGCTACCCGTGACGGATTCGACGTAGACGCCGCCACGACCCTGGAGCGCATACGCTCCCGCCTTGCCCATGGGCTCTCCTCCATCCACGTAGTCGGCGATCTCGTCGTTCGTCATGGGCATGAGCCGCACCTCGGTCACATCGACGACGACTTCGACACTCGCGGCCAGCGCCACGGCAACGCCGGTGAAGACCTCGTGAGTGTCGCCCTGGAGACGACGGAGCATCGATCTCGCCTCCTCGGGATGGGCAGGCTTGCCGAGGATCCGGCTCTCGTGGACGATCGCGGTGTCAGCTGCGACAACGACCGAGTCCGAGTCGGCCACATCGTGGGCCTTCGCCCTGGCCACGCGGCCCACGTAGTCGCCGGGGGACTCGTCGGGGAGTCGTGTCTCATCGACCTCAGGCGGAACCACGTCGAACTCCAGCCCCAGACGACTCAGCAGCTCCGTACGTCGTGGCGAGCCCGAGCCGAGAACGAGTCTCACACCAGCTCGCCGCGCCTCATCACCAGCGCAGGATGACTGAGGACCGCAACGTCTTCGACTGGGTTGGCCGGGAAGAACACCCCGTTCGCGGTCGTGCCCGGTGTGAACGCAGAGTCCCGGCCCGTCGCATCGAACACCGACGTGGAGACGGCCGCGACGACTTGCCGGGACGTCAATCCGTAGTCACCGAGTCGAATCGCCTCGGCTGCCACAGCTGCGGGCGAGCCGATCAAGTCCGTGCCGGCAAGCACGTGCACACCCGCCTCCAACGCCAATGGGAGAAGGCGGCGAATCCGTTCCAGCCCCTCGGTGAGCAACCGACCACCGCTCGACTCGGCTCCGAGATCCGCAACCGTCGTCTCGACTCTCTGCACCGTCGGGACCCACATTCCACCACGTGAGCCGAGAGGAGCCAGATCCGCCTCCTCGAGGAAGATCCCGTGCTCGATCGAATGGACACCGGCCGCCACGGCTTGCGATGGCACCTCGCGCGCCATCGTGTGGATCGCCACACGCGCTCCCCCCGCCTCGGCGGCCGTCACGGCGGTGGCCAGCTCATCTGGCGTGAAGTTGGCTCGCGGGCCGACACCCCTGCGTGGCCAGTCACCTATCAGCTTCACCCATCCCGCCCCCTCCCCTGCACTCTCCCGTACCGTCTTGTCGATCTCACTGCCGTCGATCTCGTGGCCGAACCCCCCGAAATAGCCGCCTTCGGTGGCGATGATCCGGGCGGCGGCCTCGATGTCAGGCCTGGTTCCGCTCGGCATCTGGGAGATGAGCTGGACCACCGTGTCGTCGCACCATCCCTTGTCCAGTATCAGGGTGAGCCCCGCCGTCAGGGCGTCTCTCGCCCTTTGCACGGCCTCGGAGAGGTTTCCCGGTTCCGTGTTCAACTCTCTCGCGGCCAGATGGGCGTGGGCATCGGCGAGCCCGGGAAGGGCCCACATCGACTGACCGATCGTGTCATCAGCGGCCCCGGACGGCTCGGCCCAGCGACCGTCGACGACGTCCCTGGTGACGACCTCGCCGAAAGGCGAGCGCAGGTTCGCACGTAGTCTCACGAAGGCGACGGTAACTGCCGATCGATCCTCATAATGGTCACCATGTCGCGTCTCCTGTTCGTCGCTCTGCTGCTCACGGCATGTGCCGCGCCGGCGACAGACTCGATGACCACTCAGACGCCCCTCACAACCACCGCGCCGCCGGCTATCACGACGTCCACGGCAACGACGCAGGCGGTGAGCATCCAGGACTGCGCCACGCCACCGGTCACCTTCAGCGCCCTCTGCGAGGTATACGAGCTACTCGACGAGTGGCATCTGGACGGACCGCCGGACCCGGAGCAGTTGGCGGAGATCGCCGTGCGGGGTCTCGAGGATTTCACGACCACCGAGACCGAAGACCCGCCAAGGACCCTGATCTGCGCCATCCCCCACCCCGCGTTCTCGGTGTTGTGCGACGAGTTGGCGAGTCGGGTCGAGCAGGCTCAGATCCCAATCCGGCCCGCTGTCGAATCCGCACTCCTGCATATGTCAGACGTCGGTCTCGACCCCTTCACGTACTACCTGCCGCCGGATCAGGTCGGTTCGTTCCGTCTCAACGGGATCGTCGGTGGTGTAGGTGTCCTGATCGATGCGCGGGATGCGGCGGGATCGAAATGTGCAGAGATCAACGAGATCTGCCGGCTGGAGATCGTGCTGGTCCTCGAGGACAACCCCGGGCACGCGGCCGGATTGTTGACGGGTGACGTGATAACGGCAATCGACGGCTCGTCGGTGAATGGACGCAGCTTCACCTCGGTGGTCGCCGAGATCGCAGGAGATGAGACCGGGATCGTCTCACTGGAGATCGAGCGCGACAACGCGATGGTGGAAGTCGACATCGAGCGCGCCGAGATCAACATCCCGACGGTTCGCTACGCCGGTTCGCTGGCCGGTGTCGCATATGTCAGCATCCCGGACTTCTTCCCGAACATCCCCGAGCTGCTGGACGATGCCATCGAGGCGATAGTCGCCGACGGCGCCGCGACGCTCGTCGTCGATCTGCGAGACAACCCCGGTGGCTACGTCGACGTCTTCATCGATGTCGCCGACGACTTCGTGGATGGTGGTGTGGTCATGATCAGCGACAGCCCCAATGAGCACCTGGAGTACGAAGCCGGGCCCGGTGGCGCACTGACCACGCAACGATTGATCGTCCTGGTCAACCGGGGGACAGCCTCCGCTGCCGAGATGCTGGCAGGGGCCCTTCGGGACCGACGCGACGCGATCGTGGTGGGGACGACCACGTTCGGTAAGGATGTCGTGCAGATACCCTTCACTTTGCGCAATGGCGGCGAGTTCCACGTCGTGGTGGCTCGCTGGACGACACCTGACGGTGACACCGCCGGCGAGGGCGGGTTGAGCCCGGACCGAGAGGTGGTGTGGCCCGCCGGGGCCGACGTCGAGGAGATCGTCAACGTGGCGCTGGACGCTGTCTCATGACCTCTAGACCCCTGCTGACAACCATCATCGCGGTGGCCCTCGTCGCCGTCGGCTGCTCCGTCACGTCGACTCCCGACACGACGGGCAGCGGACCGAACAGCACGACCTCCTCCCCCTTCGACCCGACGACATCCCAAGCGCCGCTTGGCGTCGCCGGGCTCGAGCTGGCCGATTGTGAAGAGCCGCCGGCGGAGGCCGCGATCGTGTGCGAGGCCTATGACCTCGTCAAGACCCGGTACGTGGACCAGATAGATGACGATGTGCTCGCAGACGCCGCCTCGCTGGGATTGCAGAGTCTCGACGGCACGAACGCTTCGGAGCTCATCGTCTGTGCCATCCCGAGTGAGGTCTTCGAGACCACGTGCAACCTGGCCGCGGAGACCGCGGACGACAGCACCGAAGCGGCCGAGGCGATGGTCGCCGGGCTGGCCGCATACGCCCTCGACGCCAACTCTGGCTATTTCGATGCGGACGCCCTCAACCTGCTCGAGGAGGAGCAGGAGGGTCACGTGGAGGGTATCGGCGCCCTCGTCTCACCCGAGGACGAGACCATGGAGGGCCAGGACAACCAATGCTCGATCGTGTCGGAGACCTGCCACATCCTCATCGTCTCGACCATCAAGGGTGCGCCGGCCGAGGCCGCCGGGCTCATCCCCGATGACGCCATCGTGGGTGTGGACGGGCGGTCACTGATCGGATGGAGCGTCGACGAGGTGACCGCGATCGTGCGTGGTCCGGCAGGCACCGACGTGACCTTGACCATCGACCGAGGAGGAAGGCTCCTCGACGTGGTGATCACCAGGGAGTCATTCACCGTTCCCGTTCTGGACTACGACACGTTCGGAGAGACCGGATATGTCAGGCTGCACACCTTCACCGGAGACGCCGGTCCGGAGTTCGAGTCGGCCGTCGTCGACCTGCTCGCCGACGGTGTCGACCGGCTGGTCGTCGATCTCCGCGGCAACCCTGGAGGGTTCCTCAACGCAGCCATCGACGTGGCCTCGGTGTTCCTGGCAGACGGTTTCGTGATCACGACCGAAGGCCCCAATGAGTCACTCGAGTACGAGGTCAACGGCAGGGCCGTGGTGCCCGCCGACCTCCCCGTCACATTGGTCGTCGACAAGGGCAGCGCGTCGGCATCGGAAGTCGTGTCGGCCGTCCTCCAGGAGAGAGGTCGGGCAACGATCGTCGGTCAGAACACCTTCGGGAAGAACACCGTGCAGCAGCGGTTCGGGCTATCCAACGGCGGGGCGTTGAAGCTCACGATCGCCCGTTGGGTGACACCCGGCGGTCTCGACTTCGGTGGCATCGGCGTCACCCCTGACATCGAGCTGGAGGTATACGGGCTCGACCCGGAGGAGCTGGTGGCGGCGGTGTCCAACCTGGCCTGAGTGCCCTGGGTCTCACATCGATTCTGCGCAGCGGTGCTCCCAGCACACCTCCATGCAGACTCGACGAGGAAGCTCCAGTCCCGTCAGCTAGGACAGACCCGGGTAGGAGATGCCGGTGTTGGCGTGACAGTCGTAGCCCCAGGGGTTCTTGCCCAGGTACTGCTGGTGATAGTCCTCGGCGAAGTAGTATTCGCCAAGTGGCTCGATCTCGGTGGTGATGTCGCCAAGCCCGTTGGCGGCGAGCACCGTCTGGTAGACGTCCTGGGAGCGTTTCGCCTGGTCGAGCTGCTCGTCCGTCGTCGTGTAGATGGTTGAGCGGTACTGAGTCCCGACGTCGTTCCCCTGCCGGTATCCCTGGGTCGGGTCATGTGTCTCCCAGAAGACGCGTAGCAACTCGTCATAGCTGACCTCGTCGGGCCGGTACACCACCATCACCACCTCGGCATGGCCGGTGCGACCGGTGCAGACCTCCTCGTAACTCGGGTTGGGCGTGGCTCCGCCGGCATAGCCCGCGGACGTCGTGTAGACCCCGGGCAGCTGCCAGAAGCGGCGTTCCGCACCCCAGAAGCAGCCCATGCCGAACACGGCGACCTCCGTCCCCTCCGGGTATGGCCCAACCAGCGGGTTCCCGTTGACGAAGTGGGACTCGGGCACGTCGACGGCCTGATCCCGACCAGGGAGAACCTGATCGGCGGCGGGCATCTCCTTCGACTTCCTTCCAAACATCACTACCTCCGTGGGTACATCAAAACAGTCAACCCATCAAGACGGCCTCAAGTTCCATCTCTACGACCCATCTCGGGTCGAGCAATCCCTCGACCACCACCATCGTCGCCGCCGGGCGGATGTCACCGAAGACCTCACCGTGGGCCTCGCCCACGGCGTCGGAGTGTGCTGCGTCGGTGATGAACATCCTGGTACGAACGACATCCTCCGGTGCACCGCCCGCCTCACGAAGAGCAGCAAGCATGATCTCGATGCAACGCCGGGCCTGAGTCCTTGGATCGGGGTCCACGAAGTCATCCGGCCATATCGGAGCTGTTCCCGCGACCAGGACGCGGTCGTCCACGCGCACGGCCCGGCTGAAGCCAACGGCACTCTCGTACGGAGACTCGGAAGAGACTCTTCGGCGATCCACGACGTCGAAGCTACCCGTTTTCCACTTCTCCCACGTTCACCGTTTCGTTACCCTTTCCGGCACCCCATGCGGTTGTCTCGCCACTCAGCGGCACTCCTCATCGTCTCACTCCTTGTTTCGATGGCGGCCGTGACCGGTCCGTTCGCGCTGGCCCAATCCACCGACGAAGCCGAACAGAGCGCCGAACAGGCGCGACGGCGCGCCAACGCCGCCACCGGCTTGGTCGACGAGGCCGTCGCCAACAGAGAGACGTTGGAGAGACAGCTTGCCGAGTCGATCGAGCGCATGAACCAGCTGGCCGCCGAGCTCTCCACGGTTGGGGCTCAGATCGACCGGATCGCCACACAGGTCGGGTTTGCCGACGTGGAGCTGGCCGGGATAAAGGCGGACATCGAGTCACAGGCCGTCGATGCCTACATGACCGTCGTGGCCTCTCCCAGCGTCTCGGTGATGAGCAGTCAGACCGTGGAGCGGGCTCTGGTGGCCAGCTCTGTCGTCGAAGACGTCGTGGCCGACGGCAAGGTGACCGTTGGAGAGCTCTTCGCCAGGAGAGAGAGCCTCGAGGAGCTCAAGGACAGGTACTTGGCCGACCAAGAGCAGTATCTGGATCTCCAAGCCCTGATCGATGCCGAAGTCGACAGATACACGGGCCTGTACGAGGAGGCGGATGCGGACGTGGCCGAGGCCATCCGGGAGGCGGAGGCGGCGGAGCGGGACTACCTCGCCGCCTTGAGCGCGTTGGAGATCGCCAAGGCCAAGGAAGCCGAGCGGCGACGTCAGGAAGAGCGTGATCCACCCACGACCACTACCACGACGACACCCGGTTCGACGAGCCCGACGACGACCTCACCGACCACCACGACGACCTCTGCCGGCGGCGGCGGTCCGTGGAGCTACCCACCCGAGGTCGAGCAGTGGCGCTCCCTGGTCGAGCAGTTCTTCCCATCGCACCGGGTCGAGGAGGCGCTGCGGATAATCGATTGCGAATCGAATGGAGACCCCGACGCAGTCAACCCCTACTCGGGGGCGTCCGGCCTGTTCCAGTTCCTCCCCTCGACATGGGCCACCACGGCCCCCAACGCCGGTTACGGCGGATACGGCCCGTTCGATCCGGAGGCCAACGTCGCATCTGCCGCGTGGCTCGCGAACCGCTACGAGGAGCTCGGCTACTACTACTGGCAGGCCTGGAACTGCAAACGAGTCCTCGATTGACCCGGTCATAGACTGCCGCCCTCGATGGAAGCCCACGAGCTGCACCCCGGTCGTCAGATCGCGCTCATAGGCCTGGCTCTGGCGGTGACCCTGCCGGGGATCCTCCTCGAGCTGTCCGGCAGTCACGCTGATCCGATTCTTCGTGCCGCTCTCTTCGGTGTGGCGATCGTGGGAGCCGCCTTCGCGATCTCATGGGCTGCCGAGATCATCCAGCTCGACGTCGGTGGCGGTCTCGCCCTCGCTCTGCTCGCCCTCATCGCCGTTCTCCCCGAGTACGCAGTGGACTTCGTCCTGACGGCCGACGCCGGGCGGGAGTTCGCGGAGACCGGAGCGTCCGAGCAGTCCGGACCTCTCGCCCTCGCCAACATGACCGGAGCCAACCAGCTGCTCATCGGATTCGGCTGGCCTCTCGTCATCCTGTTGGGCACCTGGAGGGTCAGACGCACCGCGGCGAGCCCTCGCCGAGCCGAGATGGCAACCCCGAGCAACGTCAACTTGACCCGCTCGCAGTCCGTCGACATCGCCTACCTGGCCATCGCGTCGATCTACGGGATGACCCTGTTCCTCAAAGACACCCTGTCCCCATTCGACGCCGTGATACTCGTCGGGATATACGTCGCCTACATGATCCGTCTCTCCGGGGCTTCGGCAGGCGAGCCCCATCTGGTCGGCCCGAGCGCGTATATCGGGGCGATGCCCAAATGGCGGCGGAGAGTCATCAACTACTTCCTCTTCGCGGCGTCGGCCGTGGCGATCGTCCTGGTCGCCGAGCCATTCGCCGACTCACTGAAGGAGCTCGGGGCCGAGATCGGCATCAGCGACTTCCTCCTCATCAAGTGGCTGGCCCCTCTGGCCTCCGAGGCACCCGAGCTGCTGATCGCCACTCTGTTTGCATGGCGGCTGGCTGCACGCACGGGGATAGGGGCCCTCATCTCGTCCAAGGTCAACCAATGGACGCTGTTGGTGGGGACGCTCCCGATCGTCTTCATGGCGTTCGCGGGCCAGATACACGGTCTGCCACTCAACGAGGTTCAGCGAGATGAGCTGTGGGTGACGGCGACCCAGTCCGTCTTCGCCGTTGCCATCATCGCCAGCCGGTCGATCAGCCGCAAGGAGGCATGGGCGATGTTGGGGTTGTTCGTCGTCCAGTTGGGCGAATCGTGGCTCGCCGAGGTCGGGGTGATATCGGAGGAGGTCTCGGCCGGGGCGCGAGTGGGGGTAGGTGTGATGTTCCTCGCAGCTGCCGTCTGGGTGCTTCGCAAGGACTTCCGCGTCTTCTCGAGGGCCCTGCGAGACGGGTTCCGGACGCCGTGGGCGGAGTTGGAGGCTCACGCGGACCACAGATGAACGACCCCCTCGAATCCGTGATTGGACGACGTAGGTTCCACAGAGACACGAAAGGGGGTTCGCATGGGAACCAGGTACTTCAAGCCCGCTGTCTTCGCCTTCCTCCGGGAGCTCGAGGCGAACAACGACAAGCTTTGGTGGGAGGCGAACAAGGACCGCTACGTCGAGACGATCAGAGAGCCTGCCCGTGATTTCATCGCGGACTTCGGAGATCGGCTGCACGAGATCTCACCACACTTCACCGCTGACACCAGGACCAATGGCGGGAGTCTCATGCGCCCGTATCGGGACCTGCGATTCTCGAAGGACAAGACCCCGTACAAGACGAATGTGGGCATTCAGTTTCGGCACGAGATGGGCAAAGACGTGCACGCCCCCGGCTTCTACATCCATCTCGAGCCAGCACAGTGCTTCACCGGCGTCGGCATGTGGCACCCGGAGACAAAGGTGGCGAGAACCATCCGACGAGCCATCAACGATGATCCTCGTAGATGGCGCGACGTGGCGCATTCGAGAAGGTTCGAAAGCGTCTGGTCTCTCGGAGGTCACGAGGACGACCGGCTGAAGCGGATGCCCAAAGACCTCGACCCCGAGCACCCTCACGCCGACGACCTGCGTCTCAAGAGCTTCATGGCGGGGGCTCGGATAACTCAGAAGACCGCTACCTCAGCACGGTTCACCGACGACCTCTACGCCTTGTTCGAAAAGGCGGCGCCGTTCACGAGGTTCCTGTGCGAGGCCGTCGGAGTCCCGTTCTGAGTCGACAGATCTGGGGGAATGCCTTAATTTGTCAACTCGTCCTCCTGGGGGGATTGAATCGAAAATGCCCATATATGACGGCCTGGTCACCCTGGCCGATCACGAGATCCCCGTGATCGTCGAGCTCGACGATTCCCATATCCGACTCTCCGCTTCAGGGGAGGAGATCGGCGAGTGGACTGTCGAGGAGTGCACCATCAGCCACGTCGCAGACACGCGATATGCGATAAGCGCCGAGGAGGAGACCCTCACCTTCGTCCCGAGTCAGCCAGCCCTCTTCGCCGCCGCAGTCAACAATGGAAGACTGTCCCCCGCAGAGCCTCTGCCGTCTGATCCACCAGACGTGGCCGACGAAGTGGCAATCGCCGAGGCGCCACCGCCACGCCCGCTGACCATGGGGCTCTTCTACGCCCTGAGCGTGGCAACTGCGGTATTGGCCGTTTGGTCGCTGATCCAGATCCTCCTCTGAGAGGTCTCAACCCTCCGGCAACTCCATCCACCGGCCGACTCTGTCCAACAGGTACTCGCTCACCTCTCTGGACGTGTCGAGGACATCGCAGAGCTGCTCCCGTCCCATCAAGATGTCGACGAGACTCACCTGGCTCTTCCCCGTGAGTTGGAGCCTCCGCTCAGACGCACCGATCACATCCGCGAACGAATCGACCGCCGACACTTCCACCGGCAGCGTCATCCCCCCGATCCCGGCGAGGTCGGTGGCGAGGACCAGGAGATCCGGTGGGTCGTGCAGCGGGGGGACCGCCCAGTTGAAGTAGAGGTCGAGGAAGTACTCGTCCGGTGGCTCCTCGAACTCCGCCATGCCCTCGAGACGCTCTCGCAATGACAGCACCACGCCAGGGTTGACGTCCAGGGCGACGTGGAGGTCGATGGGGCCGCCGCAGCCAGCTTCCGGATGGACATCCACCTCCCACGACTGTCTCAACGAGTAGGTCTCGACGAAGTGACGCTCGTCGTGAACGTGAAAGCCATGGTCCATGGCGTGTTCTTTGAAGTCGGCGATAAATCCCGGGATGTCGATTGCCATCTCCCGATGAGGTTATTGACTCTGCGAGAACAGGGCCAGGGGGTCAGCCCTTGCGACGCCAGCCGACGAAGACGCCTCCGAGGAATGCGAGCACCGCGGCCAGGGACACCGGGGGGTCCGGCTGGCCCACGACCACCTCGGGGGAATCGCCCTGTGTTCCCAGATTGGGTCGCGTTATCTCCCCGGTCTCCAGGTAGTCGTTGTGCACCTTGGTGATCTCGGCTCCGAACAGGAACACCGCGGAGAGGATGTAGGCCAGCAGAAGGATCACGAAGACCGAGCCGGCCAACCCGGCGGCCGACGTCCCCGCGTAGTTGAAGTAGAGACCCGTGCCGTAGGCAGCCGAAAGAAAGGCGACGGCGGTGAAGAACGACCCCCACCAGACGGCCCGCCATCGCATCCTCACCCTCGACAGGACCTGGAAGGCGAGGGCAATGACGAGGGGCAGGACGACGAGTGACACCAGGGGTGTGAGAACACCGATGACGGTGTGGACCGCGCCCCAGCTATCCGGAAAGAGCCCTTCCAGCAGATTCCACAACAGATTGAGCAGCCAGACGGCAACGAGCAGGAATCCGAGACCCAGCGTGGAGAGGAAGCCGATCCCACGCTTGCGTATGAACCCGATGATGCCGACCGTCGCCTCGTAGGGCACGTGGAAGATGTCGTTCAGGTCGTTTTGCAGCTCATTGAAGAGACTGGACGCAGTCCACAACAGCAGAACGAATCCAACGATCGTGCCGGTCACACCCTTTGCCTTCTCCACGGAGACAAGGAGGTTGCTGACTGCTTGCTCGACCTCGGCTCCGGCGATTCGGTTCACCGCATCGAGGATCTCTGCCTGAGCCGTCTCGCTGCTGCCCACGAAGATGCCGAAGACCGACACGGCAACCAGCAACAGGGGCGCCAGAGCGAAGATGGCTCGGTAGGCGACGGCCGCCGACATGCGGCCGACGCGATCCTCCCCGTACTCCTTGCCGGCCGCCTCGAGCATCTGGTAGGCCGTGACGGCGGACGACTTGATCCTTTCCAGCATCCTGGCCAAGGCTATCGGCACATACACTTCCACCTGATGAATCACCCTTTTGCTCCCCCGGTCGAGACAATGGAAGCGAAGGTCTCCGAGCGGTGGCCGAAAGGCAACTGGGTCTACGAGCCGAAATGGGATGGCTTTCGCTCGCTCTCGTGGTCGGCGCCGGAGACCAGGATCGACTCGAGAAACCAGCGGCCACTGCTCCGCTACTTCCCCGAGCTGGAGCCGGCTCTCGACCAGCTCCCGCCGGCGACAGTCGTCGACGGCGAGATCGTGTGTGTCGTGGACGGCGCCACCGACTTCGACACTCTCCAGCAGCGGATCCACCCGGCCGAGTCGCGGATCACACGGCTGTCGGAGGAGACACCTGCAGAGCTGGTCGCGTTCGACCTGCTCTCCCATGAGGGCGACGACCTGCGAGAGGCACCGTTCTCGGAGCGGCATGCCCGCTTGAGGGCCCTGGCCGAGAGTTTGGGCCACCCCTGGCACCTCACCCCGCAAACCGACGACGAGGACACCGCGAAGCGATGGTTCCACGAGTTCGAGCCGGCAGGGTGCGACGGGATCATCGCCAAGAACCCGGACCTCGCCTATCAGCACGGCAAACGGGCGATGATCAAGATCAAGCACCGACGCACCATCGACGTCGTCGTTGGCGGCTTCCGGGAGCACAAGGACGGGGGCAAGATCGGGTCGCTGCTCCTCGGCTTGTACAACGAGGAGGGCGACTTCCACTTCATCGGTCACTGTTCGGGGTTCCCCAACGCCGACCGCGTCGAGATCTACGAGAGGTTCATGGAGCTTCGCTCCGAGGACAGCTTCGACGCCGGGGCCCGCGCCCCGGGCGGGCCGAGCCGGTGGTCAGCGGGCAAAGACAACTCCTGGACTCCCGTACAGCCCGGAGTCGTCGTTGAAGTCAGCTACGACCAGCTCGAAGGCGATCGTTTTCGCCATGCCTCCCGGTTTCACCGTTGGCGACCGGACAAGGACGCCACCCAATGCACCATGGACCAGTTGGAGCGACCGGAGGGTGCCGGTTTTGGGGAAGTGATAGCGGGATAGTCGCCACCGGAAATCCTCGACCGGTCGCAGTCGTGGGGGAACACTGGGGGAGATCCCCGATTCAACAACCTCCCGACACCTGCCACACTCCCCTCGGATGGCCCACGAGAACATCGTCACCATCGGTGGGCTGACCCACGACTACGGCGAAGTCATCGCGCTCAAGGAGCTGAACCTGCAGATTCCGGGTGGCGTAACCGGTCTCGTGGGCGCAAATGGAGCCGGCAAGACCACGATGTTGCGACTCCTCCTCGGGCTGCTTCACCCCAGCGAAGGCACGATCGAGGTCATGGGGCACAACCCTGAGACCACTCCTCTGGCGGTGCGCGCACTGATGGGCTACATGCCAGAGGGGGAATGCCTGCCCAAGGACCAGACCGCCGCAGACTTCGTCGCCTATGCGGCACAGCTCGCCGGCATCCCCCCTAGAGAAGCCCGAAGACGCTCCTCGGAGACCCTCTTCCTGGTCGGGCTGGAGGAGGAGCGATTCCGTTTCCTCGGTGACTTCTCAACCGGTATGCAACAGAGGGTCAAACTGGCCCAGGCAATCGTCCACGACCCGGACCTTCTCCTCCTCGATGAGCCGGCAGCCGGGCTCGACCCGGCAGGCCGGGCTCAGATGCTCCAGCTCATCAAACGGCTGGGAGAGTTCGACATCAACGTCATCGTGAGCAGCCATGTCCTCACGGACATAGAGGAGACGTGCTCCTGGGTGGTGATGCTCGACGCCGGGCACCTCCTGCGCTCGGGACCGCTGGAGACCTTCGAGAAACATGGCACGGTGCAGGCCGAAGTGATGGACCGGGCCGACCTCGTCGCCGAGTGGTTGTCCAACCGTGGTCTCGACGTCGTCGTCGAGGGGCGTCGTCTCATAGTCGGCCCTGGCGACGAGACGATCGAACGGGCGATACTCGAAGCCGCCGCAGACACCGACTCGGGTCTCGTCCGGATGGCGCGTGGCTCGGCGTCACTCGAGGACCTGTTCCTCCACACCGAGAACACGCGATGACCGACCAGATCATCTACGACCGCGGCTACAGGACCTACGACGGCCCCCGCACGGGCCCCCGGGGAGCACGACGAGCGGTCTTCAAAGACGGCGTGAGGAGGGTCCTGGGATTCGGCCGGAAGGCCCGCCGGAAGATCTTCCCCTGGGCGCTGGTCAGCATCGCCTTGATCGCCGCGGCCATCTTCATCGGGATCCACTGGGCCATCGGCAACATCGAGGAGAGCCTGAGGGAGGGCGTTCCCACCTATGGAGGGCTCTTCGACTTCTACTCGGCGATCTCGCTTCTCTTCATCGCCCTCGCCGGGCCTCAGCTTCTCATCCCGGATCGAACCTCCGGCGCCCTCTCCGTTTACTTCTCCAGACCGCTCACGGTCGACGGCTATCTCACGGCGAAGGTCGGGGCGTTCACGACCCTCGTTGGAGCCATCTATCTGGTCCCCCAGATAATCCTCCACCTCGGGCTTGCCCTCATATCGGACGATGGGTTCCTCCCGTATCTGGGCGACAACCTCGACATCCTGTGGAAGGTCCCGGTAACGACTATGGCCTTCATCGGACTGCACGGAGCGCTCGTCTTCATCCTCGCTGCGGTGATCTCCCGGACCGGCATCGCCGCGGCGGCCTTCCTGGGGTCGATAGTCGCCGGAGGTGTCATCGCCCAGGTGTCCGCCGAGGTGGGCTTCCAGGGAGCGAAGTGGTTCTCCCTCGCCGCCCTCGACCATCACCCCAGGATCATCCGTGACTACCTCTTTGGCGACACCGTCCAATACCCCGCGGAGGCGGCGGGGTTCGAGTGGTGGGTCTCGGCCGTCATCATCGCCGTTGCCGTCACGATCGCCGTGCTGTACGTGCGGTTTCGATACAGGAAGCTGGCATGACGGACACGATCGTCGTCAGTGAGCTGTCGAAGTGGTTTGGCGCGAAGGTCGCGGTCAGCGAGGTGACCATCTCGTTTGGCCCCGGGGTCACCGGGCTGCTCGGGCCCAACGGCGCCGGCAAGACGACCCTGATGCGGGTGATGGCAGGTTTGCAGCGTCCCTCTCAGGGCGCCGTGACCGTGCTCGGCCAGGACCCCCGCAGCCATCCGTCTGTGTACAGGAACATCACTCTGGTGCCCGAGGACGAGGCGGTCTACGAGCGGCTGACCGCACGGCAGTTCATCGAGCTCGCCGCCAAGCTGGCCAAGGTCGACAATCCGGTGGACAGAGCCACGGCGGTGTTGGAGACAGTCGAGTTGACCGACTCCGCAGACCGCGCCCTGGGAGGCTTCTCGAAGGGGATGCGTCAAAGGGCCAAGGTGGCCGCGGCGCTCGTCCCCGACCCCGACGTCCTGCTGCTGGATGAGCCACTCAACGGCGCCGATCCCGTCCAGCGTGCCCACCTGATCAAGCTCTTCCGCGACCTGGGCGAAGCGGGCCGAACCGTCCTGGTCTCCTCCCACGTCCTCCGGGAGGTCGAGCGAATGGCCGAACGCGTCGTCGCGATGGTCGACGGGCGTCTCGCCGCCGTGGGGAGTGTGGCAACCATCCGAGCCGCCATGACCGACAAGCCCCGTCAGGTCTTCATCGAGTGTGACGACGCTCGCCGGCTCGCCTCGGCCCTGATCGTCACCGACGGTGTCGTCGGTGTTCACGTGATCTCGGATCAGCTGCGAGTGGAGGCCTCGGACGCATCCGACCTGGCACGACGGCTTCCACGGCTTTGTCTCGACAACGGCATCGATTTGACCAGGGTCGAACCGGCCGATGAATCGCTCGAGTCGGTGTTTCGCTACCTGGTCGAGGGAGGGTGATGACTCTCACACTCCATCTGTATCGGAGGGTGATGCGACGCGGCCGTGTCATCGGCCTACTCGCTCTCTCGTCGATGCCGGCCCTCGGCTACTGGCTGTCGAGCTTCAGTGCCGACGAGAGCGAGAAGATGCTCCTCTACTCGACGTTGGTCTCCACCGCCGGCTTCTCCTACGCCATAGCGGTGTTGATCCTCACCGTCGCGACCCTGCGTGAGGAGCGTGACGCAGGGACGCTCCCCTACATCTACATGCGTCCGATCTCGCGGGTGTCCATGGCCGTCTCATCGATCGCGGCGGGCATCTCGGCCGCTCTCACCCTCGCCCTCGGTGGCTGGCTGCTCACGCTCATCTCAGTCGTGGTGGCAGGAGCCCCGGTGTCGGTGGCGGTCCCCGGGATCGTCCAGTTCGTGGCAGCAGGAGTGGGCTATGCCGCGGTGTTCGTCCCCCTGGGGTATCTCGTCCCGCGCTCGATCCTGGTGGGTCTCGGGTACATCATCGTCGTCGAGTCCATCCTCGCCGCCGTGGTGAGTGGCTTGGCGCAGCTGTCCATTTGGCGCATCGCGCTCTCCATATACGCCGACATCACGCCCTACTGGGACGACCCGAACGCAGGGGACATGCTCGGCCCGGTGACGGCCGGGGCAGGTGGCGGTGTCGTCAAGCTCGCCGCCGTTCTCGTCGTCGGTCTCGTGGTCCTCACCTGGGCGCTACGTCGTCGCGACGCTCTCTAGGTGGTTCACCGAACCTCCGGTTCCCAGTGCCATATACGGCACAAACAGCCTCGAGTTCGACCGACCGGGTCGACCCAATCCCGCACTAGTAGTCCTCGTCGGCCCGGCGTTGCTTGCTTGGCTGGACACGGGGTGGCTCTCCGGGCATCTTCGGATAGTGCGGCGGCCAGGGAGCATCGCCGATTCCATTCTCCTCGTCCCGCATCACCCACTCCATCAGGGTGTCGATGCGCCCGGCAGCCTCGTCGATTCCGTCCGTCAGGTCGCCGACGGAGTCCCAACGGCTCGCATATGTGTCGAGGGGGAAATCCTCGATCGCGACGTCATCCAACTCGTCCCACCGGAACGGTGCCGACACGAACCCGGTGGGGCGGACCCCATAGGCGCTGGAGACGGTCTTGTCCCGGGCGTTCTGGTTGTAGTCGACGAAGACACCGACCCGCTCTTCCTTCCACCACCTCGTCGTGACCAAGCCCTTCATCCGACGCTCCAGCTCGCGGGCAAACGCGAGAACTGCTCGCCTCGTCTGGAAAAAGTCCCACAGAGGCTCGATGCGCACATAAACGTGAATGCCGCGGCTCCCGCTCGTCTTCGGCCAGCCGACGAGACCGACCTCGTCGAGGAGGGCGTGCGCCCCGGCGACGGCGTTTCTCACGTCGTCGAAGTCGAACCCGGGCGTCGGGTCGAAGTCGAGCCGAATCTCGTCGGGGTGGTCGATGTCGTCGGCGCGAACCGGCCATGGGTGGAAGTCGAGACAACCGAGCTGGGCCAGCCTGATGACGTCGGCCTGCGATACCGGGACATTCATCCGCCCCGGTCTCTGGGACGGGAATCTGATCTGAACGGTCTCGAACGGCGTGTTCTTGGAGGCGCGCTTGTGATAGATCGGATCGACCGTCACGTCTTTCATGTAACGCTTCAGCATGGTCGGCCGGCGGCTGATGCCACGTGCCGCCCCCACGCCGACCTTGACGAAGTGCTCGACCACGTCCAGCTTCGTCCAACCCTGATCAGGGAACACCACCCGCCCCGGACTCGAGATGCGGATTTCCTCCCCGTCCACCGTGACGGTGGTGTGATCAGCCATCGGTGCGTATCGTTGCTGCTCTCAAACGACCTCGGACTCTAGGGAGCGACACATGGTGGAGCCGATCGAATCACCGAGCGACGAGGACATCGCTCGGTTCAGGAGAACGCTGGCTCCCCGTGACTTCAACCACACCTGGGAGCTACTCGACAGAGACGAGCTCTCCAGGGAGGAGCAAGAGGAGATGCTCGCCTCGGCCTTTGCCCAGCAACACAACTGGTACCGGGTAGGCACTCCGAAGAACTGGGCGATCGCCGACTGGCAGATCGCGCGCGTTGCAGCAGTGTTGGGTTACGCCGACCTCGCCCGCAGGTTTGGTGAACGCTCCCTCGAGCTGGCCGTCGAGCACGACCTGGGGCCCTTCGTGACCGGATTCGCACACGAGTCCATTGCGCGAGCCGCCGCGGCCGTCGACGACCTGGAGACCTTCACCGAGCACCTCGAGCTCGCCAAGGCCACCCTGGCCGACATAGAGGACGCCGACGACCGCGACGTCCTCCAGGCCGACCTCACCGAGATGAGCGAGCGCTGAGCACAGCGGTCACGCTGAAGGCGGTTTCGGAGTACACCGACGCCGACCGAGCCGGTCTCCTCACGTTGAAGGAGACGGTCTACCCACCAGAGCAGTTCGCCGACTCGCCGGGACGTGAGCGCGAGTGGCTGCGGCCGGCATGGGGTGTATTCACCACCGTCGGCCGGGAAATCGTCTCCTACGCGGGAATCGTGCTCACCGAGGCCGAGGTGAATGGGCAGCGGACGTCCATCGGCGGCGTCGGTGGGATCGCCACCCATCCGGATCATCGCGGTCGAGGACACGCTGCACGCTCCGT
>JASFVB010000025.1:0-20134 GCA_050050035.1 Acidimicrobiia bacterium | reverse complement strand
AGCACCAGATCGGCCAGCCAAGCGGCCGGCCCTATCAAGGGGATCACGCCGGCAACACCGACCGCGCCCAAAGTGGTTGCCGCGGTGACCAGAGGAGCTGCCACCAGATTGACGATCGGCGACATGAGGGGGACGGATCCAAAGTGCAGCAACAGCAGTGGCGCAACGGCGAGTTGGGCACCAGCCGTGACGGCCAGTGCGCGTCGAACGAGACCGCGGGTGGGCCATCTCGCCCCTACCAGCACTCCGGCCGTTGCCACGACCGACAATTGGAAGCCGACGTTGGCAGTGAGCCCCGGGTCGTAGATGACCAGCCCGGCTACGCCCAAAGACAAGAGCTGCCACGCCTCGAGAACGATGCCTGTCAGCCTGCCGGCCAGGGCCAAACCTGCCATCACCGAGGCTCGCATGACAGAAGGCTCGAAGCCGGTGGCCGCCGCATAGACCGGCAATCCGGCCAATCCGAGCACGGCTCGTCGTCTTGGCCCCATCGCCAGCGGGCCGGCCACGATCGCAAGCAGGGCAAGGAACAGAGCGACGTTTGAGCCACTGACCGCCACGAAATGGGCCAGACCGCTCCGTCTCATCGCTTGCACGTCCGTATCGGGAATTCGAGACACATCGCCTATGAGAAACCCCGCCAGCAACCCCCTCGAATCGTCGAATGGCTCGAGTCGTCTCATTACTCCCGCTCTCACCGCCCGCCCGGCGCGGTGAGGCAGGAAGTCGCTGGCCGTCACAGCCACGACTCTCTGTACAGAGAGAACACCTCGGTAGGTGCGTCCCCCCGCGACTCCGGGCTCGCCCGAGACTGTTCCCACGACTTCGAGGACATCACCCCGCGATGCATCCGCTTCGACCTCGACGAGCAGGGGCCCCATCTCCGTCGTACCGACCACCCAGCCTCCATACCTGCCCCGATGGATGTCGGTGTCCAGACGCACCGCCCCCGTGAACGGGCCTGGGTCGACCGGCATCGAAGACGGAGGGCCGGCCAAGGACATCACCACCCAGATGGCGACTGCCCCCACTATCCAGGGCCACGACTCCCTTGGGGGTGCGGCCGAGTGGGTGGTCATGGTCGAACCAGGTCCCGGATGGAAGCCAGCTTCGACTCACCGATCCCGGGCACGTCGAGAAGATCCTCGACCGACTCGAGTGGCCCGTGTTCCTCTCGATAGGCGACGATCCTCTTCGCCAGCACGGGACCGACACCGGGCAGCGTCTCCAGCTCCGAAGCCGTCGCTCTGCTGAGCGAGACGAGGCCGTCGCTCGTCCCACCGTCACCCTCCAGGACACCGTCCGGCCCCGGCACGACGATCTGATCGCCCGCTCCCACCGGGGCTGCGAGGTTCAGTGAGCCGGAGTTGGCACCGGGTCGAAGCCCACCGGCAGCCTCCACCGCCTCGGCGACGATTGCACCCTCGTCGACGGTGACCACACCTGGGGACACGACCCAGCCCGCGACATGGACTTCGACGGTGACGTCGACAGCCGGTTGGGTCGGGGCCGGAGGCCTGGTCATGACCGGAGCTCGGCTGAGCCGGCCGGCTCCGACCCCCGCCGCCACGGCAATGCATGCCAACAGTGCGGCGAAACCCGCCCTCTTCGATCCATCCCCCATCGATCCGATAACTACCTCGCTCGGAGTGACGATGGAAGGCTCTTAGTAGGGTGCCGCCGATGCTCGACACCTCCTCATACCGGGTGATTCCCGGTGAGAAGCTCGACCTGCGGCGTCACGATCCAAACGCGAAGACAGGCTTCGAAGGCGGGAAGAAGGACGGCAAGGCCGCATTGCCGGAGCTACGCAGCCGTCTCGCCGAGCTACAGCGGAGATTGTGGGCCGAGTCGAGTCAGGCCCTGCTGGTGGTCATCCAGGCGATCGACACCGGGGGAAAGGATGGGACGATCCGTCACGTGTTCACCGGGGTCAACCCACAGGGTGTGCACGTCCGGGGCTTCGGTGTGCCATCCGAGGAGGAGCTGGCGCACGATTATCTCTGGAGGATCCACGCCGAGACGCCCGAGCGTGGTGCCATCACCATCTTCAATCGGTCCCACTACGAAGACGTGCTCGTCGTGCGTGTCCACGACCTGGTGCCCGAGGAGCGCTGGTCGAAGCGTTATCACCACATTCGGGAGTTCGAGAGGATGCTCGCCGACGAGGGGACCCGGATAGTCAAGCTGTTCCTCAACATCTCGAAGGAGGAGCAGAAGGAACGTCTTCAAGCTCGTCTCGACGAGCCCGACAAGAACTGGAAGTTCAGCAAGGGCGATTTGAGAGACCGCGCACTTTGGGACCAATACCAGGCTGCCTTCGAGGACGCCCTCGAAGAGACGTCCACCGGATACGCGCCGTGGTATGTGATACCCGCCAACCGGAAGTGGTATCGCAATCTGGTCGTGTCGAGCATTCTCATCGAGACCCTCGAGGACATGGACCCCCAGTACCCCGAGCCCGAATCGGGTCTCGATGAGGTGACGATCAGCTAGACGAGACGATGCTGGCAGTCACCTCTCTGGCCTCGACTTCCGCACTGATGTCCAGGTAGGCGCGCCGGGCATCCTTGCCGGAGAACCGCCCCTTCCAATAGTCGACGATGTATCCGGTCATGAAGGGCACATAGCCGGCCGTGACGTACTGACGGACGTGGACGAGCTCGTGGATCACCAGTCGGGCGAGCCTGTCGCGGTCGCCCCTCATGAACTCGGGCTCCACGAGTATCCACTTCCAATGAGTGACTCCCTTTATGCGGGGCCGCCAAAAGGCGCGCAGCAAGCGCGCCGCCGGGTAGATGTTGATGTCGGCGGGGTCGACAGGAGCTATGTGGCCGCGCAAGGTGTCGGTGTCGTATCCGGTCTCACGTAGCAACCGTCCTGCGTTCACCCCCGTGGTCCGATCACCACGACCACGAGCCCGATTTCATCGGACTCGAATCGGATCTCATCCCACCCCACACGAGTCCGATCTCATCGGACCCGAATCGGATCTCATCCGACGTCATCCGACTCATTCGACCTCCGCGTATGAATGGGATCCCACACGAGTCCGATTACATCGGACTCGATTCGGATGTCATCCGACGACGACATTGACCAGGTTGGGAGGCCGGGCTATCACCTTGCGAACCTCCTGACCGTCGATCCACCCCTGGATCTTCTCAGACGCCATCGCCATCTCCTCGGCTTGCTCAGCGGTGATGTCCGCGGAGACGTCGAGCCGGTCTCTGACCTTGCCGTTGACCTGGATCACCAAAGTGACGACGTCCTCACGGGCCAGATCCTCGTCCCATGTGGGCCATGGCTCGTGGGCGAGCATGGAGTCGTGCCCGGTGATCTCCCACAGCTCGTGGGCGAGATGGGGAGCCATCGGCGAGAGCATCAACAGCATCTTCTCGACGACGTCGTCGAAGGTGTCACGAATCGGGTCGTCGGCGAGGTAGGTCTGAAGCTCGTTCGACAGGACCATCAGTGCGGGAACGGTCGTGTTGAAGTGGAACCGGTCGATGTCCTCGGTCACCTTGCGCACGGTGCGATGTGCCAAGCCGATCAACTCACTGTCCCGATCGTCCGAAGCGCGTTCTGCGAACTCCCCCTCCCACGTGGCCTGCTTCCAGAATCGGTCTAGGAATCTCTTGGTCCCCGGAACGCCGGCATCGTTCCACACTGCATCGTCCTTCGGTGGTCCCACGAATAGCTCGAAGAGCCGAAGCGCATCGGCACCGAAGTTGTCGTAGTAGTGATCGGGGGCGACGACGTTGCCCTTCGACTTCGACATCTTGGCCCCGTCCCTGACCAGCATCCCCTGGGTGAACATCCGCTCGAACGGCTCTTCGACGGGGCTCAACCCGATGTCGTGGAGGAACATGGTGATGAATCTGGCGTAGAGGAGGTGCAGGATCGCATGCTCGACCCCACCGATGTACTGGTCGATCGGCATCCAATACTTGGCCTTGTCCGTGTCGAAGATGACCTCATCGTTGTGAGCGTCGGCATAGCGGATGAAGTACCACGATGAGTCGACGAAGGTGTCCATGGTGTCGGTCTCCCGCTGGGCCGGCCCGTCGCATGACGGACAGCTCGTGTTGACGAACTCGTCCACCGTGGCCAGCGGCGATCGACCCTTGGGCAGGAAATCCTCCACGTGGGGCAGCTCGACCGGCAGTTGCTCCTCGGGGACCGGCACAAGGCCACACTTCTCGCAGGTGATCATCGGGATGGGACACCCCCAATAACGCTGTCTCGAGATGAGCCAATCACGCAGGCGAAAGTTGACCGACGACCGGCCAATGCCCATGCCCTCGAACCACTCGATGATCCGGGCTATCGCGTCGGTCTTGTGGAGACCGTCGAGGAAGTCGGAGTTGATCGCCGGACCATCGCCGATATAGGCCTCGCCTTCGAAGTCGTCGGGCGGCTGGACCGTGCGGATGATCTCGAGGCCGTACTTGGTGGCGAAGTCCCAGTCACGTTGATCCTGACCGGGTACGGCCATGATCGCCCCGGTGCCGTACCCCATCAACACGTAGTCGGCGATGTAGATCGGGACCTTCTCTTCCTTGACCGGATTGATGGCGAAGGCCCCGGTGAAGACACCGGTCTTCTCCCCTTCGGCCAGTCGCTCGATCTCCGACGCCTTCTGGGCGGCGGCGATGTATGCCCTGGCCTCCTCCTCGGTCTCCGAGCCGGATATCAGCTGCTCTACCAGAGGGTGTTCCGGGGCTAGTACGCAGAAGGTCATCCCGAACACCGTGTCGGGCCGGGTGGTGAAGACATCGAAAGACCCTCCACCGTCCACTTCGATGGTGAACGTGGCTCCTTCAGATCGGCCGATCCAATTGCGTTGCATTGTCCGCACCCGATCGGGCCAGTCGTCCAAATGGTCGATCGAGTCGAGCAAGCGATCGGCGTATTCGGTGATCTTGAAGTTCCAGTGGGGAAGCTCTTTCTTCTCGACAGGTGTGCCGCACCGCTCGCACTCGTTGTCTCCAACCACTTGCTCGTTGGCCAGGACGGTCTGGTCCTTGGGGCACCAGTTGACGAGCGACATCGCCTTGTAGGCCAGGCCGCGCTTGTACAACTCGAGGAAGATCCACTGATCCCAGCGATAGAAGTCGGGGTCGTGGGAGGCGACCTCGCGCCGCCAGTCGAAGCCGGCGCCGAGACGCCGGAAGTGCTCCTTCATCCGGGAGATCTGTCTCTCGACGCTCACCTTGGGGTGAACACCGCTGTCGATGGCCGCGTTCTCGGCCGGAAGACCAAAGGAGTCCCACCCCATCGGGCACAAGACGTTGTAGCCCTGCATCATCTTGTATCGGGTGATCAGGTCGATGTACGTGTAGTTGCGGACGTGTCCTACGTGGAGCTCACCCGACGGGTAGGGGTACATCGCGACGTTGTAGAACTTCGGCTTCGACTCGTCTTCGGTCACCTCGAAAACGCCTTCGGTGGCCCAGCGCTGCTGCCACTTCTCTTCTATCGCCTTGTGGTCGTATTCCATGGGGAGCTCGTCAGGGTAATTGCCGCTGCCATGATGGTCCGAGGACTAAATGAGGAGAAACCCCAATGGCGATTGAACGAGTCGGTGTTATCGGTGGCGGGCTGATGGGGTCCGGCATCGCCGAGGTGTGCGCCCGGGCGGGCAGCCAGGTCGTGGTGCACGAGATCGACGCGTCGGCGGCCGAAGCCGCCCTGGGACGAGTACAGAAGTCGATGGCGCGTGCGGTGGAGCGCGGGAAGCTCGAGGAGGCCCGACACGACGAGATCCTGGAAAGGATCACCTTCTCCACCGACCTGGCCGAGCAGGGCGACAGTGACCTCGTCATCGAAGCGGCGACCGAGAACGAAGAGCTCAAGAAGGAGATCTTCTCGGATCTCGACAGCACCGTCGCCAAGCCGGAGGCGATTCTCGCCTCGAATACTTCGTCCATCCCGATCACACGACTCGCCGCAGTGACGTCTCGACCACAGCGCGTGGTCGGTCTCCACTTCTTCAACCCGGTGCCCGTCATGGCTCTCGTCGAATTGGTCACCACCGTCAAGACCGAAGAGACTTGTATCGAAGCCGTACGCGCGTACGCCGAATCACTTGGGAAGACGGTCATTCTGGCCAAGGACAGGGCCGGGTTCGTAGTCAACATGCTCCTGGTTCCATACATGCTGTCGGCAATTCGAATGTACGAGACGGGTGTGGCGTCGGCCGAAGACATAGACACCGGGATGAGACTGGGTGCCAACCACCCGATGGGACCGCTGGAACTCACCGATTTCGTCGGCCTCGACACGACCAAGTACGTAGCAGACGTCCTATACGAGGAGTTCAAGGAGCCGCTGTACGCCTCTCCCCCGCTGCTGACCCGGATGGTCGAGGCCGGGCTGTGGGGCCGCAAGACCGGCGAGGGCTTCTACAACTACGACTGACCTCGCTACTCGATCTGCGCAGGCACATTGGGTCGGAAGACTCAAACTCGCAGGAGTGAGCCTGTGGACTCATGACATCGAGGTTGTCCACAGACATGATCGTCTTGTCCGTCCAAGGCTGGTGGACAAGACAAGGGGAACGAGGTTGCTCAAACACGAGGCGAACACAGGGATCCAGGACGCCGATTCCACGCTCACCGAGATCATGCATCTCATCGACATGAGTGCCGGCGTTCAAAGCGATGGGTGGCATCCCGAGAGCGCCAGACTCTTCGCAATCGATACCGCAGTAATGGTGGTGAGACGCTATTCGAACCGACTTACCGAGGCCGAGAGACAGGCGGTGATCGCTCAGCTCCACGAAGCCCGACGTCTCGTTGTCGCCGGCCGCGACAAGGAGCTGGGATCCATTCAATCGACACTGGAGTGCCACCTGGCGACGACCGAGGCCGGCACGGTCCGCCAGATCTGGCTCGTGTGCATCGACGCCCTGCTACCCAGCCCATTCCGAGCGGCTCTGGTCGTCGCCCGGAGCGCGTTGCTCAGCCAGACGGCGGGGTGGACCGACATCACCAAACTGCTGAGAGAGCGTCTCGTGGCCCGTCTGGACGAAGGGTCGTTGATGGCGGAGCCGGTCAGCACCCTTTTCCTGATCGCCTAGCGACCCACCTCGTCGACGAACCTGGCGATCACCGAGACGAGCTCGGCGCCTTCGTCCTCCCACATCGGCTGGTGGCTGGCCCCCTGCAAGGTCTCCACCGGCACCCCCAGCGCCCGGGCTGTGCGCTGCCACTCTCGTATCGAGAAGAAGGCGTCCTCGCTACCCCCGATGACCAGGGTCGGGACGTCGACCTCGCGGAGATCGGGACGATTGAACAGGAGATCGAGATACACGCGGTATGACGCCCGCTCCAGACGCTCGAAGCATCTCTGGAACAGCTCATCTGGAACACGTTCACCGACGAGTAGATCGCGTGCCGCCTGCGGTGTCTCGACGACCGCGCCCGCATCGAGCGTCAGGTTGGTCTTGAGGAAACGCCAGGGGTGACGAGCAGCCACCTTGAAGGTCGCACCCCAGGCGCCAGTCATCGGCACCGTGCTGACGAGGATGGCGCCGGCGGCACGATGTCCCGATGCCAGGTAGTGCTGTGTGACGAAGCCCCCCATCGAGTGGCCGACGACGATCGGGGCCGTGTCCAGCCCTTCCGCAACCGTGGAGACATCCTCGACGTAGTCCCGAATCGACGACCCCCTGATCCGGCCCTCACTGCCGCCGTGACCGCGAAGACTCAGAGCGATGCAGTGCTGTTCGCGGTCGGCCAGAGCAGGCATGACGTATTCGTCCCACGTCCATGCGGCCTGCCAGAAACCGTGAACGAACAACAGTGAAGGCCGATCGGTGTCGGCCCGGCCCTGTTCGATCGTCTCGATGCGGGTCAGTTGGCCCTCGCCTGAATCTCTCGTCCCACGGAATCGAGGTTACGCCGTCGACGTCGAAGACACCTCAGAACGTGCGCACCATCTTGACCGAGTCGGTTCCGACCCTGTTGGTCATCGCGGCGACGACTGCGAAGCCGAGTCTCTCGTAGAGTCGGATGGCGCGGCTCTCCGCTCTCGCAGACAGGACGATGCCCGGGAACTCGTGTGAGGCGAGCCTCATGAGCTCTTCCAGCATCGAGGTTCCGATGCCTTGGCCTTCGGCGCCCGGTTCCACTGCGATCGCGAGCTCGGGCGTCGTCGGGTCGACGAAAACCGGGTTCTCCTCCTCTTCCGGCCCCAGCATGCGCAGCCATGCGGCGCCAACCGGTTGTTCGTCCCTTTCGGCAATAACCCCGGTGTGGCCGGCCGACTTCCACCCTTCGATGTATCCGATGAGGTCCGGGTTGGATCTGATGTCGTCCACGCCCACTCCCGGCTGGTCGTTGGAGTGGGAGGCGAAGTAGAGCATTCGCCAGAGGAACTCGACGTCACCCGGGACGGTCGGGCGATTGACGATCACGCGAGGGCGCGATGGAGCATCGCGGCGAACTGCTCTCGGTTGATGAGATTCGCCGGGCAATACATGTCGTTGGCCGGCGGATTGCAGCCCTTGGTGACCCCTGCAGCGGCCAGGCGGTCTATGTCGTGCTCGAAGATGGAGTTGTCGTCGTCGACGAACAGGTCGCCACCGCCGTCGTCCACGTATCCAAAGGCCCGCACCAGGAAGGCGGCGATTTGCCCGCGGGTCACGTACTCGCCCGGACAGAACCTGTCGTTGTCCGGTGGATTGCAGCCTTTGGTTATGCCGGCAGCGGCGAGACGGTCGATGTCGGACTCGAAGATCGAGTTGTCGTCATCCACGAAGACGTCGGGATCGCCTGGCGGCAAGCCAAGCGCCCTGACCAGGAACGCCGCGATCTGGCCACGGGTGAGGATTCCCCTGGGGCAGAACAGGTCGTTCACCGGTGGGTTGCACCCCTTGGTGATCCCTTGTTCGCCCAGCCACTCAATGTCGGCAAAGAACAGGTCGTCATAGGCCGTATCACCAAAGGTGGGCAGCTTGAGGTGCCCCCAGTCCCAAACGTAGAAGTTGGTGTCGCAGGTGACGGCATCCCCGTCGAGGACGACCGTTGTCTCTGCGGAACCAAAGGAGTAGGTCCCGATGTAGTCGGTCAGGAGACCGTTGATGACTCGACGGTCCCTGAAGGCGACCTCGTCTCCGAGCACACCACCGGCCGTGCCGGGTTGGAGTGTCACCACCACGTTCGAGCCATCGGCGTCCATCTTCGCGAGGTTGCGAGTCGGCTCTGCGGTGAATGCGATCCAGGTGCCATCTGTCGCGTATCGGGCTCTCCTGCCCGTTGCGATCTCGGTGCGGGTTCCGTCGCTCACAGCGACGGTTTCGATCACATAGTCGACGGTGCCGGTCGACCAGAGCAGGGTGGAGCCGTCCGGTGACCAGTCGAGGTGATTCGTCCCAACGGTATCCGGCTCGGTCACCGGTGTCGGCGCCGTGTACGGCTCATAGCCCACGATGTACAACCGGCCACTCCGGGCAAAGGCGATACGGGTGCCGTCAGGTGACCAGACGGGGAACTGAGCGTCGGCGGTTCCGGCGACGGGCTCAGCCCCGGTGCCATCGGGGTCGGTGACCACCAATCCGTCGACGGTGCCAACCACGATCTGCGAACCGTCGGCCGAGACGCTCGCCCCCCAGGCCCCCTCCGTCGTCGTGGAAGAGGTGGTGAACCCTGAAGGGTCGAGAAGCTGAATATTGAGACTCTCGGGGGGCTCGTCGCAGCCAGCGCTGAAGACGATGCGGTCCTCCTCGAGCAATGCCGACGCCGACTGCACGGCGAACGGGCCGACGATCATTGCCGCGACAACGGAGAGGGTCATCACCCATCGACCGAGACCACGAGCCATCACACGACCCCCTTTCGGATCGGCCGGAAATCTACTGCCCGGCAGGGTGAATGAGACCGTGGAGTCCGATTACAGGGTCATTTCGCGCCCTTAACACTCGCCAAACAACCGTTATCGACACTCCGCGTGACACACGTCGACAGACCAGATATCTCCTCGATCCAGGAGGTGTGAACGTATGAGAAAGCCGGTCCGTGCGCTGGGGTTGTTCGGCGCACTCGTCCTCGTCACCGTGCCGATGATGGCGGCCGCGGCGCAGGAGGTGACGACCCCCACAGAGTTGCGAGTCAGCACGCCATATGTCGGTGTCTCGATAAAGCCCGGTGACTCGGCCTCGTACGCGATCGCGGTATCGGGCCCTCCCGGTGATCGTGTCGATCTCTCGGTCGACGGGCTGCCCGATGGGTGGACCGCCACGATCAAAGGGGGAGGCTTCGACCTCAAAGAGGTGCTGTTGGATGACACCGGCCGGGTTTCGGTCGACCTGGATGTCGATGTCCCTGCCGACACCCCAGACGGCGACTACTCCTTTGCCATGTTGGCGGAGGCCGAATCGGGCACCGAGCGTCTCGAGCTGTCCATCGGCGTCGCTGCCAACGCCGGTGGCGATGTCTCGCTTTCCACCGACTTCCCTTCGCTTCAGGGATCTTCGGACTCCAGCTTCAGCTTCAGCCTCGACCTCGACAACGGGACACCACAGGAGATCCAATTCGGTCTGAACACCGAAGGTCCTGAGGGCTGGCAGATCGAGATACGCCCCTCCGGTGAGTCACAGGCCTCCACGGTGACCGTGGCCGGTGGAGCCAGCACGACGGTCACCGTGGACGTGGACCCACCTGACACCGCTCCTGCCGGCTCCTACGTAGTGCTGGCCGCTGCCGAAGGCGGGGGCGAGTCCGCAGCAGTCGAGTTGGGAATCGAGATCACCGGCATTTTCGACATCGATCTCCTCACCGCAAACGACGTCCTCAACGTCGATGTCAACGCCGGACAGGAGTCGACACTCGACCTGGTGGTCCACAACACCGGCTCGGCTCCCCTTCAGAGTGTGGGGCTCTCCTCGTCGCCACCGTCCGGATGGGAGGTGACCTTCGACGTCCCCTCGATCGATTTGATCCCGCCGGGCGAGTCGGTCCCCGCTACAGCGACGATCGTCCCCGCCGACGACGCCATCAACGGCGACTACGCCCTGACTTTCACCGCCTCGGTCCCCGAGGTGCGCGCCAGCACCGATATCCGCGCGACCGTTCAGACGTCCGCAGCGTGGGGTCTGGTGGGAGTCGGAGTGATCGTGCTCGCGCTCGTCGGGCTGACAATGGTGTTCCGTCGTTATGGCCGACACTGACACGGCACTGATCGAGGTCGAAGGCCTGGTCAAGCGTTACGGCGACCGCACTGCGGTCGACGGTGTCGACCTCAATGTGCGGCCAGGTGAGATCTTCGGCCTCCTCGGCCCCAACGGGGCGGGGAAGACCACGACGATCCTCACACTCCTCGGACTGACCGAGCCGACCGAGGGAAGAGTGAGAGTCTGTGGTCTCGATCCAGCTCGTGACGCCGTCGCGGTCAAACGGAAAGCAGGCTATCTCCCCGACACCGTCGGCTTCTACGACAACCTCACTGCACGGCAGAACCTGCGCTACACCGCACGACTCAACGAGGTGGACTCTGCTGAAGACCTGATCGACGAGTTGATCGCCACGGTGGGGCTGTCGGCGGAGGCCGATCTCGCGGTTGGGACCTTCTCGAGAGGCATGAGACAACGTTTGGGGGTCGCCGACGCGATCCTCAAGGACCCCGACGTCGTGATCCTCGACGAGCCAACAGCATCCATCGATCCTGCCGGTGTGATTGAGATCCTCACCCTGATCTCGAATCTGGCACACCGGGACGGCCGAGCCGTCCTTCTCTCCAGTCACCTTCTGAATCAGGTGCAGGAGGTCTGTGATCGGGTCGGGATCTTCGTCGAAGGGAGAATGGTCGCCCAAGGGACACCGGAGGGTCTGGCCACCGAGTTGTCAGATGGCGGCGCCGTATACGAGTTGTGGGTGGACACGCCCGAAGAGAGGCTGCGCGACGCTCTCTATGAGGGACCCGAACAGAGCCCCCTGAGCCTCAGCGCGGCGGGTCCGGGTCGGTATCGGGTCGTCCTGCGTGAGAGAGACATCTCGGGAGTCCTGAGGTCATTGGTCCGCGCCGAGATCGACGTCCGTCAGATGCGAGACCTCGGCTCGAATCTCGACCAGATCTACCGGCAGTACTTCACCGAGACCGAGGAGACAGACCGATGACTGCCGCGACGCGAACTGCGACTGCTTCATGGTCGCGTAGGCGGCCAGGCTGGACGGTCGTGGCCCGCAAGGAGTTCGCCGACCATCTGCTGTCGGCGCGGTTCCTGGCGATGATCACCATCCTGGGGATGGTGGCGGTAGGCACGGTGTACGGCGCCGCCGGCTCACTTGGTGACGTCGCCCAAGACGCGTCGAGCTCCGGTGTCGGTCTCTTCCTGAGGCTGTTCACGGTGAACGCCGAGCCGGTCCCCTTCTCGTTCGTGACGTTCCTCGGATTCCTGACACCGATCCTCGGCATCGCATACGGTTTCGATGCCATCAGCGGCGAGGTGTCGCAAGGAACACTCCCACGGTTGGTCTCACAACCGATTCACCGAGACGACGTCATCAACGGCAAGTTTGTGGCCGGCCTCAGCGCCATCGGCGTGATCATGGTGACTGTGACCCTGATCGTCGCCGGTCTGGGAATCCTCATGTTGGGAGTGGTTCCCACGCCCAACGATGTCTTCCGACTGGTCGTCTGGCTCGTCGCGACCATGGCGTATGTGAGCATTTGGCTGGCGCTGGCCATGTTGATGTCTGTGGCATTTCGCGGAGCGGCCACTCCAGCAGTGGTATCGATTGGCTTGTGGCTCGCGGTGACATTGTTCGGTGGTCTTCTCGCTCAACTCGGAGCGGACATCCTCTCTCCTGTGGACGCTGCGGACCCTGCCTCGCCACTTGCAAACGCCGAAGCTGAGCTGACGCTGTCGAGGCTCTCGCCGCTGGTCCTCTATGACGACGCGTCAACGGCGCTTCTCGTCCCGGAGGTGCGCACACTCGGCATCGTCACCTTCCAGCAAGTCGACCGAGCGGTCCCGAGCTCACTGTCGGCAGGTCAGAGCGTTCTCCTGGTATGGCCCCAAATCGTTGGCATGATCGCTTTGACCGTCGTGCTGTTCGCCGCCGCCTACATCATGTTCATGAGGAGGGAGGTGCGCGCCTGACACGCGATCGCAACGAGTGGGTCGTCGTGAATCTGTGCAGTAGAGCGGCGGCTACCTGACACCGCTGGAGAATCACGGGTATGGAGTTCAGACCTCGACCGACCAGATCACCTCGTTGACACGATTCTCCAGATACTCCTGCTGCCCCGACTTGGGACTGGGGTCTACCTCCCCGGCCAGCGCCTTCCCGGCCAACGTCTCGAGCGTCTCGGTGCCATCCAGGATATGTGTTCCGAGATCGCCCGACCATCCCGCGTAGCGAGCGTCCTTCGGCCCGGACAGCGTCTCCTTCTCGAGCATGTCAGCAGCAACGAGGAGCGCGCGGGCCAGGGCGTCGATGCCACCGATGTGACCGTGGAACAGGTCTTCACGATCGATCGACTGACGCCGCAGCTTGGTGTCGAAGTTGAAGCCACCCGTGCTGAAGCCCCCTCCCTTGAGGATCTCGTAGAGCACCAGAGACAGCTCGTCTACCGAATTGGGGAATTGGTCGGTGTCCCAGCCGTTCTGAGGATCGCCCCTGTTGGCGTCGATCGACCCAAAGATCCCATGGGCGACGGCATATGCCACCTCGTGGTGGAAGGAGTGCCCGGACAGGGTGGCGTGGTTGCCTTCGATGTTCACGCGATACTCGTCGACCAGGTCGTAGTTGACCAGGAACCCATGAACCGACTGCGAGTCGTAGTCGTATTGATGTTTGGTCGGCTCCGCCGGCTTCGGTTCGATGAGCAGCGTGCCCTCGAACCCGATCTTCTTCTTGTGCTCTGCCACGAGATGGAGAAAGCGGGCCAGCTGGTCCTGTTCTCGCCTCAGATCGGTGTTGAGGAGGGTCTCGTAGCCCTCACGACCACCCCAGAGCACATAGTTGGATCCGCCCAACCGGTGGGTTGCCTCCAGAGCGTGCTTGACCTGGGCGGCGGCGTAGGTGAAGACCTCGGGGTCAGGGTTGGTGGCCGCGCCGGCGGCGTACCGCGGATGACCGAACAAATTGGCCGTGCCCCAAAGGAGACGCACGCCGGTCTCGGACATCTTCTTCTCGGCGTAGTCGACCATTGTCTCGAGGTTGCTGGCCGATTCGGCGAATGACTCACCCGGTGGGGCGATATCGACGTCGTGGAAGCAGAAGAAAGGCACGCCTAGCTTGGTGAAGAACTCGAATGCGGCGTCCATCTTCTGCCGCGCCGCCCCCATCGGGTCGTCCGTGGGCTCCAGCCAGGGACGATCGAACGTCCCCACGCCAAAAACGTCGGAACCGGGCCAGCTGAACGAGTGCCAATAGCAGACGGCAACACGCATGAGATCCTCCATGCGCCGCCCCAAAACGACTCGATCCGGGTCGTAGACCTTGTACGAGTAGGGGCCCGCCCCGTCCTCACCGGCGAATGGAACTCGGTCGGGCACTTGGTCGAAGAATGTCATTTGGCGATCCTTTCCCCTACCCCATCGATGGTTCCGAGAGAGGACGGAAGGCGACCTCCAGGATGCGGTGATTGCGTGGCCGGGTGAGCACGAAGACGACGGCATCAGCGACATCCTCGGGGCTCATCATCCCTTCCAGCTCCGGCATGTCCGGCGTCCTTCCCCGGCCCATGGCGAACTCGGTTGCCACCCCTCCGGGTGCCACGGTGGTGCAGCGAACGCCTTCCGGTCTCAGCTCGTGGTCGAGAGAGCGCATGAGGCCGATCTGGGCGAACTTGGAGGCGCAGTAGACCGACTCGAACGGCAGCCCCCGTCTCCCGGCCTCGCTGGCCACGGTGACGATGTCGGCGGCATCCGACTCGAGCAGATACGGGAGCGTGGCGCGCACCGCGTACAGCGCCCCCTTGACGTTGACATCGATCATGTCCTCGAGCTCGTCGGGTGGCAGCTCGAGGAACGGGCCGTACGAGCCCACCCCCGCGTTGACCACGAGGATGTCGATGCCCCCGAACTCTTCCGCCGTCGCCGCTGCCATTGCCTCCAGGGCATCCGCGTCGCGTACATCCACAGACCGTGCCACCGCACCTTCGATGCCCAAGGCGTCCCCACTGCGAGAGGCGAGGCCGAGATTGACGCCCTGTGATGACAGGGCCGTGGCGACTGCCGCACCGATCCCCCGGCTGGCACCGGTGATCAAAGCCGTGGTTCCCTCGAGATTTCCCATTGGTCGACTCACTTTCTCGGGATCGTCATCAAGCCGTCAACCGCGGAGATCTTCCAGCTCCGTTTCGCTGACCTCTCCGGGGAGCTTCCCGATGATGATCATGGCGAGGACCTCGTCCATGGTCACGTCCTCGCGGTGGACTGTGCCTACGAGTCGTCCCTGGAGCATCACGCTCATCCGATCGGAGAGGTCGTAGACGTCGTGAATGTCGTGGCTGATGAGGATGATCCCTATGCCTTCGTTCTTGAGTTGTCGTATGAGTTGGCGCACCTGGTCGGTCTCGGCGGGGCCGAGGGCGGCCGTTGGCTCATCCATGATCAGGATTCGCGCGTTGAAATGGACCGCTCTGGCTATTGCAACCGACTGACGCTGGCCACCAGACAGACGTGCCACCGGTGTCTTGAAGTTGAGGAACTTCGGGTTGAGACGGGCCATGATCCGCCGTGTCGCGTCTTCCATGGCGGAGTCGTCGAGATTCCCCAGTCCGGTGGTGAGCTCACGGCCCAGGAACATGTTTCCTGGAGCGTCGATGTTCTCGGCCAACGCCAGCGTCTGGTAGATCGTCTCGACTCCATATGCCTTGGCATCGCGGGGGTTCTCGATGGTCACCGGTTGGCCGTCGATCACTATCTGGCCCGAGTCCGGCCGCTGCGCCCCGGACAAGGTCTTCACGAGCGTGGACTTGCCGGCTCCGTTGCCACCCACGAGACCGAGCACCTCGCCCGGGTAGAGTTCGATGGACACGTCCTCTACGGCATGCACGCCACCAAAGCTCACGGACATGTTCTGCATCTCGACGAGGGGAGTCTGGTCACTCACTCGTCAGCCCTCCGCCGATAGGCAACATCCACGGCCACTGCCGCGACGAGGACGATTCCCACGATGATGTCCTGGAGGGGGGCGTCGACTCGAAGGAGAACCATGCCGGAGACGAGTGATTGCATCACCAGAGCGCCGAGCACGGCACCGGGGATGGTGCCCAGGCCACCGGACAGGGAGGTGCCTCCGATCACGGCTGCTGCGATCACGTACAACTCGGCCAGAGTCCCCAGACCGCTGGTCGCCGCATTGAGCCTGGCGATGGTCACTGCTGCCGCCACGCCCACCAGGATGCCCATGACCATGAATGTCTTCACGATGGTCCAACGCGTGTTGATACCGCCGAGCTCCGCGGCCTCCGGGTTCCCACCGATCGAGTAGACGTACCTCCCGAACCGCCTCCGATTGGCAATGAAGCTCATGATGAGCATCATTGCGATTGCGATGAGCACCGGGTTGGAGATGCCAAGCGGGATCTGCATCCCTTCGGTGAATTCGAAACCTCGTTCCTCGGCGACCTGACGTGCGACGTTCTCCGGCAGGTAATAGCTGTTCATGACCCACACCGCTCCGAGGACGGCGAGACACCCAATGGTGCCGATGGTCAACAACGCCCAAGTGGGTCTCAACTTGAAGCCGTAGCGTTTGCGTTGCCGCCTGTCGTTGGCTAGGTAGGCGATGATGCCGACACACACCAGTCCGGCGAATATCCAACTGCCCGGTCCTCCGAGCGATCCTCGTGAACCTCCGCCCAGCAGTTGGAACGTCGAGTCCATCGGTGCGATGGTGCGGCCACTGGCCTCCGACCAGGCGACACCTCGCCAGACGAGGAGACCTCCGAGGGTGACTATGAACGAGGGAACCCCGACGTAGGCGACGATGAACCCCTGGAGGAGCCCGACGATCGCCCCGATCGCCAGACCGACCACCAAGACGATGATCCAGGTCA
This sequence comes from Acidimicrobiia bacterium, assembly GCA_050050035.1. Taxonomy (GTDB): domain Bacteria; phylum Actinomycetota; class Acidimicrobiia; order Spongiisociales; family ZC4RG35; genus JANQRA01. Next base: position 3,118 of record JASFVB010000025.1, on the reverse strand, counting down.
ACGGATGGTCGAAGCCGAGGATGTCGGGGATGATCTCTGCCTGGACGAGGGCCATCGACATCCCAACGAACCCGAGCATCGACCCCACGGACAGATCGATGTTGCGGGAGACGATCACGAGGACCATCCCTGTTGCCATGATCGCAACGGGTGCGAACTGGACTGACAGGTTCCAGAGATTCCGGGGGGTGAGGAATGTCCCGCCGGACATGATGTGAAAGGCGACCCAGATCACTGCGAGCAGCACGATCATGCTGAGCATCCGGGTGTCGATCTCGGTGGAGCGCAGAATGGAGGTCAGATTGCGCTCCGAGACCTCCTCCGGCTCACTCGCAGTCTCGGTCTGGGGTGCCTCAGTAAGACTCATCGAATCACGTGTCGACAGAATAGACAGCGCCCCCGGCGACGACCGGGGGCGCTGTCATCTTCTCTCTTATCGGCTTACCTTCAACAACCCGACGTCATCCGCAGACGTCGACGGTGCCGGCCTCAACACCCTGGCAAAGGGCGTCGAGATCGATCCAACCGGCATCCACCACCAGGTTCAGGTTGTCCTGAGTGATGGCGATCGGCTCGAGCAGAATCGAGGTCATCGAGTTGCCGCCGGGCGAGTCGAACTGAATCACACCCGTGACATCCGTCAGAGCCGTGCCCATGGCGAGCTGGACTGCGGCCTCACCGGCAGCCTTGCCCAGATCGCGGGCGTCCTTCCACACCGAGACCGACTGCGTGCCGAGGGCGACACGGTTGAGGGCGGCTTGGTCGCCGTCCTGTCCCGAGACCGGAACCTCGCCGGCGAGACCCTGGGCCTCGAGCGCAGCGACAACACCGCTGGCCATGCCGTCGTTCTCCGACAGAACGGCCTGGACGTCGTTGTTTGCCTGCGTCAGGTACTGCTCCATCTCGGTCTGTGCGAGAGCCGGATCCCAGTTGTCGGTGTATGTCTCACCGACGATCGTGATGTCACCGGCCGCCACTGCGTCGCCAATCACCTGTTCGTAGCCAGCACGAAGGAAGTCGGCGTTTGCGTCGGCAGAGTTGCCCTTGATGATCACGTAGTTGCCCGTGGGCACCATGTCGAAGATCACCTCGGCCTGGAGCCGCCCCACACCGACGTTGTCGAACGTGATGTAGAGAGCACCCGGGTCTTCGATCAGACGGTCATACGCGATGACGGGGATGCCTTGCTCCAGAGCGCTGGCGACCGCCGGAAGAACCGCCGTCCCATCCTGGGCAAGGATGATCAGCGCATCCGCACCGTCGGTGATCAGCTGCTCGACGTCGGTCAACTGCTGTTCGGCAGATGACCCGGCGTCGGTCGAGATGTACGTGGCGCCCGCCGCGTCGAGTGCCTCGACGATCGCAGGCTCATCCCAACGTGCCCACCGCTCCTCGTTGTAGTTGTTCCACGAGACGCCGACGACGACCTCGTCGTCCATCGCCTCGGTGGTGTCGACCATCGCCTCGGTGGTGTCCGTCATCGCCTCGGTGGTGTCCGTCGCTGCCTCGGTCGTGTCAGTGCCCTCGTCTGAAGGGCTGCATGCCGCCACGATCATGGCCAGTACGGCCAGCAGGGCGATCAGATATCTATTGCTTTTCAATCCCATCCTCCTATTGGGGGTACCTCCGGCGAGACACGCGCCAGCATTCACTCGTTTGGGTGAGGGTGTCCGGACGATAACCGGACGCAGACTCGGGCATCGCCGATGGCATGGTGCGGAGCCTAATCATCAATTGTTCTGGCCTGCAACAAACACGGGGGGACAAACTCACCAGATCTTCTCAGGTCCCTCTGGGGGCTCTCGCTGGGTGGCCATCCTCTATATTGCGTGGTTGCCAACAAAAGGAAGACTCTGGCTGAAAGTGGGATATCCGAAGTCGGTCAACGGCGTCGCGGTGTCTCGGCCGAAGAGCTGAGACGACACAATCTCACCGCGGTCCTCAGTCGGCTTCACCTCGGTGGTCCGCTGACCAGATCCCAGCTGGCCAATCAGACCGGACTCAACAGGAGCACGATTCGCGACCTGATCGGCGAGCTCGGCGAGCTCGGTCTCGTCGAAGAGGACCGCGGGACGACCAGCAATGGGCCGGGAAGACCCTCCTCGGTCGCCCGTGCCCATCCGGCGGGAGCCGTTGTCCTGGCAGCGGGCATAGAAGTCGACTCGATGGCGGTGGCAACCATCGGTCTGGGCGGCCACATCTTCGACCAGGTGAGGATCCCGAACACGTTCGGATTCCGAACACCGGAGCAGAGTGTCCAAGAGCTGGGGCGTCTCGCCCGGCCACTACTGGCCTCGCTTCCCCCGGGCCACACCCTGGCAGGGGTCGGGGGCGCCGTTGCCGGTGTCGTCAGACGTTCCGATGGATTCGTTCATGTCGCGCCGAACCTCGGTTGGCAGGACGCACCGCTCGGGTCGATGATCGCCGCCGAAGTGGGTGTCGACCGTGTGATGCTCGCCAACGAGGCAGATCTAGGGGCCCTGGCCGAGTTCCGCCGAGGAGCTGCGCTCGGGTATCGCAACCTGCTCTACGTCGCCGGAGAAGTCGGTGTGGGAGTGGGGATCATTCACGACGGCAAGCCGATGCTGGGCACTTCCGGATATGCCGGTGAAGCAGGACACGCGATGGTCAATCCCGGGGGAAGAAAGTGTCGGTGTGGCTCGGTGGGCTGCTGGGAGACCGAGGTAGGCGAAGAAGCTCTGGCGTTTCGCATCGGCATACCTTCCGAGGTTGCCGGCGAGGGCCTGGTGGAAGAGGTCATTCGACGGGCACACGCCGGAGACTCGGAGACCTTTGCCGGTCTCGACCAACTCGGCTGGTGGCTCGGCGCCGGCATCGGCAATCTCGTGAACGTGTTCAACCCGGACCGCGTCGTCATCGGAGGCTTCTATCACCCCCTCTATCCGTTCCTCGAGGCGGCGGTGATACGGGGAGCTCAGGAGATTGCCCTGGACGCGCCGTGGGCCTCGTGTGATCTGCAACGCAGCGACCTCGCCGAGGATGCGGTCCTGATCGGAGCCGCCGAGCTCGTCCTCTCTGAGGTGGTCTCCGACCCGGCCGGGTTCAATCACCACCTCGGTACCAGGGAGCACTCTCATCCATCACCTTCGGACTCCCC
>JASFVB010000024.1:0-20194 GCA_050050035.1 Acidimicrobiia bacterium | reverse complement strand
GACGCTTGGCGTCGTCCTCGGCGTACTTCTCGGCGTCTTCGACCATGCGATCGATGTCGTCCTGGGCGAGAGCGGTGCCACCGGTGATGGTCATCTGCTGCTCTTTGTTGGTCGCCAGGTCCTTCGCGTTGACATGGACGATGCCATTGGCGTCGATGTCGAAGGTGACCTCGATCTGGGGAACGCCCATGGGTGCAGGCGGGATGCCGGTGAGACGAAACTTGCCCAGGCTGTTGTTGTCGTTGGCCATCGTCCGCTCACCCTGGAGCACGTTGATCTCGACCTCCGGCTGATTGTTCTCGGCCGTCGTGAAGATCTCCGACCGCTTCGTGGGGATCGTGGTGTTTCGCTCGATCATCCGCGTCATCACCCCGCCCTTGGTCTCGATGCCCAGTGTGAGTGGAGTGACGTCGAGCAGGAGGATGTCCTTGACGTCGCCTTTGAGCACACCTGCCTGGATGGCGGCGCCGGCGGCTACGACCTCGTCAGGGTTCACGCCCTTGTGCGGTTCCTTGCCGGTCATCTCGTTGACGACCTCTTGGACCGCCGGCATTCGCGTCGATCCGCCGACCAGAACGACGTGGTCGATGTCGGCGATGTCGATCCCGGCGTCCTTGATCGCCTGCTGGAAGGGCTTCTTGGTCCTATCGAGCAAGTCCTCGGTCAGCTTCTGGAACTCGGACCGTGTCAGCTTGTACTGCATGTGCAGCGGCCCGGCGTCCGTGGCGGTGATGAACGGCAGGTTCACTTCTGTCTCGGAGACTGTGGACAGTTCGATCTTCGCCTTCTCCGCCGCTTCCTTGAGACGTTGGCTCGCCATCCGGTCGGCGGCGAGGTCGACGCCATGGTCGTCCTTGAAACTCTTGATCAGCCAGTCGATGACGGCTTGATCCCAGTCGTCGCCACCGAGTTGGGTGTCGCCCGACGTTGCCTTCACCTCGAAGACCCCGTCACCGATCTCGAGGACGGAGACGTCGAACGTGCCACCACCGAGGTCGAAGACGAGGATGGTCTCGTCATTCTCCTTCTCGAGGCCGTAGGCGAGCGAGGCGGCCGTGGGCTCGTTGATGATGCGCAACACGTTGAGACCGGCGATCTGACCGGCTTCCTTGGTCGCCTGCCGCTGTGCATCGTTGAAATAGGCGGGAACGGTGATGACTGCGTCGGCGACCGTGTCACCGAGATACGACTCGGCGTCCCGCTTCAGCTTCATGAGTATGCGGGCGGATATCTCCTGCGCGGTGTACTTCTTCCCGTCCACGTCGATCGTCCAGTCGGTTCCGATGTGACGCTTGACCGAGCGGATGGTCTGGTCCGGGTTGGTGATGGCTTGTCGTTTGGCGACCTCTCCGACCAGGACCTCACCGTCCTTGAACGAGACGATCGATGGCGTGGTGCGACCCCCTTCGGCGTTGGCGACGACAGCCGGGTCACCTCCGTCGAGGACTGCGATCACGCTGTTGGTCGTGCCAAGGTCTATGCCTACGGCGCGGGGCATTGGCAATTCCTTCCTCTATGAGTTTGAGTCTGAGGCAATGGTACAACCTGAGTGAGGTTATATCAAGTTCGTTCCCCGAGTTCCCTTTTCCGAACGGCGGATTCGGCTTTCGGGGCCCCCGATCAGGTGGAGAGACTCTTGATGTATTCGACCAGGTCGTCGATCTGGGCGTCGTCGAGATCGTCGACGTAGAAAGTGGGCATCACCGCTTCGTAGCCCTCGACGATCTGAGTGCGTGGGTCGACGATCGAGGTGAGCAGGTAATCGTCGTCGGCGACGACCTCTTCACCATTGGTCAGGGGTCGTGTCGATCCCGCCAGCCCCTTCCATGTCGGGCCCGTGGCTATCAGCGTCCCGTCGATCGTGTGGCATTCGAGACAACCCTGGCTCGCCGCGAGACCTTCCCCACGTGTGGCCGCCTCCAGGTCGACTGTGATGGCCTGTGAGTCGCCATCGTCACCAGCGCCGAGACTCTGCCCGGAGTAGAGGAAGAGCCCGATACCCAACCCGAGGATCACGAAGAGGGCGAGGGCGCCCTCCATCCAATTCGTCATGACGTCGGAACCGTAGACATCGCGTGCGCCAAACCTATGGTTTGGGATGGATGACCCGTTTGTCGCGTCGTCAATTCATCGGAGCCACAGCGGGCCTGGTCCTCGCCGGCAACGCCCTGGCACTGCGTGCGCGCGGCATCGAGATACACCCGAGGTCCTCGTGGGCATCGGGTCTCGAGCCGAAAGGGCCGCTGCAATCTGAGGACGTGAGGTTCTTGATCGTTCATCACTCGGCCTCACACAACGGTCACACCGGGGCGGACGCGCCCGCAATCCTCAGAAGTTGGTTCGGGTATCACACCGGCACCAAGGGCTGGAACGACGTGGCGTACAACTTCGTCATCGACTCCGAGGGGGGCATCTGGGAGGCGCGAAAGGGGAGTCTCGACGGGCCGGTGGCCGGAGACGCCACCGGGGGCAACCAGGGGTACACCCAGCTCGTTTGTCTGATTGGGGACTTCAACACGGGTCAGCCCACCACCGCGGCCAAATCGTCACTCGTATCGCTTCTGGCCTGGCTCGGTGATCGCTACGGCCTGTCGACGGAGGCCGGTGCTCAGGCCACCTTCACCTCGAAGGGCTCCAACAAGTGGCCGGCCGGGACCCAGGTGACAACCCCCACGCTCTGTGGGCATCGTGACATGAGCAACACGACCTGTCCGGGTGACAACTTCTATCCCTATGTCGCCGGGCCGTTGATGACAGATGTGGAAGCTGTGCGAGGCGGGAGCCCTCCGGCGACATCTCCCACGACATCCTCGACCACGACATCGACCACCACGACGACATCAACCGTGCCCTCAACCACGACGACCGAGGTGGTGACGACCACGACGACCCCTGTGGTCACGAGCACCGTGCCACCGGCCACGACGCTGCCTCCCACGACGACGATGTCCCCCGCTGCTCCCGCAGCGACACCGGAGACGACGATGGCGACGGCTTCGTCTCCTGTTGATGGAGGGGCAGGGAGGGGTGTTCTCCTGACCACGGCCGGTGCTCTCATAGCCTCGGGAGTTGCCCTCACCGCATGGCGGGCACGTCGGATGAGTGAAGCCGGGCGGCATAAACGGCGAAGTGACTGACTTGACCTGGCCATGGACGGAGTAGACATAGCCTTGCTGGCCCTCCGGCTTTGGACGGGCATCGTCATGGTCGCCCACGGCTCCAACCATCTCGGCTCCCTCGACGGGACGGCCCGCTGGTTCGCCAAGGTCGGGTTTGGCGCCCCGAAGCTGAACGCCAGGATGTCGGCATATGCCGAGATCGCCATCGGGCTGGGGTTGGTTGCCGGACTGGCAACGCCGGTAGCCGCTGCCGGACTGGCGGCGACGATGCTCGTGGCGTTTTGGGCCATCCATCGACACGCCGGCTTCTTCGTCTTTCATCGACCCAACGAAGGGTACGAATACGTCGTGACGCTGGCGGTGGCCGCGCTGGTTATTGCCTTGGTCGGCCCCGGCGAGGTCTCAGTCGACTCGGTTCTGGGTCTCGACTGGTCGGGTTGGCTCGGTGCCTGGATCTACCTCGCCGGCCTCGTCGTCGCCGTGGCCCAGCTCGCTACCTTCTACAGGAGACCCTCACAGACATGAGCCTCGAGCACCTGCCCACGAGCTTCGCCTCGACCAGAGATGCCCTCCATCAGCTGGCGTTCTTCGCGTTGAGCCCTGCCCGGTATGCCGAGGTCGGCCGGATGGGTCTGAGGGCCGCACCGGGCGGCTTCGGCACGCCGCTCTACAACGGGTCGGTTGCCCGGGTGGAAGGAGACCTACTCGTGTTCGAGAAAGATGGGAACGTCGCCAGTCGGACCATCACGACGATCAGGGATGCCGCACACTTCTTCGGCGTCGAGTATCAGGTGGGGTGGTTCCCCGACTTTCACGATCCGCTCGCTCCGGCCGACCCCGACGTTTCTCTCGGGGTCGACCGGGAGTCCGCTCTCGCTCTCGGAGCGTGGTTCGAGTTCGGTTTCGACATGCTCGACCGGGTTGGATCCACGGGGTCAGAAGACGATGACGCTTCCGAGGTTCAGCTCTGGCCGGAGCATTTCGACCCCGCCCTCGAGATGGGCGATCCAGGGCGCGTCCGGCGAGCCAGCTACGGGGCATCTCCTGGCGACGCTGCCCATCCCCAGCCCTATCTCTACGTCGCCCCCTGGGGCGAGATCGACCGTTCCGACGCGTTCTGGAACGACGTTTCGTTCGGGGGCGCGAGTCTCGGCTACGCCGAGCTGCTGGTCGCCGACGATCCGGTCGAGCGGGCCATGGAGTTCCTGATCGGCGGTTACGACGCCCTCCACGCCGGCTGACACCCTCGATCCATTGGGACTTTTGGCCCTAATCGGCCTCGCTTGGTGGTGCATATGTTGACCTTCAGGAGCAACATATGCATCTCGAGTTGTCGGTCCGTACCGACGTGGCTCTCCGAGCCATACGCAAACTGAGGAAGGTCGGTCGCCGGGTGGCCCGTCGTGAACTGGCAGAGAGTCTCTCCAGCTCGCCCGATTTCTTGGCACGTGTCATGGGGCCGTTGGTCTCCCAGGGGTGGGTCGACTCCAAACGTGGGCGCACAGGCGGATATGAGCTGACTGATGCAGGCCGGTCGCTGTCGGTGCTCGACGTGATCCTCGTCGAGGAGGGCGTGTCGACCGACCGTTGCGTGCTTCGAACCGGGCCCTGTAGCCCGGATGAGAACTGTGCCTTACACGACCCATGGATGAAGGCGCGAGAAGCAATGCTCGCCGAGCTGTCGACGTCGTCAGCAGCCGACGGGAGTGAGGAGTTGGCGTGAGTGAGTCAAATGGCGTGCGGAAGGTGACTGCCTACCTCTTGGGTGGCTTGGCGGGTGTAGTCCTGGCACTGGCCGTGTGGTCACTGGCCGGGTGGGGCACCTCGATCTCCGACGGGGAGTCGACGTCTGGCGACGTCTCCGCCCAAGACGGCGATGGCGACGGCGTGGCCGTCGAGTTCGACGGCACGGTCCTGGACAGACCGGCCTCCATGTACTTCCTCGACTCCTGTGCCGGTTGTCATGGAACCGACAGACGTGGCGCAACCGGGCCGGCCCTGCTCCCGGAGCGTCTCTCCCAACCCGACGACTACTACTTCGACGTCATCGAGAATGGCAAGCCAGGGACGGTGATGCCGCCCTGGGGCGGTGAGTTGAGCGAGGACGACATCTCGACGCTCGTCGCCTTCATTCGCTCCGACACCGGAGAAGGCCCGCCACAGTGGACCTTCGACGACGTCCTGGACAGTCACGAGGTCCTCGTTGCCGAGTCGGACCTCCCGGACGAGCCGACGCATGACGCTCGTGTGGAGAATCTGATGCTCGTGACCGAGCGCGAGGCCCAGGGCATAGCCGTGATCGACGGCGACAGTCATCGGCTGCTCGAGAAAGTGGACGCCTCTTATCGAGCACACGGATACACGTTCTCTCCGGTGGACGATCGTTGGGCTTACAACATGGGCCGAGACGGTTGGGTGTTCAAGATCGATCTCTACACCCTGCAACCCGTGTCCAAGGTGCGGATCGGCTTGGACAGCCGGGCCCTGGCCATATCGGACGACGGCAAGTATCTGATCGCCGGCAACTACGTGCCGACGACGGCAGTGATCCTCGACGCAACGACGCTGGAGCCTCTGAAGGTATTCGACGCGACCGCGGCCAATCCCGAAGGTGAGATGGTCGAGTCACGTGTGGCCACGATCCTGGACACAGCCCCGGATCTGGTCGGCCCCTACTTCCTGGTGGCGTTGAAGGAAGCCGGCCAGGTATGGCGGGTGGACTGGTCACAACCCGACTTCCCGGTCACATCCGTGAGCAACGTAGGCCATGTGCTCCACGACGGCTTTCTGTCCCCTGACAATCGGTATTTCTACCTTGCGGCGCAGACCGACGACTGGATGGCAGTGATCGACGTCGAGTCGATGACAGTCTCGGATCGCATTCAGACCGGGGCGACGCCACACCCCGGATCTGGGGCGACCTGGGAGGCCGACGGGGTTCAGTACGGGGCGACGGTCCACGCCGGCGAGGGCAAGGTGACGGTATGGGATCTCGCCGACAACGAGATCGTCGGCACCATCGAGACGGCGGGAGCAGGTCTCTTCATCAGGGCGAGTGAGCACAGCCCCTACGTGTGGGCCGATGCCGTCTTCGCCGAGGAACCGCATGCGATAACGGTCTTCGAGAAGTCACCGCCATTCGACCTCGTCGGTGTGATCAGCGACGGCGAGAGGACGTTGCATCCCGAGTTCTCGGACGACGGCTCCGTCGTGTACGTCTCGGACTGGGACGCGAACATGGTTCGTGTCTATGACGCGACGACCCTGGAGTTGGTGGCCGAAGTGCCCGACGTGGTGACACCGACCGGCATCTTCAACGTCGCTCGCAGGGTGGAGACTCTCGGGCACTGAGACGAGGTCTCGTCACCCCGTCCCGGTCATCGGCGTGAGTATGGCCAGAGACTCGACCAGGCCTTCGGCGGCCGCGGTGACCTGACGGATCATCTCGTCGTAGACCTCATCGGGGCAGCCGTAGGGGTCGGGCACCTCGTCGGCGTCGGTGGCGGTGTCATATGTGCGGAACAGCCGGACCTTCGCCCGGTCCTCGAGGTTTCGGGCCAGGGCGGCCACATCGCGGAGATTCGATCGATCCATGACGACGATGACGTCGAAGCGCTCGAAATCGGCAGCGATCACGCGTCGGGCGCGGCCTGCCACCGTCAACCCGGCTCGTAATCCGGCCGCGACCGACTGAGGGTGGGGCGGACTGCCGACACTCCATGCCCCTGTCCCGGCCGAGTCGACCCGCACCTCGACCCCACGACGCACCGCGGACTCGCGAATCGCCGCCTCTGCTGCCGGTGATCGGCAGATGTTCCCCGCGCAGACGGCGAGAACCCTGTGACTCACGGCTCCTCCCGCAGACGCTTCTCGGCGAGGTCTACGTAGGACTGCTCGGTGTCGAAGCCCACGTAGTGCCGACCGGTCCTCACTGCCGCGACCGCCGACGTCCCCGAGCCCATGAACGGGTCGAGTATCAGCTCTCCCTCGTACGTGTACAGCTCGATCAGACGCTGTGGCAGATCGACGGGGAACGGAGCCGGATGGCCGACACGGGTCGCGCTCGCCGCGGGGATCTCCCAGACATCGAGGGTGGCTTCGAGGAACTCGTCCGTCTCGATGGTCGGGGTGCTGGGCAAGTCTCGCTCAGCGCGCCGCTTCTTGCTCAGGGCCCTGTCGAACCTCCCTTTCGATGCCACGATGACACGCTCGGTGACGTCGCGGAGCACCGGGTTCTGAGGTGACTTGTAGGAGCCCCAGGCGCAGCTCCCCGACGCCCCTTTGGCCTTTCTCCAGATGATCTCCCCCCGGAGAAGCATGCCCAGGCCGTCCTGGAGGATCGTGATCACGTCGGAGGAAAGCGAGCGATAAGGCTTGCGACCGAGGTTGGCCACGTTCACGGCCATTCGACCACCCGGCTCCAGCTTGGTGAGACACACGGCAAAGACGTCCTGGAGCATGTCGAGATACTCTGCGTAGCTCGAAGGGACATGACCCAAGGCGAGGTCGTTCTCGTATTCCTTGCCGGTGAAGTACGGAGGCGATGTGACGAGGAGGGCCACGGAACGGTCCGCCACTTGTTCGGCAGTCATCTCCCTGGCGTCACCGCAGAAGAATTGGTCGCGAACGACCGGAGGCTCGACCCGCTCGTCTCCCGAGAGAACCGGTGCCGCAAACCGATCGTAGAACGACGACGAGTCATGGGACTCGCGCTTGCCCGATCCGAAATCGGATGTCGCCGTTGCCATCCGCGTCCTTGTCATCGTGGAAGAAGTTAACGCCGCAGCTCCGATGTGGCGCGGAATCCCGAAGCGACGACAATCGGTGAACACGATGAGATTCGATCTCCCCGACGACCGACCCCGATTGGAGACGACGGCGAAGGACGGTGGTCTGATAGCCCTGAGCCCCATAGTCGAGACGGACCGCGACGTGCTTGCCGCGGGCCTGGAGGAGCTCTCCGCCGAGAGTCGCCACTCCCGGTTTGGCCAGGCGGTGGGGAAGCTCAGCCAATCCGAGCTCGACTACCTCTCCTCGGTGGACCAACGCGACCATGTTGCCTGGGGCGCCATCATCGACGGCGAGGTGGCCGGCGTGGGTCGCTACATCGTGGCCACACCCGGGGACTGCGCCGAGGTGGCGGTGACGGTGATCGACGCCCATCAGCGACGGGGTGTCGGCACGATTCTGTCACGGGCTCTGGTGGCAGTGGCTCGACACGACGGCGTTCGCGAGTTGTGCTTCGAGGCGCAGGCCGACAACGTGGCGGTGATACACGTCATGGAGACGCTTGGCCTTGCCCTCTTCACTGCCGACGACACCATCGGTGGGCTGGTGCGAGTGGCCGACCTCCCGGTGGATCCGGTCGAGGCCGACGCCGTCGCCGTGATCGAGAAGGTCAGGGGCTAGTCGGTTGCGTCTTCCTCGAGGTCCAGCGAGGCCGAGTTCACGCAGTACCTGAGGCCGGTCGGGTTGGGGCCGTCCTCGAAGACGTGACCGAGATGCCCGCCACAGTTCGCACACTTGATCTCGGTTCGGACCATCCCGAACGACCTGTCTTCCTCCTCGTCGATGATCTCTCGAGCGAGAGGTTCGAAGAAGCTGGGCCATCCGCTGTGTGACTCGAACTTGGTGTCCGAGGAGAACAGCTTCTCGCCGCATCCCGCACAGCGGTACACACCGTCGCTCTTCGTGTCCCAGTACTTGCCGGTGAAGGCGCGTTCGGTCCCACCCTTTCTCAGGACTTGGTACTGCTCGGACGAGAGCTTGTCCCTCCACTCCGATTCGGTTTGTGGCATGTCAGTCATCGAGTACCTCCTTGCCGACCATTCAACCTCAGGTGCTCCTCTAATCGCTCGACGAAGACACCCTGGGCAGGGTTCAGCTTCGTCATGGCCGGTGCCGGGGCGAGCCAGGCAACCCGATCGATCTCGGGGTATTCCCTTCCTCGCATCGTGAAGGTGCCAGGTCGGAACGTCGTCACGTCGAAGTCGTATTCGATTGCCCACGCGATGACGACCTTCCGGGACTTGAGCACCGTCTCACCCAGGGGCACCCATTCCGCAGCCGGAGCCGGCCAGCCGGTCTCCTCCTCGAACTCCCTCGCGGCGGCGGCCATGTCGCCCTCACCGTCTTTGACTAGCCCCTTGGCCAGAGACCACGCGCCCTCGTCGCGGCTGGCGAACCATGGCCCGCCGGGGTGTGCGATGAGCACTTCGAGCCGGGGGCTCAGACGGTAGGGGAGAAGACCCGCAGATCTCACAAAGGGTGACATTACGCTGGCGTGGTGACCGTATTGGCCACTGTGCCGCCGCCCGACGGTGATGTGGCGTCGTTCGATTCGAATCTGCAACTCGGTGAGTCAGAGCCTCTCGGAGCAGGGGTGAAGCGGGTGACCATGGAGCAGCTGGAGCATGCCGCCAGTGGCTACTTCGGGCCGAACGCCGTCTTCGGAACCGCCGTTCACGAGTCGAGGAAGTCGATCAAGAGGGTGAGGGCGTTGCTCCGTCTCGTCAAGGGCGAGCTTCCCGAGAAGGTCTATCGTTTCGAGAACAAGGCTCTGCGCGACACCGCCCGACTGGTGGGTGACGTTCGGTTGTCCCAGGGGGTGCTCAACGCTGCCAACAGCGTGAGGGACCTCTATGGAGACCTCCTCGCCGAAGGGACGTTCAACGAGCTCATCGAGCGTCTCACCCGTCGCCGTGACATCACCGAGTTCAACGCGGTCGAGGACCCCAATCTCGTGGGACGGGTGGTGCGCGGTCTCGAGCGGGCCTACACCCGCTATCACTCGTGGCCCGTCGACCCCGAGGCCCGCGAGGTGTACGGGCTCGGCATCCGCGATTCGTTCGAGGCCATCGCTCCTGGTCTCGACGAGACATACGGGCTGGGTCGCCGTCGCATGGTGGCGGCGTACCGTGAGAGGGGTGAGACCGGCTTCCACGAATGGCGGAAGCGGGTCAAGGACCTGAGACACCAGATGGAGTTTCTCGCCCCGTTGTGGCCCGAGGTCGTCGTGGGGACGGCCATGACGCTCGATCGTCTCGGCGAGATCTTGGGTGAGGACCACGACCTCGCCGACCTGGTCGGTTTGCTCGTGGATCGACCAGACCTCTGCCCCAACCCACGGGAGCGCTCGCTGTTGCGCGCCCTGGCCGGTCAGCGAAGAGCGGAGCTTCAGACTGCCGCGGAGATCCTGGGCAGAAGGGTCTACGCGGAGAAGCCAAAGTCGATGTCGTATCGCTTCGGCGAGTACTGGGGTGCCAGGAAGATGGCCATCGGCGGCTCGCTGGACACCATCGTCGTCTACTAGGACCGTGACGGGCAGCGAGCGCGGTCCGCCGGTACACGCCGTCAGACGTGAGTGCGAGCCGAACCGCAACCCACCCGATCGGTCACGCTGTCACCAAACGGAATCCTGAAGCCGTTTCCCCGGTTGACCTCAGTCACACAGTTGAGGAGACCGAATGAACGATCGCGGCCGTGTCCGCGTGGAGAGCGGCGCCAAACGAGTCAGGACGATGCTCGGTGGTCGGATCGTGGCCGACACCACGCACCCACTTCTGGTTTGGGAGGTGCCCTACTACCCGACCTACTACTTCCCATCGTCCGACGTCGCAACAGATCTGCTCGTCGACACCGGCGAGACCAGGAAGAGCCCCAGCCGGGGTGAGTCGACCCAATACGTCGTGAAGGTCGACGGCGCGGAGGGCAAGGCATACTCATACCAGGACCCCGAGATCTCTGAGCTGGCCGACCACTACGCCTTCGTTTGGGGGAGCATGGATCATTGGTTCGAGGAGACCGAGGAGGTCTTCGTGCACGCCCGGGATCCCTACACACGACTGGACATCCTCCCCTCGGACCGTCGAGTCCGGGTCGAGATCGATGGTGCCACCGTGGCCGATTCGACCAATGCCGTGTTTCTCTTCGAGACCGGATTGCCCACCAGGTACTACCTGCCGAAGACGGATGTCCGCATGGATCTGTTGACGCCGACCGACCACATGACGCATTGCCCCTACAAGGGGAGCGCCAGATACTGGTCTGCCGAGATAGAGGGCAAGACGCTCGAGAACGTCGTATGGGGGTACGACACCCCTTTGCCCGAGTCGCAGAAGATCACGAGCCTCGTCTCGTTCTACAACGAGAAGGTCGACATCTTCGTCGACGAGGTGCGTGAGGAGCGGCCCAAGACGAAGTTCGCCTAGCCCTGTCGATTGTGCGGAGATCGCTCAGTCGATCTCCATGGCGAGCTGAATGACGACGAAGGCCGCTCCGGTGGGGTCTGCGAGCACGACCAACGTCCCGACGTCCGGGATGTCCATCGTCTCCGTGATGGCCGAGCCACCTGCATCCTGGGCCCTCTGTCGGGCCTCTGTCGCATCGTCGACCGCGAAGTAGACGCTCCAGTTGTTGGGAACGTCGTCCGCGGGCGGCGTCATGACACCTGCCACGTCCCTGTCGCCGACGGCGAGCACCGTGTAGGGCCCGGTTCCTCCCTCGACGGTTCGGTGGGTGTAGCCAAAGACGGACTCGTAGAAAGAGACCGCACCATCGACATCGGTTGTCTGGAGCTCGTTCCAATTCAGCGCACCGTGCTCGTTGACGATGCCGGCGCCCTTGTGCTCGCCGGATTGCCAGATGCCGAAGACCGCTCCGGTCGGGTCGGCAGCGATGGCGAGCCGGCCCGCGTCGAGGACGTCCATCGGCTCGGTGATCATCTGCCCCCCGGCTTCACGGATCGTCGCGGCGGTGGCATCGGCGTCGTCCACGGCGAGGTAGCTCGTCCAAGCGCTGTACGGCTGGCCTTCGGGAGCCGGGCCGATCCCGGCGGCAGGCAGGCCGTTTTTGAGCGCCATCCAATAGGGGACCTCCTCCGATTGGGGCTCTTGGATCTCCCATCCGAAGATCGACTCGTAGAACGTCTTGGCCGAATCCACGTCGGTCGTGGCCAGATCGACCCAGCACGGGATCCCCTCCGGGTAACCCTCTCGGGTGGGCACATTCACTCCTTTCTGCGATCGCGTGGAGAGGTTACGCGTCGCGGGGACACTCAGGATGACGTCGGGGATCAGAGCTGGCCGGATGCCACCGACTCGATCGCCGCTACGTAGCCGGGGTCTTCGTAGCGGTCGAGAAGGAAGGCGTCCGAGTACGAGGGCAACGACCTCCCGGTGAGGTGGAGTGCGAGGAGGTCGGCCGCCCCGGCCGAGACCATGATGCCGAATCCCGAGAAGGCGCAGAGGAGGAACACCCCATCGGGACCGGCCGGCCCGACCAGGGGTCTGTTCTCGACTGTCTTGGTGTAGTAGCCACCGTCGACGAACGACTCGGGGAGTCGCTCGGCGTAGACGTCGAGGCCGGGCACCATCGTGGTCAGGCCGCGCATCACCACTTCGGGGTAGAGAGGGTCTTCCGGCAGGGGCCAAACCGGTTCGAGGATCTGGTCGTGATACTCCCAGAGGGCGAGGATGTACGGGGAGCCCTCCCCACCTTCGGGTCGGAAATGGCAGTAGACCGGCATTTCCCCGACCACGTCGTGTCGTCCCATGCTCTCCAGCTCCGCCCGCTCCTCCGCGGACCAGTCGAGCTGCTGGGTGTCACTCCAGATCGTCATGGGCGCATCGCGGGGGATGACCCCGAGATGATCCTTGAACGCGACCTTGAGATGTAGCTCCGAGAGCAACGGAAGGTCGACACCGGCCATGCTGCCGACGTCGGTGGACATCGGCCCTGCGGCGATGACCACCGCCCCGGCGGCGATGGTGGATCCATCGGAGAGACGGACGTCGGTCCCGTCGATCCCCGTCACCGTTGCGTTGACCAGCTCCACTCCGACCCCACGGGAGCGGTCGAGCATCCACTGTCCGAGGTCCTGCGCCCGGAACCAGCCGGCGCGGGGGACGTAGAGGCCACCGTGCGCGCTATCGGTCAGGAAGCCGTACGAATCGAGGAGGTCGGGGCGACCCAAGACGTTTGCCTCTGCGCCCATTGGCCTGATCACGTCTGCCTGGGCTCTCATCCGATCGTGCGTCTCTTCGCGTGCCGTGACGAACAGGTATCCGTTCTCGTTGAGACCGAAGTCGACCTCGCCATCGAGCTCCTCGTAGATGTCTATCGAGCGATTCACGAGCCCGACCATCGGGGCGTTTGGCCACCAGTTTCGATAGCACTCGGTCGACTTGTCGGACGTCAGTGTCAACGGTGGTCTCGGATCCACGAGAGCGATGTCTCCGAATCGGTGCCGGACTCCAAGGTGATATGCCGCAGAGACACCGGCTATTCCCGCGCCGACTATCACCACGTCGGCGGTGCGGCTCAACGGCCCAGGTGGGCCCTCACCTTGGCGGCGACATGTGCCGGCGTGAGCCCAAAGTGGCGAGCGAGGTCGTCGGCCGGCGCCGAGGCACCGAAACCGTCGATGCCGATCGATAGACCGGCCGATCCGACCATTCTCTCCCAGCCGAACGTCGAGGCTGCCTCGACGGAGACGCGTGGCGCCTCGCCGAGCACTTCGAGCCTGTACTCGTCCGGTTGGGCGTCGAACAGCTCCCAGGAGGGGAGGCTGACCACGCGTGCAGCGATCCCGTCGGCAGCGAGGAGATCCGAGGACGCCAGCGCCGTGCTCACCTCCGACCCGGTGCCGATGAGTGTCACGTCTGAGCCGTCCCTCACCACGTAGCCACCTTTCCCCAGATCGCCTTTGGGGAGGGTCGGCACCCCTTGTCTGGTCAGCACGAGGGCGACAGGACCGTCCCTACGTTCGAGCGCGATCTCCCAGGCCTGCACGGTCTCGTTTGCGTCGGCAGGGCGAATCACCCAGAGATTGGGCATCGCCCGAAGTGACGCCAGCTGCTCGATCGGCTGATGGGTCGGCCCGTCCTCCCCGAGGAACACCGAGTCGTGAGTCCATACCCAGATCGAGGGTGCGCCCATCAGAGCCGACAGCCGGACCGCCGCCCGCATGTAGTCGGAGAAGACGAAGAAGGTGGCGCCATACGGCCGGAGCCCTCCATGGAGCGCCATGCCGTTGACGAGGGCTCCCATCCCGTGCTCACGTACGCCGAACGCGATGTCACGTGCGGCTCGATCCTGGCGAGAGAAGACCCTCCCCTCCTCGATCACGGTCTTGGTGGAGCCGGCGAGATCCGCCGACCCTCCGATGAAGCCGGGCACCTTCAGTGCGATCTCCTCGAAGAGCTTGCCCGAGGACGCCCGGGTCGCCAGCTTCTCACCTTCGGCGAAGCCAGGCCCTTCGAGACTCACCGGGCCCTGCTGGAACAGGGAATCCCAGTCACTCGTGTCGGACTTCTCGAACCGGGCTTCCCAATCTGCTCTCGCCTGCCGGCCCCGGTCCATGGCCGAGTCGAAGAACTCATACACCGACGGATCGACGTGGAACGTTGGGTCCAATGGGTAGCCCATCGCCTCCTTGCTGAGCTTGATCTCGGTGTGACCGAGTGGCTGACCATGAGACTCGGGTGTGTCCACCAGGTTCGGGGCGCCCTGTGCGATGTGGGTGTGGCAGACGATCAGCGAGGGTCGCTCTTCGTTGGCGAGAGCGACACCGATTGCCTCGCGAACGGCTCCGCGATCATGCCCGTCGATGGTGGACGTGTCCCACCCGTAGGCGGCGAAACGCTTGGCAACGTCCTCGGTGAAGGTGATGTCCGTCGAGCCGTCGATGGAGATGTCGTTGTCGTCGTAGAGATAGATCAGCTTCCCGAGCCCGAGGTGGCCTGCCATCGAGGCGGCCTCGGCGCTGACCCCCTCCATGAGGTCCCCGTCGGAGACGAAGCCGTATGTGTGATGATCGACGAGATCGGGGCCGAGACGGGAGCGCAGATGCGCCTCGGCAACGGCCATGCCGACACCCGTGGCGAATCCCTGGCCGAGGGGGCCGGTGGTCATCTCTATGCCGAGGTCGTGATCGACTTCCGGGTGCCCGGCGGTGTCGTGGCCCAGCTGACGGAAGTTGCGCAGCTGGTCCATCTCGAGGGGGAACCCGCACAGATGCAGGAGTGAGTAGAGGAGCATCGACCCGTGACCGTTGGAGAGGACGAATCGGTCGCGATCGGGCCAGTCCGGATGCTCCGGGTCGACCCTCAGGAACTCGGACCAGAGCGTGACCGCGATGTCTGCCATCCCCATCGGCATCCCCGGGTGACCCGAGTTCGCCGCCTGGACGGCATCCATCGCCAAAGCCTTGATGGTGTTGACGGCGAGCTGTGTCGTTGCGTGTTCGTCCGGCATCGGCGGCGAGGGTAATCACACCCGTTCTGTGAGGGTTTGTGGACCGTCACGGTTCACAAACCCTCACAGAACGGTTTCAGGTCACCGGTCTGCACACCTTGCAGGGTCTGAACCCGGCCTCGGTGGCATCGCTGCCCGAGTGGAAGTCGACCACGTTGGAGGGCTTCGACCTCCGAATCGCGGCGCACGTCGGATGACAGAAGATGCCCGTCGATGTGTTTCCTCGCACCCTCACCCGATGTGAGGCCAGCTCCTCGAGCCACTCCGGCGCGGCTCCCTCGTGGGTGAGCAGCTCCACCTTGTTGTGAGGCCCGCCCAGTGAGTAGTTGCCGATGTGCCCATCGGTGCGCACGACACGATGACACGGGATGATCAGCGGGATCGGGTTCCGCGCCACCGCGGAACCGACCGCTCTCACCGCCTTGGGACGATGAACTTCCTTGGCCACCCATCCGTATGGCCTGACTTCGCCCTTCGGGATCGTGGCTGTCGTCGTCAGCACCTCCGCCTGGAAGTCGGTGACGCTGCTCAGGTCGATCGGGAGCTCTCCCGGTGCGCCGCGCTCTATCGCCTCGGGGATGCGTCCTGACCATGCCGAGGGTGCCTTGGCCCTGATGAGCGGTCGGCCGAAGCGTTCCGCGAAGCGCGTCTCGAAGCCGTCGACGGTATCCAGAGACGACACGCCCTCGGGCGTGAAGGTCACCACCACACTGCCTATGGCCGAGTCGAAGTAGTCGTATCCCTCAGCGATTCCCGTGCCCAGAGCCACGTTCTCGGTCATTCCTTCCGGGAGCCGGCCCATCAGGCTCTCCAACCGTGTTTCGATGCTCATCCTTCGTCCTCCATTGCCATGCGGAGACGGGCCAGACCCCGGTGCACGTCGGCTTTCACCGTTCCTTCGGGTCGTCCTGTCACCGCACTGATCTCGCCGACTCCCATCCCGACGACATGGCGAAGCACAACGGCGGCCCTCTGGTGACGGTTCAGTCTCTCGAACCGTCGGTCCCAGGCTGCCGAGTCGACCGGCTCGGGATCGTCGGTGCGATCCTCCGAGCCGAGCTCGACGTAGGTGGGTCGCCGGGACCTATCACGTAGGTGATTGCGGCCGAGGTTCATCGCAATGGTCCACAGCCAGGGCCGCAGCTCGATTGCGGCGATCCGGCGCTCGTCGTATCCGCTCAGCGCTCGATAGGCCCTGATGAAGGTCTCCTGTGTCAGGTCCTCGGCCTCCTGGTGGTCGCCGCACATGCGCCGGAGCCCCCAGAAGAGCTGCGGTCCCATGTTCTCGACGACCGTCCCGAATGCCGAGTCGAGGTCGGAGACGAGGCCCTTCGCCAATTTGTCCATCACCACCCAGAACCCCACCCGAGGGCATTCGGTTGCATGTGCGGACCGTACTTAAATCAGGGTGATGGAACCCACCTCGATCGAGGAGGCGTTGACCGCGGCGGAGACCGCTGTTGCCTCCGGCGACGGCCTCGCCGGCACCGGGTTCTGGAGTGCGGTGTCGATAGTGAAGGCCGAGCCGGAGCTCGTTGACCGGTATGCGGCTCGGATCGCCGCGGTCGATCGGGCCGCATTCGAGGACTGGGCACTGCTGAAGATCCCCGTCGTCGTCGGAACGACCTTGGCGGTTCTGGCCACGATCGTGGGTCTCGTCTTGATCGGCGTCTCGTACTACATAGGAGGGGAGATACTGACGGCGATGGTCTTCTATGTCGGCATGGCCATCCTGTTAGTCACGACTCATGGTCTGGGCCATCTCGTCGTCGGGAGAGCCGTGGGTATTCGCTTCACGCATTGGTTCATCGGGGCTGTCGCCAGACCGCAGCCCGGGGTGAAGGTCGACTACGCGAGCTATCTGAGAACGAGCCCGACTGCCCGAGCATGGATGCATGCATCAGGGGCCCTCGTCACCAAGGCGATCCCCCTCGCGTTGATCGGAGCCGCCATAGCCGCGGACCTTCCGGTTTGGTCCGTGTGGGGTCTAGTGGCCATCTCGTTGGTGACCATCCTCACCGACGTCTTGTGGTCGACGAAGTCGTCCGATTGGGCAAAGTTCAAACGCGAGAGACGCTTCGCTCAGTCATCCTGATCTCGTGGGGGAATGGAGCCATCGGTTCGGTGCATCTCGTCGTGCGCTGCCACGAGTTCCTCGAAATCGGGCGGGTGCTCGGTGTCGATTGCGACAAGATGACGGGTCTGCGGACCGCCCGCGATGTCGTACGACCTGGCACGCCGGAGCAGAGCGGCGGCCGCATCGTCGATGCGTGAATGCTGCGCCAGGTGGTCCTCCCAGCTCCTCAAAGCCATCATCTCTGTCAGCCGCGCCGGGTCGGACGTATTCCGGAAGAGACGCCAGCGATATGCGCCGGTGCTCAATCTCACCAGGCGAACCTCGTTCATCAGAGTCGTGAACTCGGCAAACCTGTCCTCGGCGATCTGCCAGGTGTTGAAGACGAGAACCGGGCCGCCCGCGAATCCCTCACCCTCGTGTGGGGTCTCACCCGGAGCCGTCTCGGTGAACTCCGGGGTGACGACGTCGTCGACATGGGGTACCCCGAAACGCGGGGCGAGGAGCCCCAGCGTCACCGCCGCAGACGAGAAGACAACCAGCGACCCGGTTGTCCCTATCTGGTCGGCGACCAATCCCGAGAGGATCGATCCGATGGGGAGGATGCCGACGAATGCCAGGGTGTAGATCGACATGGCTCGCCCTCTGATCCAGGCCGGTGACATGAGCTGAGCCGTTGCGTTGAGCGTCGCCAGTGTCAGCAGCCAGAAGACACCACACAGATACATCCCTCCCCAGGCGACCCAAACGTTCGGGGCGAGACCGAGGAGAATGCCCGCGGCACCGAAGAGACTGATCGTGTATGGCACCCACGAGCCGTCGATCCATTTGCCCAAGCGTGGGCGAATCGCCGCACCGGTGAGCGCACCGGCCCCCATCGCCCCATAGAGCAGCCCAAAGGCGACTTCGCCTCCACCGAGATGCTCGGTGTGTACGGGCAGAATCGCCTGGACGACGGCGGAGGACGCGGCGAAGAGCCCGACCAGAGCCACCAGGTTCCTGAACGTGGGCGTGAACCGGGCGAACCGGATGCCCGTGACCATGGCCGACCTGAGTGACTCGGGCTGATTGTTGGCTGCCAGGGCGAGTCGTGGCCCGATCACCAAGAGGGCGATGATGATGATCACGTACGAGAAGGCGTTGTAGGCGAATCCTGCTTCCGCTCCGTAGAGAGCCAGGAGTGCACCTCCGAGGGCCGGGCCGACCGCCCTGGCGACGTTGAAGGCGGCAGAGTTGAGAGCAACGGCCGACGCCACCAGACCGCGAGGCACCAGATCGGGGACCAGGGCCTGCCATGCCGGCAGGTTGAGGGCCAAACCGGTTCCCAATGTCAACCCGAGTGTGAGCAACAGCGCGGGGGTCATGGCATCGGCGTAGGCGATCACTGCCATCGTGGCCGCCGCACCGCCCATGATCACCTGGGCGACCAGCATGAGACGCGCCCTGTCGAATCGGTCGGCGAGGACTCCGGCCGCCAGGGAGAGGAACAGGAGAGGAAGCGTCGCCGACGCGACCATGAGACCCACCCACGTGCTCGAGTCGGTCAGCTCCCACATCAGCCACGAGGCGGCCACGGCCTGGACGAAAGTGCCAGATGCCGAGAACACGTTGCCCGCCCACAACCATCTGAACTCGCTGTAGCGAAGAGGCTCGACCGCCGAGGACATCGGGCCAGCGTAGGTGGCATGGGAACCGACATAGATTGTCCCCGGTGCGAGAGCTTGCCTACTTCGTCGAGGACGATGATCGTGGTCCCGGGGTCCTCCTGCTCCACTCACTGTGGGGCCTGACATCGGCGGTGAAAGGGATGTGCGACGATCTCGCCGACCATGGATTCACCGTCCTTGCCCCCGATCTCAACTTCGGCGAGCTACCCGAGACCGAACAGGAGGGCCTGGACAGGCTGAATGACGCCAGCCCGGACCGGCTCGCGTCTCTGGTCCTCTCCTCGGCCCAGCTCCTGGACGCCAAGTCGGCCGACCGCCCCATCGGTGTAGTCGGGTTCGGCATGGGGGGATCTCTCGGGCTGTGGGCGTCGGTCCGGCTGGCGGACGTCATCGGTGCGGCCGTCTCGTTCTACGGGACCCAGCAGATCGACTTCGCAGGGTCGGAGTCGGCATACCTCGTTCACCTGGCCGAGGAGGACGACTACATCACCGACGACGAAACCGTCTTCATGGAGGCGACCATGGGATTGGAGGCCCTGGCCGTTGAGGTGATCACATATCCGGGAACCAGACACGGCTTCTGCGAGCCCGAGGGCGACACCTTCGACGCCGACGTCCTGGAGACGGCGTGGACGCGGACTGTCGCCTTTCTGAACGCGCAGCTGGGCAACTAGGACGCCAACACCCATGACCGTCCTGGTCTTCTCCTCGAAAGTCCTACCAGGGTGGTCCGTGCAGGTCGACGGTGCCACCGTCAGGTGGGTGCCCGGCTGCCGCGACGACCATGACATCGTTGAAGGTGAACGTCTCCGGCTTCCCGAACTGCGTGACCAGGAGCTCGCCGTCGAAGAGCTCCCATCCCAACCCCTCGTAATACGACACCAGCTCACCACGACAGACGAGGAGAGCGAATCTCACGTCTCGTTCCGTCATCCAGTCGACGGCCATGGCGACGGAGCGTGCAGCGTGTCCTCGACCGCGATGATCCGGATGGGTGGCGATCCCACCGACGCCGCCGATGGACGTCCGCTGCCCATTCACCTCGGCCTCGGTGAGCACGATTCCCGCGTAGGAGACGA
>JASFVB010000023.1:0-20593 GCA_050050035.1 Acidimicrobiia bacterium | reverse complement strand
ACGCGGCTGTCGATGGTCTCGATCCGTACGAAGACCTTCAGACTCTGGGTCAGAGCTACGACGTGGAGTTCAAACCCATTGGTGCTGCGGAATTGGGCGACATCGATCGCGTGCATCCTCGGACGCCAGGAGCATTGGTCTTCCTTCTACCGCTCTACCTGATCCCGGTCTCCGCCGCCTATCCAGCGCTCTTGCTCGTCACAGTGCTCGCGACCGTGACCGCCGCCGCGTTCGTGTTCCCGCGGTTAGCTGATTCTGGGACGACGATCGCCCTGGTCTTCACGGTTGGCCTCGTGGGACTTGGCTGCTTCACAACTACCTTGGAGTTCGGCACACAATCCGCTGTTCTCATGCTGGCCGTGGGCGCGCTCTTGGCTGGCCAGCGAGACTCGGATTCGGCACTATCCGGAGTACCGCTCGGTGTGGCGTTGACACTACGGCTGTTTCCCGGTCTCCTGTTGATTCCCTTGGTGCTGGCGCGTCGCTATCGCGCTGTGGTGGCGGCGATCCTCGTATTCCTTGCGTCGAGTGCCGTGGGAATCGTGCTATTCGACGTCGATCTCGTATCAGCGGTCAACGCCCTCCAGGTAGCCGAGCGTGAATGGATGGCCTTCAGTGGCAACGGGTCACTGGCAATGCCACTCGCAGAGATGGGCCTGAGCCCCGATGTCGTGGGTCCAACACTGGCCGTGGTTGGGCTCTCGGTGGCATGGATGATCGGGCGCAAAGGCTCGCTCGGAGACCAACTGGCAGTAACACTGATGGTTGCGCTGCTCGTTTCCCCGCTTTCGTGGTTCCACTACGACCTTCTCGCAGTCTTCGTGGTCATCCATCTGTACGTGGCGAACCGGGGGCTCGAAAGAGACTTCGTCGTCCCATGGGCTCTTGGGGTCTGGCTGGTTCTACAGCTGTCCGCGCCCACTCTTTCTCGCCATGTGACGTTGGGCGGCGTCACCAGCTTTGGGTTCGTGGCCCTCAGCGGACGTTTGGTCCTTCTGTTCGCGGCACTGAGGTTGTACCGCTCGAGGGGTGGCGATCCTGTTGACGCGAGGTGAGTTCTTCTCGATTCTTGCGGCTGCGAGCGCATCTCCCCTGGGGTTCGTGGCCTCGAATACGACTCGGTCACCCTCGCTGACGCGGGCGGCCGGATTCGCCACGGCGTTTCTTGCCCTTGGTCTTGTGCTCAGGTGGTTGACACTCAAGGCGCTCGGGCCGTCGCCAGCCCAAGGGACCGACGTCGCGTCAGGTCTCCTTGCAATGGCCTACTTGGGGAGCCTTGGACGCTGGCTTCCCGATCTCTCCGGTGTTGCGCTCATGCTGCTCGGTCTTGTGGCGTCCATTTCGGTCATATTCGTCGTGCGTCGTTTGGCCCGGCAATGGGTGATGGTGGTCACGGCGGTGAGATGGGCCTTGGTAGCGATCGTGGCCGGACCTCTGATACTCCTGGCCGGGTCATCCCTCACGGCCAAGGCCGAGGTCCCCAATCAGGACGTCATCGTGGTCTTCGTCGACGGATACGGGAGTTCGGAGACTCTACGGACGATCTATGGGTTCGACAATGACGTCTTCTACCAACATCTCAACGAGCAAGGGTTCGAGGTCGTAGAAGATGCGCGAGTCAGCTACACCATGACCTATGCGTCCATAGCGAGCATGCTCTCCATGGACTATGTGGTCCCGGTGGGAGCAGCCGTGAACGGCAACCTGAGGGAAGACCTCTATCGCCGACTCGGTGGAGACAACGCATTTGTCGAGCTCGTGAAGCAAGCCGGATACCGCTATATCCACGTCGAGAGTGGGTGGAGCGGTACCCAGTGTGGCGCCAACGTGGATCAGTGCATCGGCGCCCATGCCATCGATGAGGAGGTCTCGCTCTTGCTGGAGCGCACGATCTTCGGGAGGTTCGTAGCCGAGCAGTTGGGTCACTCCTTCTCAATCGGTGCTCTCCACACGGTGCATGCGATGGAACGACTGGACCTGGACCCAGGTGTTCCTGAGTTTGTATTCGCTCATGTTCTGGTGCCACACCCACCGCTGGTTCTCGACCGTGACTGCGACGTAGCCCGAGTCGACTCCTATCTGAACGTCTGGGCCCCGTACATCGGAGATGCCAGGGACCAGCAGGCGAGACGTGCGCAATACGTGGAGCAGGTTCTGTGCGCCAACACCTTGCTGGAGCAGCTCCTCGCGCGCGAGTCATTCCGTGATGCCGTGGTCGCCATAGTGGGCGACCACGGACCGGATTCGATGGGACAGCTCGTGGCCCCAGTCGGAACCTGGGACACGGATCAGGTAGAGGAACGTCTTGGCTCTCTCGTGGCTGTTCGGGGCTGCGCAGGCAATCCCCCGCGATCGTCGCAAAACGTGTTGAGATTCGTGGCCGCGTGTATAGGAGTCGCCCAGGAGCAGTATCAGCCGTGGCGCCTGCTTCTGGTGCCCGTAGAGGAAAACCATCCTGGAGACCTCGTCGTGGAGTGGTCTCGATGATTGGGCACACGCCCGGTCCCCGGGTTACATGTGCTGGTTCAATATCGTTCTGCCGCTTCCGATAAAGAGACGATCATGAAGCTATCCGTCCTGATGCCCGTCTACAACGAGTCGCGCACGTTGCGCACCATCGTGGAGAAGGTCCTCGCCTCGCCAGTCGAGGTAGAGATCGAGTTGGTCTGCGTAGATGACTGCTCCGCAGACGACTCCTTGGAGATACTGCATGAGTTGGCAGCCGCTGATCCCCGCATCAACGTGATCGCCCAGCCGGTGAACATGGGGAAGGGCAAGGCGATCCGTACCGCCATCGACAACATGACCGGCGACATCGGCATCATTCAGGACGCCGACCTCGAATACGACCCGAACGAGTACCCGCTGGTCTTGGCCCCTCTTCTCGAGGGCCGTGCCGATGCCGTGTACGGATCACGGTTCGCATCGAGTGAGCAGCGGCGGGTGCTGTTCTTCTGGCATTCGCTGGGCAACAAGCTGCTCACCCTCATGTCGAACATGGCCAACGACCTCAACCTCACCGACATGGAGACCTGCTACAAGGCGGTGAGGGCCGACGTGCTCAAGAAGCTGCGGCTCACCAGCGACCGGTTCGGGCTCGAGCCCGAGATCACCGCTCGGCTCGCCCAGTGGGGAGCGCGTATCTACGAGGTGCCGATCAGCTACCACGGACGTACGTACGCCGAGGGCAAGAACATTGGCTGGCGTGATGGCGTCGAGGCCTTGTGGCTCATCTTCAAGTTCAGGTTCCTCGACACCCGTGCCACCGACGAGGACTCCGTGGTGACCAGACAGAGCCTCGGTCGAGCACCACGGTTCAGACGATGGATCCTCTCCTGGTTTGGCGAGTACCTGGGTGACACCGTGCTCGAAGTGAATGCGGGTCCGGGTCACACCACGAGCCATCTCCTCGACGCAGAGCGGTTGGTCGTTTCGGATGACGACCCTGTGCACGTGGAGTCGTTGCGGAGACGTTTCGGCCACCTGGAGAATCTCGCGGTGATGTCCGACGCCGAGCTGGGGGAAGCCGACTTCGAGGTTTCGTCCGCGATCGTGTTCGACGGCCTGCAGAGGGTGGATGAGCCCAAGGAGCTCCTGGCCGCATTGGCTTCTCATGTGAAGCCCGGAGGCCACGTGCTCATCCAGGTGCCCGCCGGCAGCGACCTCTTCGGTCCGACGGACGAGGCCGCCGGGCACGTCCGCCGTTTCGACCAGTCCGAAATCGAGGGTGTCGTGCGCGCCGCCGGTCTGGAGCTGGTCAAGTCCGAGTCGGTGAACAAGCTGGGTGTCATCGGGTGGCGGCTGCATCACGCTCTCGGTCGCGGCCGCATCAAGTCGTCCGAGGCCAGGCTCTTCGACCTGCTCGTGCCGTTCGCTCGGTTTCTCGAGCCGTTTCTGCCCGGTCCCGGATTGAGCGTGCTGGTCGTCGCCCGAGTCCCCTGAGGTCATGTCCGGCAATCGAACGCCAATCGTCGTCGGGCTGGTCGCGATTGCGTTCTCGTCTCTCATAGCGGTTCGTGTCCTCTCCCAGGTCGAGTGGGACGCCACGATCTTCATCGCATTCGGGGAGGAGGCCACCCCTACCCGTGAGTACGCCGAGGACCGTCTCGGAGAGATCTACCTGAGACCCGAGCAAGGGCACGACGGCAAGTTCTTCTACGTGCAGTCGAACGACCCGTTGGTGGTCGAACCGGAGGAGAACGCCCTGGTGCTCGATCGCCCGCTGTACCGGAGCCAGCGGATGCTCTACCCCGTGCTCGCCGGTGGCTTTGGCCTGTTTGGGGCCGAGACCATCGTCTGGTCGATGCTGGTGGTCAACCTGCTGGCGATGGGGGTGGGCACCTGGGTGGTGGCGAAGATCGCCATGGAGATGGGTGGCTCACCCTGGTGGGGTCTCGCCTTCGCGTTGAACCTCGGATTCATCAGTGAGGTGAATATCGGGGGAGCGGGGGTTGTAGCCGCCGTGGCAGCGTTCGGAGCCGTTCTCTGCCTGATGCGCGGCAGGCATGCTCCGGCAATCGTGCTCCTGGTTGTGGCCGCCCTCTCCCGTGAGGCGATGCTCATCGCTGCGGCCGGCTCGGCGCTCTGGCTCTGGATGCGGGGAGACAGGAGAAGGGCCGTCATCACCGGTGCGGCGCCGCTCGTGTCGGTGGCCGTGTGGGCGGCGTACCTGCGCATGCGTATCGGCAGCGGCGTGGTCACCTCACAGGTCCAGGAGATCGGCTGGCCCTTCGTGGGCTTCATCGAGGCCTTCGAGAGCTGGGTCACCGACCCGGTCGACCTCGCCGCAGGCGTGGCGATGATGATCTTGTTCGTTCTCTTCACCAGACGTGTGCTCATCACACGTCACATCGTGGGTGTTGCCTTCGTCGGGTTCGTGGCCCTTGGCCTCGTCTTCACCGAGCAGGTGTGGCACTCCTACTTCGACATCACCCGCGCGGTCGCCCCGATCATCACCTCGTTCGTTCTCCTGCTCTTTCTGGGTACGGAGTCGTCCCGGCGATCTGCGACCCATGCGATGTCGAGTAGTCAGTGACCGGAGCGAACAGGTGTTCGGAGACGATCCGTATTACACTGCCGTAACTCAGACGACCAGGCGGAGCGTTGTCCACCGATTCGATACTCATCAGAGGTGCCCGAGAGCACAATCTCAAGAACCTCACGGTCGAGCTGCCTCGTAACAGTTTGATTGTCTTCACCGGGCTCTCAGGGTCGGGCAAATCCTCGCTTGCCTTCGACACCATCTACGCCGAGGGACAACGACGCTATGTCGAGTCCCTGTCGGCGTATGCCCGTCAGTTCCTCGGCCAGATGGACAAACCGGACGTCGATTTCATAGAAGGGCTGTCACCGGCGATCTCGATCGACCAGAAGACGGCCTCGCGAAACCCGAGGTCGACGGTCGGCACGGTGACCGAGGTCCACGACTATCTCCGTCTGCTCTACGCCCGCATCGGCGTGGCGCATTGTCCCAACGACGGGACCCCAGTGGAGCGTCAGACGCCACAGCAGATCGTCGATCGGATACTCGAACTGGACGAAGGGACGAGATTCCAGGTGCTGGCGCCGGTGGTGCGGGGACGCAAGGGCGAGTACGAGACGCTTCTGGCCGATCTCGCCAAGCAAGGCTTCGCCCGCGCCCGTATCGATGGTGAGGTTCGCGAGCTGACAGAGGAGATCCGTCTCGACCGTTACTACCAGCACACGATCGAGGTGATCGTCGACCGTCTCGTCCGCAAGGAGGGGATGGAGCAACGTCTCACCCAATCCCTGGAGACGGCTTTGTCGCTGGCCGAGGGGGTCGCCGACATCGAGATCACGGACGGGCCGACGCTCACCTTCTCCCAACACCTCGCCTGCTCAGAATGTGGTCTCAGCTTCGAAGATCTCCAGCCGCGCAACTTCTCGTTCAACAGCCCGTACGGTGCCTGCCCGGAGTGCTCAGGCATCGGCACGCGCTACCAGGTGGATGCCGAGTTGGTGATCGCGGACCCCGACCTGTCTCTCGGGGAGGGTGCGATAGCCATGTGGGCGTCCAACCGAATGCGCTACTACCACCGTCTTCTCTCGGGTCTCGCAGATGTCTTCGGCTTCTCCATGGACACGCCCTGGAAGGATCTCGAGGACGACATCCGGGAGAAGATCCTCTACGGCACGGGCGAGGAGCGCATCACCGTGGAGTACACAAACCGCTTCGGGAGACGACGCAAATGGGACGCCACCTTCGAGGGGGCGATCCCATTTCTCAATCGGCGTCACGAGTCTGCCGAGTCCGACGGGGCTCGTGAGTACTACCAGGAGTTCATGGCCACGGTCCCCTGCGACTCGTGCGGCGGGGGACGGCTCAACCCGATATCCCTGGCGGTCACGATCGACGACCGAAACATCGCTGAAGTCTCCGACCTCAGCCTCCGGGAGGCACACGAGTTCTTCGACAGCCTCGAGCTGAGCGAGCGTGACGCCCATATCGCGGAGCGAGTCCTCAAAGAGGTCCGGTCCAGGATCAAGTTCCTGCTCGACGTCGGTCTCGACTACCTCACACTTTCCCGTTCGGCGGCGACGCTGGCTGGGGGAGAGGCACAGCGGATAAGGCTGGCAACTCAGATTGGATCCGGGTTGGTGGGTGTCCTCTACATCCTCGACGAGCCGTCGATCGGCTTGCATCAGCGGGACAACCAGCGTCTCATCGAGACGCTTCTCAGGCTGCGCGATCTCGGCAACACCCTGATCGTGGTCGAGCACGACGAGGAGACGATTCGGACCGCCGACCATATAGTCGATATCGGCCCGGGCGCCGGTGAGCACGGAGGGTCCATCGTCGTCGAGGGCCCGTTGGAGGCGATAACAAGCGCCAGTGACTCCATGACCGGTGACTACATCGCGGGGAGACGTCAGATCGAGGTCCCGTTGCTGAGGAGACAGGGGAGTGGGGAGAGCATCCGCGTCCTCGGCGCAAACGAGAACAACCTCCAGGGACTCGACGTCGAGTTCCCACTCGGTGTCTTCACCGCCGTGACCGGCGTTTCCGGTTCGGGGAAGTCGACACTGGTCGAGGAGATCCTCTGGAAGACCCTGGCCGGCAAGGTCAATCGGGCTCGCGTGGTACCCGGGCGGCACAAGAAGATCGAGGGGATCGAGCTGATCGACAAGGCGATCGACATCGACCAGAGCCCGATCGGACGCACCCCGAGATCGAACCCCGCCACCTACACCAAGCTCTTCGACCGCATCCGAGCCCTCTTCTCCCAGACACAAGAGGCCAGGGCTCGTGGGTACAAGCCGGGGCGATTCTCGTTCAACGTCTCCGGCGGGCGCTGTGAGGCGTGCAAGGGGGACGGCACGATCAAGATCGAGATGCACTTCTTGCCCGACGTGTACGTCCCGTGTGAGGTCTGTGGCGGCAAGCGGTACAACCGGGAGACGCTAGAGATCCTGTGGAAGGGGCACAACATCTCGGACGTCCTCGAGATGTCGGTCGAGGAGGCGCTCGGGTTCTTCGAGAACCAGCCGAAGATCGTCCGCGTGCTCCAGACCCTCTACGACGTCGGGCTCGGATATGTGCGTCTGGGTCAACCGGCGACGACCTTGTCCGGGGGCGAGGCTCAAAGAATCAAGCTCGCCTCAGAGCTCGGGAAGCGATCCACCGGGAAGACCTTCTACATCCTCGACGAGCCGACGACCGGGCTGCATTTCGAAGACATACGCAAGCTTCTTCAGGTACTCCAACGTCTGGTCGACTCGGGCAACACCGTGGTGGTAATCGAGCACAACCTCGATGTGGTCAAGTCGGTCGACCACATCATCGACCTTGGGCCCGAAGGCGGTGACGGCGGTGGCCGGATCGTCGCCCAGGGGACACCCGAAGAGGTCGTCCAAGTGAGCGAGAGCTACACGGGCAAGTTCCTCCGGGACCTGATTGGCAGCTGAGATCAAGGGGACGCCCCAGGGCGTCGATGAGAATGCCCTCATGCCACGTGGTGTCGTCCGAGAGGTGATGATCGTCTCCGCAATCGTCTTGATTGCGGCGCTGGGGGTGCGAACCGTCTATCAACCGATCGACCCACAGGGTGCGATCGACCGTGTCGAGGAGATCTACGACCTCGACATCGGTTCACCCCACCCGTGGTTCACCGCCTGGGCCCTGGGGGACGGACAGGCATATGCACTGATTGCCGCCGACCCGTCCGGCCACAAGCTGGCCGACAACGTGCGGGAGGCTGCGTACCGGTATGCCCGGGCAGGGTATGGGTGGAGTGCGGGGGCGATCGTCCTCGGGAGCCAGCCAAGGGTCCCCTATGCGCTTGCCAGCGTCGGGGTGATCGCCCTCCTCGCCACACTGGGTCTGGCCACGTGGCTCCGGGTTCGCATGGGACCAAGAGCCTGGTGGATCGTCCTCAACCCGGCCCTCTACCTCGGGTTCGCCGGCGACACGTCGGAGCCCATGGCCATCGCCCTCCTGGTGGTGGCGATGGCATGGGACTCATGGGTGGCCGCAGCACTGCTCGGTGTCACCCGACCAACGTATCTGGTATCCGTCTGGGGACGGTGGCGTCTCGTCCTGCCCGGTCTGGCTGCTGCTTCGATTCTGGCCGGCTACAGCCTCCTCGCCTTCGGGAGTGATGCGATGATCCCCAGTGCCGGGAGGATCGGTTTGCCGTTCGTGGCATACCTCGACCACATCAGCCTTGCCGGCGTGGCTCTCCTCGCCGTGGCCCTGGTCACGACCATCATCGGTGCCCGGCGTCGCGAGTGGGCATGGGTGCTCGCCGGTGTCTTCGTGCTCTGCTTCGGCGACGACGTCCTGCGCGACCCGATCAACGCTTGGAGAGCAGCCGGGTTCGTGCCGGTCCTCTGGGCATTCGGGCCCGGCTACGACCCGGCGGTGGTCAAGTCGGCCGAGGTCGAGACGGCATCTGCCTCGACCTGAGAGCCGGAGAGAGCAACGAGGATCGCTATGGGGGCGAATGCCCGCACGGCATTGTTGCCGAAGTCCCAGACCCAGTTCGACGAGACGAGTGCGAGAAGGGTCCACGAGGCGATGGGCCACCGCAGCCAGGATCGGCGCAGGCTGAACATGACTCCCACGACCACGAAGGCAAGCGCCACTACGAGGTAGAGAATCTCTTTGCCGTCGAGGACAGGCCAGTTGGCCGAGGCATCGACGAGACCCATGATCGGCCAGTCGAGATTGCCACGCGCCGCGAAACCGTCCCCCAACATCAGAGTGAGCAGTGTCATCCATGCCAACAGGGCGCCGATGGGCACCATGGCAATAGGCCACCGCCGTCTGACGTTGGGCACTGCCAAGGGCACCGGTGTGGCGATGAAGACGTCCTTGGCGAGAGCCGACAACCCGAACACGGCGCCGCCGGACCAGGTGGCCCTTCGGGTGATGAGCTCGAGTGCGCCGATCATGAGGGCGAGGGCGAGGATGTCGGAGGTCAACAGCTGGACAGACAGCCAGGTGCCCGGGTTGAGGAGCACGACCAGGGCCATCAGCTCGCTTCGCCCTGCCCGAGCAGACATCGAAGCCATGTACCCGGTGGCTACGGCGAAAGCTATGACGTTGAGCCCTATGAGGCCGATCAGAAGTGGCATGCCCTCGAGCAGCCCGAAAAGCGAGCCCAGTAGCGGGTAGAGGATTCTCCGGTAGCGATAGGCGGCGTGGTCGAGGAGCGGGCCCACCTCGTCACCGTCCAGGTCGAGCGCCATTGCGTAGTAGATCTGTCCGTCGTGTCCCGGCCCGGAGGCGAGGGGCACGTCATCGAGTTGCTCTTCGATCATGGGGCGGAGACCGCTGGACTCACCAACCTGAAGCATCCCGGCGATGCCCCCGACGGCCTGGGCCTGGACCCAAACCAGGAATACGGCGACAACGAGGCCAATAGAGGCCCACTTCCAGATTGCCGATCGAGGTGCCACGAGAGTCAGTCTCCCAAAGGGTGAAACACTCAACCGGTATCGGTGCTTGCCGATGTACTCTGAAAGCGCTTTGGAGGGCTCACCTGTGTTCGATATGAGAAGGTCGGCGTTTGGCGGCTTTCGAGAGCTGGATGGCAAGCACGCAGTCGTGTTGGGCGGTGCCGGGTTTCTCGGCTCTCACGTGTGCACCTGGCTGATCTATTCGGGGGCCAAGGTGACGTGTCTGGACAACCTGATCACCGGGCACGCGTCGAATGTCTCTCACCTCATGGGGGACAAGAGGTTCCGGCTGATCGATCACGACATCACCGATTTCATCCACGTGGGCGGGGACGTCGACTATGTCCTCAACTTCGCCTCGCCCGCATCACCCGTCGACTATCTCAAGTGGCCGATCCACACGCTCAAGGTGGGGGCCTTTGGCACCCACAAAGGCTTGGGTCTCGCCAGGGAGAAGGGTGCTGTGTTCTTCCTCGCGTCCACTTCCGAGGTGTACGGGGACCCGCTGGTCAACCCCCAGCCCGAGAGTTACTGGGGAAACGTCAACCCGATCGGGCCGAGAGGTGTCTACGACGAGGCGAAGCGTTTCGCCGAGGCGATGACCCTTGCCTACAACCGCGAGCATGGGCTCGACACGAGAATCGTCCGGATCTTCAACACATACGGGCCGCACATGCGACCCGACGACGGGCGAGCCGTGCCCGCGTTCTTCAAGGCCGCCCTGGCCAACGAGGCACTCCCTGTCCACGGTGACGGCATGCAAACCCGATCGCTCTGCTATGTCGACGACGAAGTCGAAGGGATTTTGCGACTCCTCCTCTCCGACGAGACGGAGCCGGTGAACATCGGGAATCCCGAAGAGGTGACCGTCCTCGACCTCGCAGTCGCCATTCAGGACGTCGTCGGCAATCACCCCGGCGTGGATTATCTTCCTCGACCCACCGACGACCCGACCGTGCGACGTCCCGACACGGCCAAGGCCGAGGAG
Source organism: Acidimicrobiia bacterium (assembly GCA_050050035.1). GTDB lineage: Bacteria > Actinomycetota > Acidimicrobiia > Spongiisociales > ZC4RG35 > JANQRA01. The sequence goes on along the minus strand of JASFVB010000023.1, from coordinate 9,684 downwards.
AGACTCGGTTGGAAGGCTCAGATCTCGCTCCGTCAAGGGCTGGAACGCACGCTTCCCTGGTTCAAGGAAGTCCTCGGGTACTGACATACTCCGGTCATGTCGTGGCCGGACTTGACCGAGACGTGGCTTGCCGAGCTAGAGGCTGACCCTGCATACGAAGCCGTGGCGACACCACTGCTTCTGGAGGTGCTGGCACCGGAGCCTCGAAGTCTCTACCTCGATCTCGGATGTGGTGAGGGTCGTGTCATGAGGGCCCTTGCCGAGGTTGGCGTCGAGACGCACGGTGTCGACATCAACACTGATCTGGCAGGAAGCGCCGGAGCGGCATTCGTGGCCGAGCTTCCGACGATCCCCACCCGCTCGGACGTCTACGACGGGGTCTACATGGTCTTGAGTCTCGAGCATGTCGAGGACCATGTTGGTCTGTTCGCCGAGGCGGCGAGGGTCACCCGGCCCGGCGGCGTCATGGCCCTGGTGATGAACCACCCGTATTGGACGGCGCCCCGCTCCACCCCGATCACGGATGGCGACGGAGAGACTCTGTGGCGCCCAGGTGAGTACTTCTCCGACGGAGCGACGTCGCTCATGATGGGCGACGCCGAGGTCGTCTTTCATCATCGGTCGATGGCTGACTTGCTCAATTCCGCCGCGGCAGCCGCGTGGCACCTGGAGCAAATGATCGAGCGGCCGCATCACGAGTTGGACGATCAGGCAGGCATCCCACGTCTTCTGGCATGTCGGTGGCGCCTCCTACCCTGAAGACTGATGTTCGAGCGGCCCAAGACGTCCGAGATCCCCGACCATCCTGGCGCCTATCTATTCCGCGATCGACATGGCCGCGTCATATACGTCGGCAAGGCCAAGTCGCTGCGGAGTCGAGTCTCCTCGTACTTCTCGACCGGTCTCCACCCTCGAACACAGGCCATGGTCGACACGGCCCGGACGGTCGATTGGATCCTGACCGACTCCGAAGTGGCTGCCCTCATGCTCGAGTACTCGCTGATCAAGGAGCATCGTCCCCGGTTCAACGTCAAGCTCGTCGACGACAAGTCGTACCCGTTTCTGGCGATCACGAGGTCTCATGAGTGGCCGCGGGCGATGGTCATGCGTGGCAAGAAGCGCAAGGGCACCGAGTACTTCGGGCCGTATGCGCACACCTACGCGATCCGCAAGACCCTCGACCAGCTGCTCAGGACCTTCCCCGTGCGCACTTGCTCGAACGCCATGCTCGAGCGACAGCGGGCTCAGGGGAGGCCATGTCTCCTCTTTCACATCGAGAAGTGCTCGGGCCCATGCATCGACGAGGTCTCCAAGGAGGACTACCAGGCGATGGTCGATGGTCTGGCTTCGTTCCTCAGCGGAGACACCGACGGGGTGCTCGCCGATCTGGAGCAGGCCATGTGGGAGGCGGCGGAGCGGGAGGATTTCGAGATGGCGGCGCGCTATCGCGACCGGCAGGAGGATGTGCGGAGGGCCATGCTCCGCCAAGAGGTCGTCACCGAGAAGGCGGAGAGCTTCGACTTGATCGCACACCATGGTGACGAGTTGGAGACGGCGTTCCAGGTCCTCAACGTCAGACGTGGCCGGGTGGTGGGGGAGAGAAGCACGATCGTCGATCGTGTGGAGGAGCTGACCGACGAGGAGCTGATGACTCGAATACTCCGAGAGCTGTACGGTGACGCCGATCCGCCTCGGCAGGTTCTCGTCTCACTGATGCCGGACGAGTCGGATCTGCTCGGTGAGTGGCTCAGCGATATCCGGGGTAGCAACGTTGGCTTGAGAGTCCCACAACGCGGCCCCAAGCGCCGTCTGATGGAGACGGCGTCGATCAACGCGGCGGAGGCGTTCGGTCGCCATCGGCTGAGCAGGCAGAAGGACCACAACGCCCGGGCAAAGGCCTTGCGCTCGCTTCAGGAAGTGTTGGGACTGCCCGACGCCCCATTGAGGATCGAGGCGTACGACATCTCGACTCTCCAAGGGACGAACACGGTTGCTTCGATGGTCGTGCTCGAGGATGGCCTGCCACGCCGCAGCGACTACAGGCGCTTCAAGATCCGCTCGGTGGACGGCCAGGACGACTTTGCCTCGATGGAGGAGACGATACGACGGCGATTCAAGGCCTACTTGCGCGAGAGAGACAAGCCCGTGGCCGAGCAGGGGAGGTTCTCCTATCCGCCGTCGCTCGTTGTCATCGACGGTGGTGCAGGTCAGCTGGGCAGGGCGGTGAAAGTCCTCGACGAGTTCGAGCTCGACATCCCCACCATCGGCCTCGCCAAGAAGATGGAGGAGGTCTATCTGCCGGGTCGTCCCGAGCCCATCCAGATCCCTAGAGATGCCGAGGCCCTCTACCTGCTCCAACAGGTCCGTGACGAGGCGCATCGCTTTGCGATCACCTACCACCGACAGCTTCGCTCCAAGTCGATGGTCGACTCGGCGCTCGACGATGTCGTCGGCATCGGCCCGAAACGCAAGAAGGACCTCCTCAAGCATTTCGGCTCACTCAAGAAGATCCGAGCGGCCAGCGAGGAGGATCTGTCGGAGGTGGTGCCAAGTGGTGTGGCATCGGAGTTGTACGCTTCGCTTCACAGCTGACAAGGCGCCAGATGAACTTCGTGGCAACCGACGCACCCCATGTCCTCGTCGTCACTGGCATGTCCGGTGCCGGCCGCTCCTCGTCGGCCAAGGTCCTGGAGGACCTGGGCTACACCGTCATCGACAACCTCCCTCCAGCTCTCATCGGTCATGCGGTCGGTGCCCACGACATACCGCAGACACACAAGCATCTGGCTCTCGTGATCGACTCTCGTGGTGGGCTCTCCAGCGACGAGCTCCGTGAGGCCATCATCGAGCTGGAGCGTCAGGGAGTGCTGACACGCATCGTCTTCCTCGACGCCGAGGACGCTGTGATCGTCAGCCGCTACGAGGAGAACCGACGGCCCCATCCGCTGGGGCGAGACACGATCAGCGAGTCGATCGAGGCTGAGCGTGAGCTGCTCGGTGAGCTCCGTTCCCTCGCCGACGTCATCATCGACACCTCTTCACTCAACATCCACGAGCTGCGGGAACGTCTCACCACACTCTTCTCCGAGGACGAGAAGAGCCGACCGATGCGAGTCTCGATCAGGACATTCGGGTTCAAGCACGGCGTCCCCCGGGACACCGATCTGGTCTTCGACGTGCGATTCCTGCCCAACCCGCATTGGGTGCCGGAGCTCCGAGGGCAACGTGGCACGGACACTGCCGTCAGCGAATACGTGCTCGGCTCCGATGGGGCGAAGGAGTTCGTCGACCGGGTGGACGAGTTGCTTCAATTCCTGATCCCGCGTTTCGCAGGTGAGGGCAAGTCGTATCTGTCCATAGGCGTTGGCTGCACCGGTGGGCACCATCGATCGGTCGCCATAGGGGAGGAGCTGGCTACTCGTCTCGGGGCCGAGGGCGTCAACGCATCGATCCATCACCGCGATATCGATCGGTGACCACCCAACCCGAGACCGTCCTCGAATCGTTGCTGCTCGACCCGGGCGGGCCGGCCGTCGTCGCGGTTGGCGGCGGGCACGGCCAGGCAGCCGCCCTGGAGGCGATCCAGACCTATGCCGGATCGATTGCCGCTCTCGTCTCCGTGGCCGACGACGGTGGCTCGTCGGGTCGTCTCACAGAGCTCGGGATCCCTCCGCCGGGCGACATCAGACGCTGTCTTCTCGCCCTCACACCCGAGCCGTCCCTCTGGTCGGAGCTGTTCGCTCACAGGTTCACCACCGGTGACGTCAGCGATCACTCCCTCGGCAATCTGATTCTGGCCGCCCTGACCGATCTGTACGGGGACTTCGCCAGCGCGGTCAACACGGCGCGTCGGATGCTCGGTGCGCTAGGGGACGTCATCCCTGTTGCAGACGTCCCGGTGCGGTTGTCAGCGGTGGTCGATGGGGCACGGGTCACCGGTCAGGTGGCCATCGCCCAGAGCCACGGTCACATCTCGGAAGTGAGTATCGACCCGTCTGACACAATCGCCTCCCGGCCGGCTCTCGAGGCCGTTGCGGGCGCCGATCAGATCGTCATCGGCCCGGGGAGTCTGTACACGTCGGTGATCTCCGCACTCCTCGTCCAGATGCTCGGCCCAGCCGTGATGGACTCGAAGGCGCAGCGGCTCTTCGTCTTGAATCTGGTAACCCAGACCGGAGAGACCCTGGGGATGACGGGCTTGGATCACCTGACCGCACTCGCAGAGCATGTGGGCATCGAAGGTCCCGGAGTCGTCGTGGCCCATGACGGTCCTCTCTCGGTCCCGCCCGGGCACGAGCGTGTCGATGCTGTCGCCGAGGAGATGGCGAAGCACGGCTGGGAAGTCGTAGGTGCCGATCTCGCCGACGAACATGCAGACTGGCCACAACACGACTCGCTCAAGCTGGGCCAGGTGCTCGAGAAGCTGGCCGAGAGGAGGGACTGACGAATGACCGCGTATCGGACTCTGGCCGACGTCGACGTCGGCGGGCGAGTCGTACTGGTGAGATCAGATCTGAACGTCCCGCTCGAAGGTGGGCAGGTGGCTGACGATTTCAGACTGCGGGCAGCCCTTCCCACCCTGGAACGTCTCGTGTCCTCGGGTGCCGCCGTGACGGTTTGCTCTCATCTCGGCCGGCCCAAGGGAGTAGATCCGGCGCTCTCTCTGGAGGTCGTCGCTCGGCGAATGGACGAGATCAGTCGGCTCGACGTCCGTTTCGACTCCCCTGGAGACATCACAGTCCTGGAGAACACACGGTTTCTCGATGGTGAGACGAGCAACGCCGAGGAGACGGCGCGAACTCTGGCAGACGGCTTCGACCTGTTCGTCCAGGATGCCTTTGGCTCAGTCCATCGTGCCCACGCCTCGACCGTCGGTGTGGCGGAGTTGATCGAGTCGGTGGCCGGGCCCCTGCTCGATGCCGAGTTGAAGGCGCTCGGTGGTCTTCTCGGAGACCCGGCCCGCCCGTACACCGTCGTGCTGGGCGGCGCCAAGGTGTCGGACAAGCTGGGCGTGATCGAGAATCTCCTGCCCAAGGTCGACCGAATGCTCATCGGAGGCGGCATGTGCTTCACATTCCTGGCGGCGCAAGGTCTCGAGGTCGGCCAATCGCTGGTCCAAGCGGACATGGTCGAGACAGTCCGCGGGATTCTGGAGGGGCCCGACGGTCACAAGGTCATCCTCCCGGTGGACGTTGCGGTGGGTGATGAGTTCGCGGAGAGCGCGACCCGTCACGTGGTAGCAGTGGCGCAGATTCCCGAGGACGCCATCGGGCTCGACATCGGACCGGAGACCGGTGCCGGGTTCTGGGAGTTGATCGACTCCTCGGCGAGTGTCTTCTGGAATGGGCCTATGGGGGTTTTCGAGTGGGAGGAGTTCCGAAACGGCACCGAGCACATCGCCCGAGCGATGGCTGCATGTGAAGGTTTCACGGCCGTCGGCGGTGGCGACTCCGCCGCGGCTCTGAGACTTCTCGGGCTCGAGAATGCGGTGACACATCTGTCCACAGGTGGGGGAGCGGGACTGGAGCTCCTCGAGGGCCGAGTTCTGCCCGGAGTCGCCGTTCTGGAAAAATGGGCAACGTGACTGATCGAAGACCGCTGATCGCCGGAAACTGGAAGATGAACGCAAACCACCTGGAGGCCATCCAGATGGTGCAGAAGCTGTCTTATCGACTGGAACCGGAGGACTACGACCGAGTCGACGTGGTCGTGGCACCACCTTTCACGTCGCTCCGCTCGATCCAGGTGGTGATCGAGCAGGACCGGCTCCCGATTGGACTGGGTGCCCAGAACGTGCACTGGGTCGAGTCGGGGGCGTTCACGGGTGAGATCTCCCCACCCATGCTCTCCAAACTCGCCGTCGGTCATGTGATCGTCGGGCATTCCGAGCGGCGGGCGCACTTCGGTGAGACCGATGACGTCGTCAACAAGAAGGCGAAAGCGGTCATTGCCCACGACATGTCGGCCATCGTGTGCGTCGGTGAGACCTTGGAGCAACGAGAGGCGGGTGAGGCCGAGGATGTGGTCAGGTCTCAACTCGTCGGTGCAATCCGAGGCATCGGGCCGGAGTCGGCCGGCGCCCTGGCCATCGCTTACGAGCCGATTTGGGCGATCGGGTCGGGGAGAACCGCTTTGCCTGATGACGCAGCCCTGATCGCATCTCTGATCAGAGAGCAACTCCGCGATGCGCTCAACAGCGAGGCTGCCGAGACCATTCGGGTGCTGTACGGGGGGTCGGTCAACCCCGGCAACATCAAGGACTTCATGGCGAAAAAGGACATCGACGGCGGTCTCGTCGGCGGTGCCTCGCTCGATCCAGACCAGTTCGCCGCAATCGTCAGGTACAGGCTGTGAGCCACACACTGATCCTGCTCAGACACGGACAGTCCGTCTGGAACCTGAAGAACCTGTTCACCGGTTGGACAGATGTCGGGTTGACGCCCCAGGGCATGGAAGAAGCTCGCTCGGCGGGGAGACTCATGTCCGAGGCGGGTCTCGAGCCGGACATCCTTTTCACCTCTGTGTTGGTCCGGGCGATCGAGACGGCCGACCTCGCCATCGAAGAGGCCGGATGGGGGCCGCTGCCCACCCTGAGGAGCTGGCGGCTCAATGAGCGGCATTACGGCGCCCTTCAGGGACTCGACAAGAAGGAGACGGCGGCGAAGTTCGGTGACGAGCAAGTCCTGGCCTGGAGACGGTCGTACAACACCCGGCCCCCGGCTCTCGAGGCGGACGATCCCCGACACCCATCTCACGACGCCGTGTACGACGACGTCGACCCTGAGGACCTGCCGGCCACAGAGTGCCTGGCGGATGTCGTGGATCGCATGCTTCCCTACTGGTTCGACGAGATCGTGCCGGTCCTCGTCGCCGGGCGGACACCTCTGGTCGTGGCGCACGGCAACTCGCTCAGGGCTTTGGTGAAGCATCTCGACGACATCAGCAAGGAAGACATCGTCAGTCTGAACATTCCCACGGGCATACCGCTGGTCTACGAGCTCGACGACGACATGGCGCCTATTGCGAGCGGCTACCTCGGTGACCCCGAAGCGGCCGAGGCCGCTGCCGAAGCGGTCGGCAAACAAGCCGGGTAGGTCAACGGGGGCCACCCTGGTATCATTCGCAGTCCCGTCGCACGACGGGTTTCCTACTGTTTGAGATCGCCCATGAACGTCTTCTCAGCCATCGCAATCGTCATCCACATCATCCTGTCCATTGCTCTGGTGGCACTGGTGTTGCTCCACTCCGGCAAGGGTGGAGGGCTGTCCGATGTGTTCGGTGGCGGGATGAGCACGTCGAATCTGTCCGGTTCGACGGTCGTGGAGCGGAATCTCGACAGGTTGACCGTGGTCGTCGGGGTTCTCTTTGGGGTCAGCACGTTCGCGTTGACCTTCCTGCTGAGCACCTAGAGCTGTCGATACAATCGCAAGGCCGTGACCACGGCCCAGTCACACGAGTCGGAGTGGCGGAATTGGAAGACGCGCCAGGCTAAGGACCTGGTGGGGTTCATAGCCCCGTGGAGGTTCGAGTCCTCTCTCCGACACTGCGGACCGGCCAGCGGCCGGTCCGTTCGAGTTTGCCGGAGGCAAACTCGCTTCGCCTTGCGGAGCAAGGCGCCTCAACTCCACGCGGCCGAGATTCGACGACGACCTGGCCGTCTTGGTAGTAGGCGATGTCGATTCTCATCTCGGCGTATGATCGGCATCCCCCTCCCGACCCCTCCTCCCGGGTGAGCACACGAGCCGCTATGACCCGATGTCCTGAATTGCGCTCTCCTCCTACTGCTGACCCATCAGCCGGTTCAGCTCGGCTTCGTCGTCGATGAGTACGTCGCCAGAAACGTCTACCACTACCTGCTTGATCTCCCCCGTAAAGGGGAAGGGCGCCGTGTAGGCCGAGGGGTCGACCGAGTCGAAGTGGGCGTACCCACAACTGAGTCCGAGGACCCCAAACATGTTTGGCGTCGTGTACGGCAGATCGATAGTTGCCACGAGCTCGTCGTTGACATAGAGCTGACTCCGTCCAGGCGACCCCCGTCCGTTTCGGAAGTCCGGGTCACCCGTCGGCTCGAATTCGTACCTGAGTGTGGCGTCACCGGTGGGAAGCGGCTCCTGGGAGCTGACAGTGAACCGGTCGAGGCCGACGTAGTTGTGGACGTGATGCAGACGTCCCTCCTTGACGAACAGGGCGAATCCGGCGTGTCGGCTTCCTTGCGTGACGAGTATGCCCTCGGCGGTGCCGTCGGGGATCACGACTTCAGCTGTGATCGAGTACGGCCGGTTGAAGAGCCGTGGTGTCGCGGCGAAGGCGACGGGCGCGCTGTCACGCTGATAGACGTAGCGCTGGCGGGGCCTGGCTACGGTGGGTCGTGGCACGTTCATCCGGCTCAACTCGGCCGATGCCAAGGGCATTACGCCGTAAGTGCCTGCTTCCACGTACCATCGACGCACCATCTGTCGCAGCCTCTCCGGCTCCTCGGCGGCGAGATCGTGGGTCTCTGCCGGGTCGTCGATGACGTTGTAAAGCTCCCAGCCGGTAGCGTCCAACTCGTCGAGCAGCTTCCCGGTCAGCGGTTCACCGAAGTAGTGGCCCCTTTCGGCCGCCTCGGCGAAGCTGGGGCCGGGAACCGGGCAGTTCGCCTTCCACCCGTCGTGGAAGATCGACCGCTGGCCCATCATCTCAAAGTACTGGGTCTGGCGTTTCGACTCTGCGTTCGGGTTGTCGAAGCTGTGGGCGAAGCTCGCTCCATGGATTGGCGACTGCGGGACTCCTCGTATGTCGGCCGGCGCCTCGAGCCCGAGAGCGTCGAGGATGGTCGGAACCAGGTCGATGACATGGGTGTACTGCTGGCGCACCTCGCCGGACGCCTTGAAACCAGCAGGCCAGTGAATGACGCAGGGGTCTGTCACGCCACCCCGATAGGTCTCGCGCTTCCACCGTCGGAACGGGGTGTCACCTGCCCAGGTCCAACCCCATGAGTAGTGGGGAAAAGTGTCGACGCCGCCCCAGCCGTCTATGTGTTCGAGGTTGTCTTCCAGCGTTTCTTCCACCTGATTGAAGAACAGCGCTTCGTTGAAGGTCCCATGAACACCGCCTTCAGCGCTGGCACCGTTGTCGGAGATGATCACGACGATCGTGTTGTCCAGTTCACCCAGGCCCTCGACATAGTCGATGATCCGGCCGAAGTGATGGTCGGTCTGCTCGATGAAGGCCGCGTACACCTCCATCTGGTGGGCGTACGTCCGCTGTGCATCCTCAGACAGTGAGTCCCAGGCCGGGACGTCGGGATCCCTGACTGAAAGCTCTGCCTCAGGCGGCAGAAGGCCAAGTAGTTTCTGCCGCTCGAATACTGTCTTGCGATACTCGTCCCACCCCTGATCGAATCGACCCGCGTACTTCTCGATCCACTCCGGCTCGACGTGGTGCGGCGCATGGCCGGCACCGGTCGCGTAGTAGAGGAAGAACGGCTTGTCGGGGGCGTTGACGTGCGCGTCTTTGATGAACTGGATCGCCTTGTCGGCCAGATCGGGATTCAGGTGATAGCCCTCATCCGGTGTTGCCGGCGGCGCCACCGGGTGGTTGTCGTAGGTGAGGTCGGGGAACCACTGGTCGGTATCGCCTCCCAGAAACCCGTAGTAGCGCTCGAATCCACGCCCGAGCGGCCAGCGGTGGAACGGGCCTGCC
>JASFVB010000022.1:0-21444 GCA_050050035.1 Acidimicrobiia bacterium | reverse complement strand
GGGTTGGCTCATGCACGGTGCGACCTCTCTATACGGCGTGAAGATCCCGCCCCCGGAGAAGGAGATGGCCGTCCTCTACATCCGGAGCCTGCTCAAGACCGGGCGACGCCAGCTGCTTCGGTCACGTATCAGAGGTGATTCACCACTCCCCCCTCGAATCCGCAGAGAGCTCACCTGGTTGGCCGAGCGCACGGACCCGGCAAGACTCGCCGAGGCCGCGGCAGAGAGCGGTCTCCCGGTCTCGCCACGAGACCTGACCGAATTCCGCGAGCGTGTGATCGGGGATGCCCTCGATTTGGCGTACGTCTCCAGCCGGAGATCATCATTGCGGCGGGACCTGAGAGGTCGCGAGCGTCTTCCTCGCCATACCGCAACCGCGAAGAGAACATGGCTCCGTCTTCGCACAGGCCGACTGATGACTCGCATGGGCTTTGGGATACCCCGACGAACCCTCGACCACCGAGGACCGATGCTCGCCGTGGTCGGTGCCGACGGATCGGGCAAGAGCCGGCTCACACGCGATCTCGAGTCCTGGCTCGGCGCCCGGATGGTGGTGAGTCATGTCTACCTCGGACAGCCCAAGTCGGGCTTCTGGTTCAAACTCCTCAACAAACCGGGGAGCATGGCCAGAGACGGTCACGGCGGAGTCCCTCTTGCAGCCATCAGCCGGTACACCGATGCCCTCAAGTGGATGATGCTCGCCCGCCGGAGGCGGCGGATGGTCCACCGGGCGCGCGACTCGACAGCGGGAGGAGCGGTGGTGATCGCAGAACGCTACCCCCTGCCCGACTTCCACGACATGGAGACGCCAATGGATGGCCCGCGGCTACAGGGCGACGTCAGCCGTCCTGCGGCCTGGGCCCGCTACGAGCAGCGTCAATACGACCTCATCGGCCAACCCGATCTTCTCATCGTGCTCGACACCGATCTCGAGACTCTCCGCGCACGCAAGCTCGACCTGGGCGTGGAGGAGCACCGGGCCAAAGTCCAAGCGGTGTCGGCGCTGTCGCCTGTCCCGGGTCGGTTGATACTCGACGCCGGGCAGCCCTATGAACGTGTACTGATGCAGGCGAAGACCGCAACCTGGGAGGCCATCGCTGCAGCACATTGAGATGCTCGGCCCCCCTGGGTCGGCCAAGTCCACGATCGCCGGGGAGCTGCTTGGACGACTGCCTGGCTCGGTCGACCTCGAGAAGGCAGCCCTACTGGCGATCAGGCATTCCGGGGAGGACGGTGTCGCCAAGTTCGTCGCCCGGTTGACCCGGGCCCCTGGAAACCCTTTGTGGAAATGGGTGTACGCAAGATCGTCCGATCGATTCTCCGCTCTGACCCGATTCATCGACGAGCACCCGAAGGTCATGCAGAGAGTGACCAAGACCCAGAGAAAGCGCTCGAAACGCGACCGTTCCCAGGACGTCGTCCTCGGGTGGCTGCTCAACCTCATGGCTCGCTATCAACTCGCGGTGGAGAACGCCGAGTTGTTCGAGAGACTGGTCATCGACGAGGGTTTCTGTCAGCGCGCGGTGGCTCTGTTCGGCTACGGGTTCGACGACCAGGACATGTCGCGTTTGACGGAGTACGTCGAGGCCATGCCCACCCCCGACGTCGTCATCCTCGTCGAGACCCCAGTCGAGATATGTGAGAGACGGCTCGACAGTCGAGGTTGGTCCGAGAGGGTCACCGAGCTGGACCCATCGGGCCGCCACCAGTTCCTACTCGATTCCGTCAGGGTCGTCGAAGAGGTCGTCGCTCTTCTCGGAGCCAAGAGCCGGCTGATCCGCGTCGACGGGACCAAGCCACCTACCGAAGTGACGGAACGCCTCATCACAGCCTTGAGTGGCTGAGCGCGTATTCGCCCACACGCGATCGCGGAACAAGGAGCCATCCGCAACTACGGGGGTGACGGACCGCCGATTCCGCACACGACGTCAACGGGTTCGGCCCGATGCGGCAACCTCCACCAGCAATCTCTCGACCCTGTGCGCCACTGCGCTCACCGAGTAGTCCGCCGCTATGCGTTTCCGGGCGGTGTCAGCTGTCTGAGATGCCGCGTCCGGGTCGTCCAGGACAGCAGCCACGGCTGAGGTCAGAGCCTCCACGTCGCCTTCCGGCACGAGCGTCGCCACAACCGCGTCACCTCCGATCTCGCGGATCGGGGGGATGTCGTAGGAAACCACGGGCAAGCCGCAGGCCATCGCCTCGAGAACTGCAGTGCCCAGCCCCTCCATCCTGGAGGGGAAGGCAAAGACGTCGGCATTGCGGTAGTAGTCGTACGGGCGCTCCGTGTAGGGGATCACGGTCACTCGGTCTCCGACACCGAACTCGCTGATAGCGCTACGCAGGGACGGCGTCCCGTCGCCTTCCCGACCCAGGATCACCAGATGTGCCTCTCGCGTGGGATCGATCGATGCAAATGCCCGGATCAGGTCAGCATGACCCTTCTGAGCAGTCTGCCTGCCGACATTGAGCACCACCGGCCGATCGACGGGGAGACCCAGCTCGGAACGCGTTGGGACGCTTCCATACGGCTCCGGAACACCTCTCGGTATGACGGTGACCCGTTTGGCGTCGATCCGGGCTGCTGCACAGTGTGATCGCTTGGAGTCGGATGTGAGCGCCCTGAACCAGACGTGGGGGCGGCGAGCCGAGCGCTGCTCGACCTTTCTCAATGCACGCGCTGGGATCGAGTCGGCGCCGGGCTGGTAGAGCCGCATGAGTCTCGGGTCGCCGGAGAGCGTGAACGTCGACAGGACGGGCAACGATGCCCTGGCGCCCGCGGCCTGGGCGATGAGGTTGGCGCTGGCAAGGCTCGAGTGAAGGACGTCCGGACGAAACTGCCGCACGACACGGCTGAGACGCCGAATACCCGCCGGCCAATTCCAGCCCGAGTTGCCCGACTCCAACCCGAGCCCGACACTGTCGATTCCTGCGGCATTCAGAGCCGGCTCGAGGTCCGCTGGGGCGTAGAGCCGCACGACCAACTGCTCGTGTTCGGAGCCGAGCCGGGTGACCTCGCGCACGAGCCCTTGCTCGGCCCCACCCGAGCCGCTCAGCGAGTTGATGACATGGAGTGCCCTCATGTGATCACCCAGTGTTGCCTGCCCCCGGCTGAGGGCGGAAAACGGCTAAGGGCCCCGATAGCCCTTGACCCGTCTGCGCACCGCCTCCTCGAGTCTGAGCCCACGACGCATTCGCGCCCGAAAGAAGAAGTCCCCGTCCGACTTCTGAATCGGGTAGCGATGCAGCAGATGAGCATCGGGCCTGTGCGGTGGTCTCGGGGTGCCGCCAAGCGCCGCAGTCGCGTAGCGCTCCCGAACAACCTCGTCGGCAGTCCTGGACCAGAAGCCATACGGGTAGGCGAAGTGCTCCGGCCTGACTCCGACCCTGTCCTCGATGATGGCATCGCTGGTTTCCAGCTCGTCGAGGGCTCGAGAGGCCGATATGCCCCTCATGTCGGGATGGCTGTGCGTGTGTGCCCCAACCGTGACGAGCCCGGAAGCCACCATGTCGCCCACCTGGTCCCATGACAGTGGCTCTCCCTGTGAGACACCGGACCCCGGCTCTCCGCCGACCAAACCGGTGCTCAAGTACAGGACAAACGGCACTCCTCGCTCCCGCAGGTGGGGAAAGGCCTTGGTGTAGACGTCGCTGTATCCGTCGTCGAAGGTGATCACCACGAGCCGATCTGACCCTGCGTCGCCCCACCGGGAGACGGCCGTGGTCAAATCGACCAACTCGCGCTCACGCTCGAGCCAGGCGAGATGGCCGGCGAATGTCGGTTCGTCCACCTCCATCTGATGCCCGTAGTCCGTGCCCACCTGGTGATAGATGAGCACTCGCGGGCCGTGGGGAGGGGCCGTGAACAGGTCCCCGAACGCAAAGACCGTCTTCGCCAGCGCCCTGGCGACGTGCATCTCCCTAGGCGGTGGCCATGAGCGCCGTCATCTCGTCTTCGGAGAGGACGTCGAACGGCAACAGGCCGCGGCGCTGGAACGTGGCGAGGTTGGCTCTGGTGCCGGCCGACCAGCTGGGGCTCCAAACAACCGACCGCACACTCTTGGACTTCGAGGGCTTTTCGCCGTACAACACACTGTGCAGGTTGTTCTCGAAGAGCCGGACGTCGGCCACGAGCGCTTCGCACTCCGCCATCTCCGACGTGTTCGACTCGGACTCGGCGGTCCTCCGCCTCCTCTCCAAGTCGTCGATCATGGTACTCACGATGTCAGTCGTCGCCGCTTCCAGTCGTTCTGCGTTCATCCGCCGCGCCGCGACGAGGATGCTGACGGCCCTCTGGGGGCTGGAGAGATGCCACACCTCGGGCTCACCATCGGTGCGTTGCAGATGACGCGCGAAGAACTCCCGCTCGAGCCAGTCGTCCAGAGACGCGTCCGCGTCGTCTGTCAACAAATCCTCCATTTGGGTGACGACCTCCGACGCAGAGCTCCAATCGATCTCGCGCTCGATCTCGTCCCTCAGCCAGGCGCCAATCGTGCGATGGCCGTTCATGGGTCGCATCGTGAGGAAACCGTGCTCGGTGACATCGTGGATGAGTGATTCCACCATGTCGCCATACCCGTAGCGAGCCGTGACCATGTCTTCCACACGCGACACGACGTAGTCCGCCACCGCCGTGTAGGCGTGCTCGTGTGATGCTTGGTTCATCGCCGCCACCAGCTCGTCACCCAAGCCGGTGGCCGCGTTCCCCTCACCGGCGTCGAGACCGAAGCTGGTGGCGAGCTCACCAAGTGGTGAGTGTTGGACCAGAGCAGTCCGACGCTCGTCAGGGATGGAGTAGCTGTTGAGCCGGCTCATCGGCGACGGGGCAGGTCCCTCTACCACGTCCATCTCTGGCTCGCTTGGCGGACGCGGTGCCTCCTCGGCGGAGCGCCGAAACAAACCCGAGAGACGTCGCCGCGTTCCCAAGAACACGGCGCCAACCACACCGATGCGCAGACGCTCTGCATCATCGATCAGACCGTTGACCTCGGCCTCGGTGGTACTGCCGGGCGACGTGACCAGCAACCCATGGCGGAGACGCTGCATCGCCACCTGGGACGAAGGGGTCCCGAAATCATCGACCACAACGATCGTCGTGTCGTACTTGCGCTCGGCCGCACCCACCAACGATCGGAATTGCCGACCTGCGAGAGCGTCCGCCGGAGATCCGGGAGGCGGTCCGGCAGGAATCACCGCAAGCCCTGGCCTGATTATCTGCGCGTTGTCGACCGCACGATCGATGGAGATGACGAGGTCGGGGGAGGTCGGCTGAAGACGGAGCACGTCGGATAGTGACATACCTTTCACCCGATACTCACCCAGCACGGCGTGGCTGGAGAAGTTGGCGTCGATGAGGAGAACGGTGTCGCCGGCGCTAGCCATCGATCCGGCAAGATCTGCGGCCAGGGCATGCACGTCCGCCGGCTCGATGTTGTGCCCGGCCAGGGCAATGGTCGCCCCGCTCGAGTGGGCATGTGCCTGGACTGCGGAGCGAAGCGCCTGCACCGCGGTCTTCCGCGGGCCCAGGTCTGTGGTGTCGTACCACGCCTCGTTCCCGCGCACGTCCACCGGCCGCGCCGGGACCTGGCCGAGAACGGGCACTTCGATGTCCTCCGGCAGCCAGACCGTTCGCCTTGTCCGGGAGACCACCATCAACCCGGTTCCGGCGATGATTGCCCCACCGAAGAGACCGATCAGAGCGATCAGAACCGGGGCGATCGGATCGGAGGAGAAGTTCTGTGCCGTGGTCGCCACCTGGAGACCGCGACCAGCCACTCCGAGCTTCCTCAAGTACAGACGCTGATACTCGGTGTTGAGCAGGTCCTGTCTGGCTTGGAGGGTCTGCAGAAGGAGTGCATCCTCGGTGCTCAACTCGGCAACGGGCTCGTCACCCAGTTCCAGACGGTCCGCCTTGAGAGTCGAGAGTGTGACCTCCAAACGTGTGCGCTCGGTGGCCAGGGCGTCCTGCTCGGCGCTCGTCACCGCCGCAGCCTCGTCGAGCACTAGCTCACGCAGACGGGTCTCGACGTCGGCGATCGTGGCATCGAGCTGCTGCTGCTGTGAGAGAAGCTCCAGCTGCGACTCTGTGAGCTCGGGCTGGAGCTCGGTGATCTGCTCGTCCAGCGCCTCCGCCGTCGCCAATATCTCGGCGATCTGCTCATCCACCTCTGCGCCGACCTCCGGGTCCACCTGAAGGTACGAATTGATCAGGGCGTCCGCCTTGTTGCGAGCCTCCTCCTCGGTTGCCCCCTGGCTGATGAACAAGAGCTTGGACTCGGCAAGGTCGATGCTGATTTGTGACGTCGGATCCTGCTGAAGAAGGTCGGATGCGACGAAGACGGCGAACTCGCGTGCCGCGCTCACCTCCTCGGCCAGGGCCTGACCGGTTTGACCCTCGGCAGGGTCAAACCTCAGAGCTGCCGTCGACTCCCACACTGCAGTTCCGGTGGAGGCGAATGTCAGGAAGGCGACTGCCCCGAGAAGCCCTATGACGGCACCGATGAGGACGACCCCCCACCGGTCACCGATGACTCTGATGATTCTCTTTGGTTCCACGTCAGTTCCGCTTCATTGCCAGTCCGGTCAGGTCCGGCCCACCGACCGGCAACCCCCAAACGAGTTCGTTCAAACGGTCGATGACCATTTCGATGTCCCCCATGTTCGCGGCTTCTTCGATGTCGGCAACCGCCTCGGCGACGACTCCGCCCCCCGGCTGGCTCAGCCGAGCCTCGAAAATCTTCGGATTGGATGTCACATCGACCGGCCCGTTCGCGAGGACCTCTTCGAGTTTCTCGCCCGGGCGCACCCCCGTGTACTCGATCGCAATGTCGACATCCGGGATGAGCCCGGCCAGCCTGATGAGTCGGCGTGCGAGATCGTCGATGAACACAGGCTCGCCCATGTCGAGGAGATAGATCTCGGAACCGGTTGCGAGTGAGGCTGCCTGGAGCACGAGCTGCACGGCCTCGTTGACGGTCATGAAGTACCGCTTCATGCGGGGATCGGTCACCGTTACCGGGCCACCCGCCCGGATTTGCGACACGAAGGTCGGAATCACGCTGCCCCGGCTGCCCAGGACATTCCCGAACCGAACCGCCGTGTAGGTGCAGCCGTCGTTCCTCGCATTGCCGGTCTTGACCAAGAGCTCGGCCGCTCGCTTGCTCGCACCCATCACCGAGTTCGGGTCCACGGCCTTGTCGGTGGAGATGAGCACGAATCTCTCGGCACCGACCCTCGACCCGGCCTCGATCATGTTGCGTGTGCCGACGACGTTGGTCAGAGCGGCCTCGTCCGGGAAACGCTCGAGCATCGGCACGTGCTTCAAAGCCGCTGCGTGGAAGATCAACTCGGGCTTGATCAACTCCAGGGCGCGCAACACGGCCTCGGCTTGCCGAACATCGCACAGCATCACTCGTGCCTCGTTGCCCCAAGTTATCTGGGCTTCGTGAAGCAAAGTCTCGTCACGGTCGAGCGCCCACACCTCGGCACTCTCGTACGACAGGATCTGACGCACGATCTCGGACCCGATCGAGCCACCGGCGCCAGTGACCAGCACCCTCTTGTCCCTGATCAGGTCGGCGACATTCGCCATGTCGGTGTGCACCGCATCTCGGACCAGCAGGTCTTCGACTTTGATGTCCCTCACGTCGAGCGGAGCGGTGCGGTCGGTCACGATGTCTTCGACTCCCGGCAGGATCCGAAGACGCACGTCGATCTCCAGACAGCTGTCGACGACGGAACGCACCGTGTCCGGATCGACTCCGGCGACGACGACCTGATCCACGGATTGGTCGGTGACTATCGACGGGATGTCCTCGAGGGACCCGAGCACCGGCAGGTCGGCGACGAGCCGAGAGCTCTTGGGACCACCGTTGCGATCGTTGACGAAGCCGACAACGTGACCGCCGCCTTCTATGTCAGACAGACGTCTGGCGAATGCTGCGGCTTCGACTCCGCGCCCGACCACGAGGACCGACGGGCCTCCGGCACTCTTCTTGAAGGAGAACAGCCGGGAGCGAAATCGCAGCAGGCCGGTGAGGAGGAACGTGAAGAGCCCACCTGCGATGAGCGTCAGATACGGGACCAGGAGATCCATCGTGTGACGCCCAAGCCACTCCAACACGACAATGACGGCGGTCGCCGCTCCGTTGGCGAGTGCAAGCCTGGTGGCCTCGTTGATGCTGGCGTACTCCCAAACATGTCCGTATGCCCCAGCCAGCGCGTTGGCGAGGATGTGGACGATGATGATCACCGGAAGGACACGGAGAAGATCGGACCAGTAGGTTGCCCCGTCCTCCACCAAAGGGTCGAGCATCCTCAAGGCCAGAGCCGTCGAGTACGCCGCCATCACCACCAGGGCATCGATGACCGCGAAGGTGATGTCCGTGCGAACCCTGGACGCCCTTCTCGACAGCGCGACCCATCGCGTTTCCCCTCGCGAATCCATACGCCCCCCAAACATCTCGCCGCCCACTCAACAGCCTCCCATAAACTGAGTTTGCCCCCGGGATCTTGTCGGCACACTATCACCGAACCGTCGGCACTTAAAGTGGGAATCTGACTTCCCAGAGTGACAGCACCCGTGATCGCCGCATCCGAAGCATAGGCGGTTTTGGCAACTGGTAAAGGCCCTTTCGCGAGATCTGCATAGGTCGTTGGACCCAAACTTCCACAGTTGGCATTCCGGCGCTCTGTGTTAGATTCCGCTACGCATCGTGCTGACGCGAGACGTCGGCGTCGAAACAGGGGGGCAACCATGAAAGTACTGGTAACGGGTTCGGCTGGGTTCATCGGGAGACACGTGTGCAGACGTCTCCTCGCCGACGGCGCGAAGGTCACCGGCTTCGACGTCAAGCAAGCGGGTCTCGACGACATCGAGGAGATCACCGGCGACCTCCTCGACCTCGATCAAGTGCAGGCAGCTGTCACCGGCCATGACGTCGTGTGCCACGTCGGCGCCATCGGGGACGTCTACCTCGCCGCCGAGCAGCCTGGGCTCGCCGCCGCCGTCAACGTGACCGGCACCTCGAACGTCGCCACGGCGGCACTCGAGAACGACGCACGAGTCGTCTATGCCTCGACCTGGGAGGTCTACGGGGAGCCTCGATACGAACCTGTCGACGAGGAGCATCCTGCCAGCCCCGACCACCCCTACAACATCACCAAGCTCGCCGGGGAGCAGATGCTCCTCGCCAGCCATCGTCTAGGAGGTCTGTCCGCGATCGCCCTGAGGTTGGGCACCGCGTACGGGCTGGGCATGCGGCCCAACTCGGTCTTCGAGATCTTCATCAGGAAGGCCCTGAGCGGGGAGCCGATCACGATTCAGGGCGATGGCTCTCAGGGTCGGCAGTTCACCCACGTCTCCGACATCGCCAGGGCGTTCGCACTGGCGACACGCTCCGACGAAGCAGGGATGACGCTCAACATCGTGTCGCCAGACGTGGTCACGATCCGACAGCTCGCCGAGAAAGTCGTCGAGCGGTTCCCGACCCAGGTCGAGTTCGGTGACCCGCGGCCGGGTGATGTCGCACCATCGTATGTGTCGGCGGCGAAGGCCGAGGAGATCCTCGGCTGGAAGGCCGAGGTCGCCTTCGAGGATGGCATGGCCGAGTTGTTCGACGCGGACCGGGGCTGACCCGGAGACGTGTGCCCGGCCGGATGCCAATGGCGACCGTGACCGACACACGCAGGTTCGAGGACTCCGACATGGAGGAGGTCCTCGCCCTGATGAGGACATCTTTGGGCGAGCCGCCACTACTCAGGAGGACACCCGAGTTGTTTCGTTGGAAGCATGTCGAGAACCCGTTCGGCCGTTCGATTGCGCTGGTCGCGGTCGAGGATCGGCAGATCGTCGGGCTCAGGACATTCATGCGATGGGATCTCACGACGCCCGACGGCGAAGTTCTACGAGGAGTGCGCGCCGTGGACACCGCGACTCACCCGGACTACCAGCGTCGCGGGATATTCCGGAGACTCACCGAGGAATGCGTCGAGATCGCCACCGCCGAGGGAATCGACCTCGTGTTCAACACGCCCAACGAGAGGTCCAAGCCCGGGTATCTCAAGATGGGATGGCGAGAGATCGGTCCCATCGGTGGTCTGGTGCGCCCTTCGGTCCACGTCCTGCGCAAGGTCGAATCGGGATCACTCGACCCGAGCTCGTTCCTTCGAAACGCGAGACCCGCGGGCGGCCCCTTGCCGGACGATCGGCCGGCCTTGGGAATACGCACACCGAGAACACCTGAATACAACACCTGGCGCTTCGGATCCCACCCGTCGGCTCGCTACTACTTCGCATCCGCCGAAGGGAGCGTCGCCGTCGTCCGACCCAACCGACGCAGAGGAAGGCCGGAGCTGGTGGTGGCGGACGCATTCGGCGAACCCTCCCGCGCCATGCACGCTGCAGTTGGCTCGGTGGGCTCGGCATACCTGGCCACGTGGTTCTCGAAAGGCTCACCGGAGCGAAGGGCGGCAGTGAGGCGAGGATTCATCCCGGTTCCCGGGTTGAAGGCACTGAGCCTCGTGGCCAGACCCCTCCGTGATCTTGGGGATACCCTCTGGTCGATGGATGCCTGGGACGTGGCCGTGAGCGACTTCGAGCTCTTGTGATGACGGCACCCGCACCAATTGTCGCAGTAGCCACGCTCGGCATCAGCACCGGGGAGATCGTCGAGTGGGGCGTGCTGGCACTCCTGCTGATTGTCATCACGTACTGGATCGGCACGTTGATCCCGATCCGCAGCGACCAAGAATGGCTCCCGCGGCTCGTGATGTGGGGGCTCATGGCCAAGCTGGCCGGGACCTTCTTGCGCTACTACATGGCCATAGATCTCTACGGGACCGGGGACGCATTCCGGTATCACTCCCGAGGTGTCGCCTTCGCGAGCATTTGGAGGTCGTTGTCCGTGCCGATGTCGGACGCCGGTGGGCAAGGGACCGCCTTCACCGAAGTGGTCACGGGCCTCGTCTACGCGATCTACACCCCGATGATGCGGGGCGGCTTCCTGATGTTCGCCTTCATCGCCTTCCTCGGCCAACTCCTCTTCTATGCCGCGTTCCGCCCATGGCTGCAGGGCAAGGCGCTCAAGCGCTACGCCATAGCCATCCTCTTCTTCCCATCAATCGTCTTCTGGCCGGCGAGCATCGGCAAGGACGCCCTGATGATGCTCTTCCTCGGTCTGGCCACATTTGGCATCTCCCGGATGCTCCGCCGTTTCGAGCCCATGGGCCTCATCACTGCCGGCCTCGGGCTCTATCTGGCCGCCCAGGTCCGCCCCCACGTCGCCATCATGCTCGCGCTGGCCGGGGCTCTCGCCTTCCTCCTCATGAGACGTGGCACTGCCAACACGGGCGGCGCCAAACGTCTCGTGCTCCTCGTGATCGCCGTCGTCGGCCTGACGTTCGCATGGGGAGTCTTCGCCTCTGACTTCGACGTCTCGTTGGAGGGTGGCGGCGACACCGCGGACCCAGGTGCCTTCCTCGAGAGTGTCCAGAATCAGACGGCCCAGGGTGGCTCCGAGGTCACCGGTGGCGTGGTCTCCAGCCCACTCGACCTGCCCGAAGCCACACTCAAGGTCATCTTCCGACCGCTCCTCAACGAGGCGACCAACGTCGCCACCGCGGTCAGCGCGGTGGAGGGGACCGCACTGCTTCTGTTCGTCATCTGGAGGATCCCGACGATGCTCCGCAACAGACGAATGATCCGCGGAAACCCCCTGCTGCTCCTGTCCTTCTTCTACACGGGCGGGTTCATCATCGCTTTCAGCTCGATCCTCAACCTGGGGATCCTGGCACGTCAGCGAGTGCAGGTGCTCCCGTTTCTGCTCGCCCTGCTGGTGACGCTGGGTTGGCCCCAGGATCCAGAAGAACCGAAGACGTCCCGGGACCGCGGCCACCGGGCTCGCCTCGAGCCCGACGACCAACGGATACCCGTCAGCCCGAGCCGACGCTGAGGAAGCCGGCTCGAGCCAGAGCCCCCATGATCACCATCATCAGGGCGATGAGGACGGCGACACCCGCCCAGGCGGTCATGGAGCGATCGACGAGGACCACGGCGGCCACAAGGGTCCCCTGGGCCACACCCGAGGCAAGTGCTACGCGAGAGACACCGAGCCCACGCTCCCGTAGTTGATCGTAGAGATGGGCGCGATCCCCCGCGAACAACGGCCCGCCAGAGAGAAGACGTCTCGCAATCGAAGCCAACAGGTCGATGGCGAACACTCCGAACAAGCCCAGAGCCACGATCACATCACCGGTGGAATCGCCGGAGGAGAGGATCATGTGAGCCAGCGTCAAGCCAATCACGTACGACCCGCCGTCGCCGAGGAACACCTTCGCCGGATGCCAGTTGAGAACGAGAAAACCCCCGATTGCCATGGCCAGCTCGATCGGCGGAACGCTTCCCAGCCCGCGTCCCGACAGGAGCCACGCCAGCCCGAGAGCGGTCACCAGGGCGCTCGAGCCGGCCAACCCATCGAGACCGTCGTACAGATTGACGGAGTTGACCGCCGTCACGACGACCAAGACCGCAAGTACCACGAAGACCGCACCGGATTCGGTGTATGGGGTCATCACGACCAGCACCAGGGCTGCACCGAGCTCGACGACGAGACGAACCGCGGGACCGAGACCCACTCGATCGTCGATCAGACCGAGTACCAAAACGATGCCGGAAGCCACTAGCAGGGCCACATCGAGGCCGTCTCTGGACACGGCAGCCACGTGCACTGCGAGGAAGATCCCCACTCCACCCAGGGGAACGGCGGGACGGTCATGCGCGGTCAGCTCGCTCCGCTCCGGTCGGTCGACAAACCCCGTTCTAGGGCCGATCCAAAGCGAAAGCACACACCAACCGGCGGAGACCGCGAAGGCTATTAGGAATGATGCCAAGCCAGCACCTCAGATGACTCACCGCGATGGACTTCGATCGTGTCATGGGCCACGAACCCGGCTTTTCGATAGGCCGCGATGGCCGCGGCATTCTGCGATGCCACGACCACGCGGACCGCAGAGCAGCCGTCGTCGGCGAGCCGGTCGAGCACCGTGGTGAGAAGGACACCGGAACACCCCCGGCCGCGGGCCCGGATCGCCACCCCCAACGAGAGCACTTCCGACGGAATCGAGCCCGTGTCGTCTTGTCCCCCATACCTGAGGGACTCCCACGCCCTCCACATGTTGCGGGGATCGAGCAAGGCGGGCAATGCGGCAAGACCTGCACGCCACCAGTGTCGTTTCAGGAACCACCGGTAGAAGGCACCGACGTCGACCACTCCCACGACGAAACCCGCTGCGCCTCCGGCGTCGTCGACCACGTAGGCTCGAGTTCCTTCCCATTCGAGGAGGCCTCTGTAGAGCAGCCTCATGAATCTCCGGCCGAGCCTGGGGAGAAACCCACCGGTGATCAAGTCGGAGTGGAGACCGGCCAGAGCCACCGCGTCCTCTGCCTTCGCCTCCCGGGGTGGGGAGACATCGGGTGCGTCCAGCATCCCGGCCGGCATCAGGTGAGCCAGGCCCTTTGCCTCCAAGGTCTCCCGGTACGTACTCATGACGATGTCGACCACGCGACGCTCGTCGAACTCCTCGCGAGCGATCCGGTGGCTCTCGGCGGACATCTCGGCCATGACCTCACGGTCCTCGCCGACGGTCTCGATCGCCTTCGCCAGCGCGTCGGGCTCACCGACGGGGACCAGGAGGCCGTTTACTCCGTGACGCACGACCTGGCGGCAGCCCCTGATATCGGTGGCTATCACAGGCAAACCCATCGCTGCAGCCTCCATGGCCGCTCTGGGGAAGCCCTCACGATGTGACGGGAGGACGAACAAGTCGAGTCCTGCGTAGATGTCCTCCATATCTGTCCTCATGCCGAGGAACCTGACGCCGGCAGAACGAGCTCGTTCGACCACCTCGGCGGGCAGCGAGTCCGGCTTGTCCAGATCGGCCGGCCCAACGACGACGAAGACAAACCCGGGCCCGACCCGCTCGACGGCCTCGAACAACTCCAGGTAGCCCTTTTCCGCCACCAGCCGGCCCACCGTCCCCACGACGACATCGGAATCGTCTGCCCCGATCTCGTCTCTGATTCGTGCTCGCGCCCCCGACTTGTCGGACGGGTCGAATCTGGACAAGTCGATCCCGTTCCCAAGGAGCCTCCCACGCCCATGAGGCACAATCCCGGATCGCCCGGCCAGCTCGAGGTCCTCCGGATTCTGGTGGAGCTCGGCGTCAGAGAAGCGCGCTGCCAAACCCTCGAGGCCATAGACGACCAGACGCTTCGCCATGGGATCGGTTTTCGTGGCATAGAAGCCGTGGAGTGTGTTGACCACGACGGGGACACCCGCCAGCCGTCCCAGAATCCGGCCGTATACGCCGGGCTTCGGATTGTGCGTATGCAGGATCGTGAGCGGGGTCCGTCTCAGAATGCGCCAGAGCTCGACCGCCGAACGCACGTCCGCCCACAGACTGAAGCCGCGCGTCGAGGATTGGAGAGCCAGATGGTGCACTCCGGCGTCCTCCAACTCGGCAACCCACGGACCGGGTGCGCTGATCCCAAACGACTCGCCCCCTGCATCGACGACGGCCAGGAGCTGAGGCCAGAGAAGGAACCGCAGACTCATGTCCACGGTGGTCAGATGAGCCACGCTGAAGGCCACTTCGTCCGGCTTCTCCCTCATCGCATCATCCCCTCTATCACCAGGCGCCAGCTCTCGACGGTGGCATCGATGGTGAAGAGCCCCAGACAGTGCTCTCTCGCGGCGCGGCCCATCGCGTCCAGTCTCTCCGGGTCGGTCGTGAGAGTCTCCACCGCCCTGGCCAGCACTTCGGGGGCATCGACGGGAACGACGATCCCGGTCACGTCGTCCTCGACAACGTCTCTCGCCCCGGGCACGTCGGTCGTCACGACGGCCACACCGCAGAGCCCGGCCTCGATGAGGACACCGGGGAGACCCTCTGGTGGGCAGCTCGTGACCACGAGCAGATCCGAGGATGAGAGAAGCGTGGGCACGTCACCACGCGAGCCCACCACGTCGACTCCTAGCGACCCGGCTCGTGAATCCACCTCTTCTCGTAGTGGCCCGTCACCCACGATCATCGCGGCCATCGTCACTCCCCGACGGCTCAGCGAGTCGACCGTGTCCAGGAAGAGATGAGGTCTCTTCTGCTCTTCGAGACGGCCGATGAAGATCACCCGAGGCGTGGTGGTTCGTTGATGCGAGTCGGGTTTGTATGTATCGGCGTCGCGGGCGTTTGGTATGACATGGGTTCTCATCTCCACCGACGGTCGCTCGGCCACCACGTCATCCCGGAGCGCGCCAGAGACGGTCACGATCGCGGTGGCTCTGTCCAGATACACCTTCCGCAACGCCCTTCGAATCGGGTTGCTCAGCTTCGGGTGTGTCGATCCGATCACCAGGTATGCATAGGGAATGTGACCGGGGAGGGCGAACGCGGCGTACTTGGCCGGCTCGCCGCCATGAGCCACGACTGCCGATGGGGTGATGTCCTGAACGACGCGACGCATCCTCTTCACGACCCGAGGGTCGAAGCCAAGACTGCGAAACCGGCCCCTTGGCACGTCGAGTGCATGGTCAACGCCCAGCGTGTCCTCGT
This sequence comes from Acidimicrobiia bacterium, assembly GCA_050050035.1. Taxonomy (GTDB): domain Bacteria; phylum Actinomycetota; class Acidimicrobiia; order Spongiisociales; family ZC4RG35; genus JANQRA01. Next base: position 5,841 of record JASFVB010000022.1, on the reverse strand, counting down.
CGCCGCGAAACATGGTCATGAGCAGGTGTCTCGCCTGCCCCTGACGGTTCAGGTTGTCCACGAGGGCTCTCGCGTAGCGCTCGGCACCTCGGCTCACGTCGTACGAAACGACGTGGAGGATCGCGGTCTCAGACATCCGAATGGGTCTCGGCCGGGTTGACGACACGGGAGCTGTCCGCCCACACGAGAAGAAGGTAGGCGGCTACAGCAGCAATCAAAGCGATGGCAGCAGCCCGCCCGGGGTTGTCGGTTCGAGCCGCCACCCGGGATGCGATCACGACCAACATGAACTGAGGCACCGCAGCGAGGAGGGATGCCTCGGGAGTCGTGTGCATCACCCCCGGCAACCTGGCGAGGGTTGGTCTGGCTCGCACAGCCACCGGCTCCAGGACCAGGTAGCCGAGGCAGGCAAGCCCTCCTATGACCGAAGCGGGGCGCCCAATACCGCCCGCCGCGGTGAAGAGCAGAAAGACCGCCATCGCCAAGTAGATACCGGAAGGGCCCAGAGACAGCCTCGGACGTGGCCAAGCCGTCAACGACATCGGAAGGCATACGGCAAAGAGGGAACGGATCCACTCGGTGTCGGGGACGGCGAGGAACGCTCCCATTGCAGCCAGGCCGAAGAAGACGATGCCAAATCCGCGATCGGCATACCTGGACTCGAAGTCGTCAGTTGCATAGCCGAGCAGCGGAGTTCCGACAATGACGACGACCCTCACCCAACCGGGGTCGGGAGAAGCAGCCAGTGCCAGGACGATTGCCCCCGGCACGGAGGCGACGGCAACCACGGCCCGGGAGAAGCCAAGCCTGACCGCCAGGACCGTGCCCAGCAGAATCAGCATCAAGCCCGCCCACATGGGTGCGGAGGACCCTCCGGCCCACGCGACTGCCGCAACGGCCGCAACGGCTATGACCACACCGCCCATGGCCAGAGGTTCCACCTCGGGACGCGCCCGGGCCATGAGAAGGGAGAGCACGAGGCCGACAGCTCCCAGGGCGACCCCCCACAGGAAGAAGCCCGACTGCACTACCCCGATCAGATTTGCCACAGGTGCTTCGATTGTATGGAATACCCGAAGGGACATCCCATCAATGGCTCCATACCCGTGCTGATCCTCGCCTACCACCGCGTCAACCCAGAGGTACGCGATGGGCTGTCGGTGTCCCCGAAAACGCTCAGGAGCCACATCGAGACACTGCAGGGCCACGGGCTCGAGAACGTTGTGCTCGAAGAGGTGATAGGTACCGACCCCGCCCTCCAGCCCTCGCGCTCGTTCGCCCTGACGTTCGACGACGGATATCAGGACAACTACTTCCATGCCCGGCCGGTTCTCGACGAGCTCGACGTCAGGGCCACCGTCTACCTGGTCAGCTCGATGATCGACACCGAGCGGCCGTTCCCTTGGCTGAGACTCCCCGAACCTGACAGGTTCGACGAGATGGATCTGCATATGACGAGTGAGCAGATCGAATCGGCAGCCGGCACGTTCACGTACGGCTCACACACCCTCACCCACCCGATGCTCTCGACGCTCGATCTGGCGGCGGCCAGCAAGGAGATAGCCGAGTCGAAGACGGAGCTCGAGAAGAGGCTCGGAACCGAGGTGACCACGTTCTGCTATCCGGCCGGCGACTTCAACGAGGTGACCACGAGGCTGGTGCGTGAGGCGGGCTACGACGCGGCCGTCGTGACACCTAACCGTTACATTCCCGAGACGATGTACACGCTCCACAGAGTCGGCATCTACAGCCACATAACTCCAAGGCTGTTCGCCGTGAAGACGTCGCGGGCGTTCCAGCTGGCCCAGCGAAGCCGCGTCGGCTGGGCGGTGCGACGCCGAATGCGCGGGCGTTGACGACGTGACGACCGGGGGGACCGGATCCGTTCCGGGCGGGAAGCCCCGCATACTCGTGATGGTCAAAGGCCTGGGGCTGGGTGGAGTCGAACGGCTGCTCTCCGAGTCGATTCCGTATCTGGATCGTGATCGCTTCGAGTACGAGGTCGCCTACTTCACACCATGGAAGGACGATGTCGTCCCCTCGTTCCTCGACGCCGGGCTTTCGGTCCACTGTCTCGACATCACGAGCGACATCAGCGGCACGGGAGTGTCCAAGGTGCGATCCCTGATCCGCAATGGGAGATACGACCTGATTCACACTCATTCACCGCTGCCATCCACGATCGTGAGGGTCGTTTCCCCCGGAGCGACCCTGGTTCACACCGAGCACAGCCTGCCCGGCTCACGGAATCGGCTCACTCGTCTCGCCAACAGGGTCACTTACCCCTTGTGCGACGTGGTCATCTCCGTCTCACGGGTCGTCGGACGCGCGGTGACACGCGGATGGCCCGCACCACGGGACTCGAGAGTGATCTACGGCGGCATCGATCCACGCGCCGTCAGCGGAACGGCTCGCGCCGATGTCGAGAAGACTCGAGCCGCGCTGGGCATCCCGCCCGGTGGCCTCGTCGTCGGCAATGTCGCCCACCTCCGCCACCAGAAGGGCCACGAGGTGTGGTTGGAGACGGCCCGGGCCGTGAGCGCCGAGCTCCCCCAGACGACGTTCGTGATCGTCGGCCGAGAGAAGGAAGCGGGCTACCAGGACACCCTGGAACGGCGAGCAGCTGCGCTCGGGATCGACACAAACGTCCGATTTGTGGGGTTCCAGCCAGACCCCTACCCCTACGTCGCGTCCTTCGACGTCTTCTTGATGGCATCCGAGTTCGAGGGATTCCCTATATCCCTGGTAGAGGCCATGGCACTCGGCCGTCCTGTCGTTGCGACCGATGTCGGAGGGGTCGCCGAGGCGCTCGGGCCCGAACCGACAGGGTTACTCGCACGCCCCGGTGACACGAGGGCTTTGGCGGCGCACGTGACGGAGCTGCTACGAGACGAGGGCAAACGTCTGGAGCTAGGGGCCCGCGCCAGGGATCGCGCCATCGAGGAGTTCTCCATCGCCCGGATGGTCGGGCACGTGGAGAGTGTCTACGACGAGCTTCTCGGCACCTGAGCCACTACTCCACAGTCACCGTCTTCGCCAGGTTCCTCGGCTTGTCGACATCCAGGCCACGGGCCGTGGCCACGTGATACGCCAGGAGCTGGAGCGGGATCACCGCGGTGACGGTGCACAGCAGGTCGGGGCCGGACGGGACCCTGATCACGTGTTGGGCAACCTCGCCCACATCGTCGCCCTCCTCGGCCACGAGGACGATCGTGCCACCCCTGGCCCGCATCTCCTCCATGTTGGACAGGGTCTTCGCCCTTACATGGCTGTCGGTGGCGACACCCACCACGACGACACCGTCCTCGATGAGCGCTATGGGGCCGTGCTTCATCTCTCCTGCGGCGTAGCCCTCGGCGCGGACATAGGCGATCTCCTTCAGTTTGAGCGCCCCTTCCATTGCGACGGGGAAGTCACCGGACCGACCCAAGAAGAAGTAGTCACGCACTCCACTCCAGTCCTTGGCGAGCTTCTCGATCTCGGTGGACGTCTCGAGAACGTGTTCCACCTGCCCAGGCAGCTCCTGGATGTCCCGCACCAGCAGCTCCACCTTGCCCGGGTCGAGTGTGCCTCGGACCTGGGCGAGATACAGACCGAGGAGCTGCATGGCCACCAGCTGCGTGGTGAAGGTCTTGGACGCGGCGACACCGATCTCCAGCCCGGCGCGTGTGTACAGCACGGCGTCCGACTCGCGTGCCAGCGCCGAGTCGAGGACGTTGCTGACCCCGATCAGGTTGGCGCCCTGTGCCTTGGCGTATCTGACCGCGGCAAGTGTGTCGATGGTCTCACCTGACTGGCTGATGCCTATCACCAGCGATCGCGCATCGAGAACAGGGTCCCGGTAGCGGAACTCGGAGGCGATGTCGATCTCGACGGGCAGCCGGGTCCAGCGTTCGATGGCGTACTTCGCCATCATCGCCGCGTGGTACGACGTGCCACAGGCAACCACGAAGACCTTGTCGATCGCTCGCAGCAATGCCGGATCCATCTCCAGCTCGTTGAGAATCACCCGACCCGTGTCGGAGACACGCCCGGCGAGTGTGTCGGCGATCGCCTTGGGCTGCTCGTGTATCTCCTTGAGCATGAAGGTCGGATAACCCGCCTTCTCGGCTGCCTCGAAGTCCCACTGGATCTTGCGGTGCTCCGGCTCGATCTCGTTGCCGTCGAGGTCGTACAACCGGACCGACGTTGGCCGGACCTCCACGACACGGTCGTCATCGATGATCACCATCTCCCTCGTGTGCTCGAGGAATGCCGGGATGTCTGACGCCAGGAAATTCTCGTTGTCGCCCCGGCCGACCACCAACGGAGAGCCGCGCCGCGCCCCGACGATCAGCTCGGGATCCGATCTGCGCATGACCGCCAAGGCCAGGGCCCCCTCCGCCTCGCTCATCACCGTGCGAACCGCGTCGACCAACGGCATGTCGGCGAGGTCACCGATCATGTGAGCTATCACCTCGGTGTCGGTGTCGCTCGTGAACACGTGCCCGCTCTCGAGAAGCTTCTGCTTGAGGTCGGCCCAGTTCTCCACGATTCCGTTGTGCACGACCACCACGTCGCCACTCTGATTGGCGTGGGGGTGTGCGTTGACCGTGTTCGGCGCACCGTGGGTCGCCCAACGGGTATGACCGATACCCGAGATCGCCTCGACTCTCCCGTTGCTCGCCATGAGGCTCTCGAGGTCTGCGATGCGCCCAGCCGTCTTGATGACATCTATCGACGAGCCGGTGTTCAGGGCGACTCCTGCCGAGTCGTATCCCCGGTACTCGAGACGGGCAAGACCCGGCACGAGGACGTCCACGACCGGTTTGGGGCCTACGTATCCAACGATTCCGCACATATGCGTCGTTCCTTTCTGGAGGACAGGGGACGCGTGCGACGAAGATCGGCACATTGGCCGAACCACTGGAGTGGGCCTCTGTTCCGGAATCGCTCCCGGGTTTTGCTCCCACTCGTCACGACCGTGGTAGGCCGGGAAGGCATCCGCCGAATCTCTCGATGACCTTCCTCCTCGTCACCTCACTCAGATGAGGCCAGGCGCTAGGGGGTTCTTGTCGTCGCTCTCTCGTCTCCCGCCACTCACTCCTTTGCCGCGGCCACCTCCGTGACGGCCGCGAGACGTTCAGCGTACCCGCTCGCCAGCGTTTGGGAAGGGGCCTCCACCATGATCCTGACCAACGGCTCGGTGCCGGAGGGGCGAACCAACACCCGCCCGTCTTCGCCGAGCTCTTCCTCGACGACGGCTACCTCGTCCCAGAGCTCGTCGAGGCTGGCCACGTCGACGCTCCGGGCCACCTCGACGTTCAGGAGGACCTGGGGGAACTCGGTCATGGCCTCGGCACGAAGCAGCCGCAGCTCCTTGCCGGTGCCGGCCACGACATTGAGGAGCTGAATCGCGGTGAGCAGACCATCGCCTGTCTGTGCCATGTCGGCGAAGATGATGTGGCCTGACTGCTCGCCACCGAGCAGTGCCCTTCGCTTGATGAGCGCCTCCATGACGTAGCGGTCGCCCACCGGCGTCTCGACCATCTCGATATCGGCCTCTGCCATCGACCTGCGAAACCCGAGATTGGACATCACCGTCGCCACGACGAGGTTCTTCTTCAGTCGTCCCTGCTCTTTGAGGTGGCGGGCGATGATCGCCATGATCACGTCACCGTTGGCGACCTCACCGTCTTCGTCGATGGCGATCAGCCGATCGGCGTCACCGTCGAAGGCGAACCCGATCTGACCGTTCACGCGTTGCGCCAGGTACTCGGGTGAGGTTGCCCCACAACCATCGTTGATGTTCTGCCCGTTGGGCTCGGCGCAGAAGATGCGCGCATCGGCCTTGAGTCGGGA
>JASFVB010000021.1:0-23011 GCA_050050035.1 Acidimicrobiia bacterium | reverse complement strand
CGGCATCGCCCTGTCCCATCCGGCACAGTTGACGAGTAGGTCGATGTTCCCCGTCTCGTCGACGAGGCGGTCGATTGCGCCCGGGATCGCGTCGAGATCGGCGATGTCCAGACCGACTGCGACACCGGCTACTTCGGATGCGATGCCGGCTCCGGCGTCTGCGTCGACGTCCACCACTGCCACGTGAGCACCCTCGGAGGCGAGTCTTCGCACCGTCGCCGCCCCGATGCCCGATGCTCCGCCGGTGACGATCGTCAGCTTGCCCTCGTATCGCATGCCTCGATTATGACGTTTGCCCTACCGTCTCGTCATGGACATCGGCTCTTACCAGTACCTCACCATCGACCAGCAAGACGACGGTGTGCTGGTGATCACGTACTCCAACCCGGAGAAGCTCAATGCGGTCACCGAGCAGGGCCACCGCGAGTTGGTCGACGTCTGGCCCGACATCGACCGCGACCCGAGAGTGAGGGCTGTCCTGCTCAGAGGTGAGGGCAGGGCGTTCTCGGCCGGGGGCGACTATGACATGATCGACAACGTCCTTGCCGACCACGAGGTCCATCGTCGTGTCCTCAAGGAGGCGAGGGATTTGGTGAGGAACATGATCGAATGCTCCAAGCCGATCGTGTCGGCCATCAACGGCCCCGCGGTCGGCGCAGGGCTCGCCACCGCGCTCATGGCGGACATTCCCGTTGCCGCCCGATCCGCGAGATTCCTCGACGGGCACACGGCCATCGGGGTGACCGCCGGTGACCACGCCGCCGTCATCTGGCCACTTCTCATCGGCATGGCCAAAGCGAAGTACTACCTGTTGACCAACGAGCCCATCGACGGCGCCGAGGCAGAGCGGATCGGGCTGGTTGCCAAGGTGGTCGACGACGAGGAGCTCGACGAGTTCACCCGCGGCCTCGCCTCACGGCTCGCGGCAGGCTCTGTGGACGCGCTGAGCTGGACGAAGCACACCCTCAACCACTGGCTCCGCATGGCCTACCCGATATTCGACGCGTCCGTGGCCTACGAGTTCCTCGGCTTCACCGCCCCGGACGCCGCCGAAGGCGTCGCAGCCGCGAGGGAGAAGAGGCCCCCACGCTTCGCGCCCCGAACCTCCGGTAGTTAGACCCATATACGGGCCGAACCGCCTCGAGAACACATCAAGACGTCTTCCCTGGTTGCGACCAAGAAGGCCCACGGCGTTGAACCGGGAAGGGGTCAGGTGAGCCCGTCGACGGTCTGCGCGAGCTCGAGGTCCGTCTCGGTGAGACCCCCGGCGGAGTGCGTGGACAACGTGAGCGCCACCTTGTTCCAACGAATGTCGATGTCGGGGTGGTGGTTGGCCTTTTCTGCCTCGAGGGCGACCCGGGTCACGAAACCCATTGCCATGTTGAAGTCGGAGAACTCGAAGGTCCTGCTTATCGCCTTGTCGGCCCACGACCAAGCAGGGTGCCCGTCGATGAACTCGGCTACCTCTTCGTCCGGTAAGAGCGGCATGTACCCGAGACTACGCACTACGACCGATACCCTGTCGAGGCCATGGCAATCGTCCACGACCAGGGCATAGTCCTCCGCTCCTACCCGTTCGGTGAGGCGAACCGCGTCGTCGTCATCCTCAGCCCGAACAACGGGAAGATACGAACCGTCGCCAAAGGGGTGCGAAAGACCAAGAGCCGCTTTGGCGGTCGACTGGAGCCATTCACTCACGTCGACCTGGTGCTCTACGAGGGGAGAAACCTCGACACGATCACCCAGGTGGCGGTACTGGAGCCATTCCCCAACCTCCGGGGCGACCTTGACGCGGTGGTCACTGCAGGGACCATGGTCGAGGCCGCCGACGCGGTGGCCCAGGAGGATGAGGCGGCCGTCCGTCTGTTTCTGCTCCTGCAACGCGGATTGAAGACCCTGGAGGCCGGTGAGCGCAGCCCCGACCTCCTCACCTCGTATCTCCTCAAACTCGCCGAGATCGTCGGGGTGGCTCCTTCCCTACTTCAGTGTGCGAGCTGCGGTCGGGTGGAGGACCTGCACCGCTTCTCCTTCGGTGGGGGCGGCTCGGTATGTGATCGCTGTCGCGTCGAGGGAGCGGTGCGGCTACGGGAGGGTCTCACCCAGTATCTGGCGACCCTGGCGGGATCGGAGCTCGGTGCCCTGCCACCGATCGATATGGCCCTCTCCCGAGAGGCGATGGGAGTCGCCAGGCGATTCGTCGAATATCACCTCGACCGCAAGCTGACGTCACTGGCGGTGATGGAATGACTCTCGACCTCGACCGAGTCGACCTGGACCGCGTCCCGCGTCATGTCGGTCTCATCCTCGACGGCAATGGGCGCTGGGCGAATCAGCGAGGTTTGCCGAGAACCGCCGGTCATCTCGCCGGGGAGGAGGCCCTGTTCGACACCGTGGAAGGGGCTCTCGAACTGGGTATCGAATGGGTGACCGCATTCACGTTCTCCACCGAGAACTGGGCGCGATCTGACGAGGAGGTCCAGTTTCTGATGTGGTTCAACGAGGATCTCCTTCTGAGAAGACGTGACGATCTGCATGCACAAGGGGTGCGGATGCTCTTCGCAGGCGATATGGACGACCCGCGAATCCCGGATCGGAATCGCGAGCACATGGCCGACGCCGAGGAGAAGACCAGAGACAACACAAGGCTCAACCTCGTCTTCGCATTCAACTACGGGAGCCGACGCGAGATAGTCGACGCGGCACGCCGACTGGCCGCGTCGGGCGCCCCGGAAGACATCGACGAGGAGTCGTTCCGGCGTGCCATGTACGTGCCTGACATGCCCGACGTCGATCTCATCATCCGCTCCTCTGGCGAGCACCGTCTCTCCAACTTCCTGCTCTGGCAGTCCGCATACGCCGAGTTCTACTTCCCAGGCATCCTCTGGCCGGATTTCGACCGTCATGCGCTGGTCGACGCCGTCGTCGACTTTCAGGCTCGGGAGAGACGATTCGGAGGCGCCGAAGAGGGGTCTTCAGATTGACTAACGGAACACATCACGGCACCGTCTCTGCCTTCGCATGACCGAAGTGACACTCGACACCATCTCGAATCTCGCCAAGAAGCGCGGGTTCGTGTTCCAGTCCTCGGAGATCTACGGGGGCATTCGATCTGCGTATGACTACGGGCCGCTCGGGGTGGAGCTGCTGCGCAACGTGAAGGACGAGTGGTGGCGGTCGATGGTGCAGGAGAGACCGGACATCGTGGGTGTCGACACGGCGATCATCCAGGCCCGACAGGTCTGGCAAGCCTCCGGGCACGAGGACGTCTTCACCGACCCACTGGTGGAGTGTCGCAACTGCAACAGCCGTCATCGTCTCGACAAGCTCGAAGACTCCGATCAGTGCCCGGTATGCGGCAAGCGGGGTGAGTTCACCGAGCCCCAAGACTTCAACCTCTTGTTCCGAACCCATATGGGGCCCATCGAGTCGGACGAGAACCTCGTCTATCTGCGCCCGGAGACAGCGCAGGGGATATTCATCAACTTCGAGAACGTGCGTCGCACCAACAGACTCAAGCTGCCTTTCGGAATCGCCCAGCTGGGCAAGAGCTTCCGCAACGAGATCACGCCGGGCCAGTTCGTGTTCCGCACCAGGGAGTTCGAGCAGATGGAGATGGAGTACTTTTGTGCTCCAGACGACGCCGATGAGTGGTTCCGTTACTGGCTGGACGCGAGGTTTCGCTGGTACGTAGACCTGGGGATGAGCGAAGACAACCTACGGCTCCGCGACCACGACAGTGACGAGCTGAGTCACTACTCGTCCGCCACCGCAGACGTCGAATATCGATTTCCGTGGGGTTGGGACGAGCTCGAGGGTATCGCCAATCGCGCCGATTTCGACCTCAGACAACATACGGAGCACTCCGGCGAGGATCTGCGCTACTACGACCAGGAGGCAAACGAGCGCTTCTTCCCTTACGTGATCGAGCCGGCCGCCGGTGCCACCAGGACGACGTTTGCCTTCCTGATCGACGGGTATCACGAGGAGGTGGTGAATGACGAGCCGAGGACAGTCCTCAAGCTGCATCACCGTCTCGCTCCCTACCAGGCCGCTGTCCTCCCGCTGTCGAAGAAGCCCGAGCTCATCGAGCCGGCGGAGCGACTCGCCGCCGAGCTGCGCAAACTGTGGATGGTCGAACTGGACGTGACCCAGTCGATCGGGAAGCGGTATCGACGCCAGGACGAGATCGGGACCCCATATTGCGTGACAGTTGACTTCGACTCCCTCGAGGATGGCGCCGCCACGGTTCGCGATCGCGACACGATGGCTCAGGACCGCGTCGCCATGAGCCAGATTGCCGCATATCTGAGCGAGAGACTCGTTTAGGCCGGGTTGACGCAAATGGGAGACACTCCGACGCCGTGAGCCGAGCAATCGCCTTCGTCGTGGCCGCAGTTGTCCTACTCGGTGGCGGCGTATTCGCCTACCTGTTCTGGTTCGCGGGAGGCTCTGGCGAGCCCTCGACCGAGCTGACCACACCGGACGTGGTCGGCGCGACCACCACTACGGGGGCACCCGGGACCACAGTCACCGATGGCACCGAGGCCAACACCACTGCCGACACCTTCGTCATCGATTCTGAGCAGAGCACGGCGAGGTTCGAGTTGGGCGAGGTACTCCGCGGCTCGCAACAGACCGTGGTGGGCACGACCGATCAGGTGGCGGGTCAGGTAGTCGTCGATGCCGGTGATCTCGGTGCGAGTCGGTTCTCGCCCATCGTCATCAACGCCCGGACGTTCACGACCGACTCCGAGCGACGTGACCGGGCCATACGCGGGCCGGTGATCCTCGACTCGGGAAGCGACGAGTTCGAGCTCATCACCTTCTCACCGACGACCGTCGACGGCCTGGATGGTGTGGTGGCGACCGTAGGCGACGCCTACGAGTTCTCGGTGACCGGGGACCTCCTCGTCAAAGGGGCCTCCAACACCGTCACCTTCGACGTCACCGTCGAGATGGTCGACGAAGTGACCATCAGTGGTGTCGCCACGGCAGAGGTACTCCGGTCGGAATACGGCATCGGGATACCCAGCGTCCCCGGGGTGGCCGACGTGACCGACGAGGTGGGGCTCACTCTGGAGTTCGTGGCCGTCGCCGGCTAGGTCACAACCGGCATCGGTCGTACTTATGATCGATGGGAATGGCTGACCGAGGAGACATCGATCGGGTCCGAGAGGCCACCGACATCGTCGAGTTGGTGTCCGAGGTGACCCAGGTGAAGAAGTCCGGCAGATCGCACATGGCCGTCTGCCCATTCCATCAGGAGAAGACGGCCTCGATGTCCCTCGACCGAGCCCGCGGCCTGTACCACTGCTTCGGCTGTGGCAAGGGCGGTGACGTCTTCGACTTCGTGCGGGAGACACGAGGAGTCGAGTTCGGCGACGCCCTCGAGATGCTGGCGACGAAGGCCGGAATCACCCTGGTGGCCGATCCGGCCGAGGCTCGCAAACGTGGCCAGAGGTCGGCTGCGGTCGAGGCTCTCCGGCTGGCGACAGACGTCTACCACCAGAGACTCAAGAAGGACGTCGACGCCGGTCATGCCCGCGCATACCTACGGAGCCGCGGATACGAGGTCGATCTGATCGACGAGTGGCGGCTCGGGTTTGCCGGTCTCGACTGGGACACGCTGATGAAGAGTCTCAAATCGGCGGGCATATCCGACAAGGCGATTGTCGACGCGGGGTTGGGGCGTCGAGGCCGGCATGGGCTCTACGACGTCTTCAGAGGACGGCTGATGTTCCCAATACACGACCTCCGCGGAGATCCGATCGGGTTCGGTGGCCGCAAGCTCGACGACGTCGACCGGTCGAGCACCAACAACCCGGATGCGAAGTACGTCAACTCGGCCGATTCGGCGGTGTACCAGAAGTCGCGGGTTCTCTTCGGTCTCGACCGCGCCCGTCAAGAGATGGACGACGAGCACCCTGCCGTCGTTGTCGAGGGTTACACCGACGTCATCGCCATGCACCAGGCCGGCGTCAAGACCGCAGTCGCAACCTGTGGGACTGCGTTGGGCGATGGGCATTTCGACCTGCTGCGGCGGTTCACCGAGCGTGTCGTGCTGGCCTTCGACTCCGACGAGGCCGGGTCCAAGGCGGCTCTGCGCAGTGACGATCTCGAATCGCCTTTCCGTCTCGACCTGGACCTCAGGGTGGCGGTGATGCCCGACGGTCTCGACCCTGCCGACCTGGTCCAGGAGGGGAGGGCAGAAGAGCTGGCGAAGGCGGTGAATGCTGCACGGCCGTTGCTCGAGCACCGGATCGAACAAGAGGTGGGCAGACACGACCTGTCCGGGCCCGAGGGCCGGGCGCGTGCCCTCCATGCGGCGGCCGCCCAGGTTCGTCGAGTGAACGACCCGATAGCGCGTCGTGAGTACGGACGGTTCGTGGCGCGTCTGGTCGGCGTCGAGATGGCCGATGTGGAACAGGCGGTCGGTGGTCGGCGGCGTGTTGTCGAAGCGGCTCCGTCGTTGGACGACAAGCCGCTGGATCGGGCTGAGGCGGAGCTATTCCGGGTTGTCCTCAGCAACCCCCCGGGCATGGATGTCGCCGTGAGTGACTTCACCGACGTACGTCTCCGGGCGGCGTACGAGGAGGTCGCACCTCAGCTCTTGGAGCTGCCTACCGGCACACCGGTCGACCCGGGCCGGGTCGATGATCCGGTCCTCCAGTCGATAGTCCGATCCCTCGCCTTGGACACGCGACCGGTGCCCGAGCCATCCGATATGCAGAGACGGGTCACCCTCCGACGGCTGGAGGGGCGTATTCACACATTGGAGTCGGAAATGGCGAGAATGGAGGAAGGGACACAAACCCATTCCGAAACGCTCCGCGAGTTGATAGCTTTACAGAAGCAAAAGCGGGCTTTGGGCTAATGGCAGAACCAAACCTCACCTCCGTGACAGCCTCGCTGATCAAGCGGGGAAACCATCGTGGCTTCTTGACCATGGCCGAGGTCCAACAGGAGCTCGAGGACATCGAGGCTCCCGGCGAGGCCTTTGAAAAGGTCGCCGACGAGCTCCGGCTCAAGGGCATCAAATTGATGGAGGAGGGACCCGGGGTCGTCGAGGAGACCATCGAGGTGTCCCAGATCTCGGTGTCGGACCCGGTGAGGCTCTATCTCAACGATCTCGGGCGCTATCCACTCCTCACCGCCCAACAAGAAGTCGAGCTGGCCATGCAGTTAGAGGCGGGCGGCAAGGCAGAGGAGCGTCTCAACGGCGACGAGCCACTCAGTGACGAGGACATGGCCGTCCTCATCCATCAGGTCGAGGTCGCCAAGGCGGCACACGACCAGTTGGTCAATTCGAACCTGCGTCTCGTCGTCTCGCTCGCCCGGCGCTATGTCGGGCGGGGGATGGCACTGCTCGACCTGATCCAGGAGGGGAATGTCGGCCTGATGCGAGCTGTCGAGCGGTTCGACTATCGACGTGGGTTCAAGTTCTCCACGTATGCGACATGGTGGATCCGACAGTCGATCTCTCGGGCTATCGCCGACCAGGGCCGCACCATTCGCATGCCCATCCACGTGCTCGACTCCGTGAACAAGCTCACTCGCATGCAGCGGGAGATGACGCAGCGACGTGGTCAGCCACCCTCGATCGAGGAGTTGGCCGAAGAGCTCGACCTCCCGGTGGAGCGAGTCGCCGAGTTGAGACGCATCGCCCAGGACACGGTGTCGCTGGAGACACCCGTCGGTGAGGACGAGGACGGGACGTTGGGAGATCTGGTCGAGGACGTCGACTCGGAGAGCCCCGGCGACGTTGCCACCTTCTCCTCGCTGCAATCGCAGTTGGCACGGGCTCTCGAAGGTCTGAGTGACCGCGAGCGTCAGGTGCTGATCATGCGTTTCGGGCTGGCCGACGGAAAGCCGAGGACTCTCGAGGAGGTTGGGGTTCACTTCAACGTGACCAGAGAACGCATCCGTCAGTTGGAGACCAAGGCACTGGCCAAGCTACGTCACCCCGACAAGTCCGGCCGTCTCCAGGGGTTTCTCGAAGACGCCTGATCTTGGCCACCGTTGAACGATCCGTACCGGATTCCGGAACATCCTGCTCAACAGTCGGTGTCACAGACCGGTTCGGGAAACATCCTGTCGGCACCGCTGACCGATGCCGCATACAAAGCCGGCCCCAGCCCGTAGCGAACGACGCTGCGATTGTCGTCTCTGTCCGCCACGACGGGAATCCCATCCGCGTCGACGTCGATCAGCAGTTGCTGGGTCAACAGCCCGGCCTGGGGGCGCCAACTCGCAGCTGCGGCGAGGGGGAGCAGTGCGTCACCCGGGCCCCATGCCGTCGACCCCATGACCTCTCGGCTGTCGGCATCGAAAGATCCGGTCGACACGTCGAACCACTCCGACCACATGTACTCGAGGGCAACCTCGGCCTCGGGCAAACCGGCCTCGACGAGACCGAGTGCGATATAGGCGTGGTGCACGAGATCGTTCCGGTTCGGGCTGCCGGTCTGGTACCGCCATTGGCCCTCAACACCTTCGTAGCCCGAATGCTCAACCAGCATCGCCTCGATACCACTTCTCTTCTCCGACTCGTAGGCCTCGCCCTCGTATCTGTCAATGCGGGCGATGGCGGCCAAGGTCAGGGCGTTGACGTTGTGCACGACGTAGGACCCGTTGATCTGGTCACGTGGCTGGTTCGAATACCAGACAGACATGAGCGGTCCAGCCTCGTAGCCCCAGCACTCGGTCAGGATCGTGGTCACCGCGGCCTTGGCCCGGTCGAGCTGGGTGCTGTCTCCGAGAGCGACGTAGCCGTCGAGAAAGGCGAGTGCGGCCATGGCGGTCGTGTATGTGTAGACCGTGTCGGCCGGGTTGGTCGTACCGTCGCCGAAGGCATCCCAGGCATAGGGGAGACCCCATCCCGGGCGACCTGACGACGTGGTGTATCGAGCTCTCCACAGAGTGTCGAGACGCTCGGTGAGCGTCTCGGCGGAGCCACCGAGGCCGGAGGCGAGAAGCACCGCGTCTATACGCGCGAGATACAACAGCGTGTCGTGGTCTCCGTCCGTTACGTCGACGACACCCAGCACGTCCTCGGCTGCCGCCCTGGCTCGATCGACATCGGGGTCCGTCCCCTGACATGAACTGACGATCATCAGGACCAAGATGGCCAGTAGCGGGCCGACACGCAACCGCGGATCACGACGCCTCAGTTCTCCGAATCGACCTGGGCGCGATGTGCTGTCTCCGCGGTAGCCATCGGCTTGGTCCATGCCGTCGGACGGTAACTGCGATCCCGGCACAAGGAGTGAACTCGATTCCAGATGTAAGACCCTGTCTCTCGTGTTCTGGCTTTGCTCTCCGGTAGTCGGATCAGTCGTCGGGGAGGGTCGAGCGACTTGTTGAAGGAAATGGGGGTACGGGTACCCCATTGGTAACCTGTGGGCGCCAATCGGCACCATTCCGCGGTAGCTCAATTGGCAGAGCAGTGGACTGTTAATCCATTGGTTGTAGGTTCGAGTCCTACCCGCGGAGCAAGATTCTGACTTCGGCGATTCCCGGGATCGCCTTCTGCTACTCGGAGAATCTGCCTGTCAATCCATTGGTTGTAGGTCCCAGTCCTACCCGCGGAGCCTGGAGTATGTCATCTTGTCGAACGGTCACATGGAGATCAACCGATTGCGATCCACAGGACAATGACGACATTGATGATGATGCCGTAAAGGCCTTGTTCTGGGAACGTCTTGAGGTTGCCATCCCAGAAGAGAATGTGCAGCAATGAGAGCAGAGCTGCGGCGACAAGAGCGACTGGTTGCCCCCATGCGACACCCACGGCGATTCCAACGCCTCCGAGGACGAGTGCCAGTGAGGAGATCCCAATCGTGATCGCCGCTGAGATCTTCAACGCGGTATCGGTGGCCGTCGAGAGGAATCGCGCTCCAACTGGCCAGGCCATTCCTTCGCGCAATTCGAACCATCGGAGTGCCTGCCCAACGTACAAGGAATGCACAAGTCCGTGCAGGACGATCAACACACCCACAGCGATCGTCAACTGAAGGCTCCTCTCGTTGGCTTGTGCCAAGGGTATCGACTCTTTTCACGGTGCATCGCCGACGGGACGTACGAGCCCATCGGCGCGTGATCCGAAAAACGACGTCTACAGCCAGATCGGCGTGGGTGCCCGAACGTGACTATGTGATGGCGCCGGCACAGGCTTCTCAGCGAACTGGGTCGGCACATCCAAGGCTCGACTCGACCTCATGCCGTAGGGGAGGGATTGGGGTCGAGCCACCCAATACCTCGGGTGTCGGAATCGTCCGTGGATTGCTCCCTCCTCTCTTTCTCTGGACTTGAAGAAAACGGGTCAGGGTCAGGTTGTCGCTTTGTCTCTTCACCGGATACGGTCGGTACATGACTATCTGCGCCGAGGTTGGCTGCTACCAGAAGACTGCCCGCGATTCGAAGCTCTGCTTCTATCACCAGAAGGCGAAGCGTGGGCTGTTCCACCGCGAGAACAAGAACCTGCGCAGCTCAAAGCCTTCGAAGAGCTAGGTGGACCCCGCTCATACGACGACGACTGTCCGCATGAGGAGCGTTGTTGAGTACGTATCTGCTCCTGCACGGACAGTGACAACGTAAACACGACGACAACCGCATAAATCCGGTGACAGGTTCCGAACACGGCCGGGTTTCGGTGATGCCGGAGTCAGACGTTGTTCTTTCCTTCTCGGGCCAAGCCAACCAGCTCGGCTGGCCGACATCGCCAAACAGCACGTCCGGTTCGAGCAACTCTGTGAGACTGGGTGGGCTGAGGCGTGAGTCGCGCCGGCTCACCTGGGCCGGACCCCGCGGGCGGGCAGAGGAAGTCATCGGTGAGCCGCTGACGATGGGATGCTGCCCGAGTTCGGTTCCGCGCATCCGCAAAAGCACCTTCGAGTTCGCCCTCCCGGCAACGACTTGACCGCACAACCCAAACCACCTGGCCACCGGACCTGACACCCCGACAGCCCTTCCTCACTGCATCTGTTCGCCGAGCTCCAGAAACGGTCTCGGATCGTAGATGACTCGGCTTCGGGTGATCTTGGCTCCTTCGACCCAGAACCATTGGGTGAACGGAACCCGCTCGCCGTTCGGCATGGCGAACGACGTGAGTGAAGCCACCACCCCGTCGCCGGGGATCAACTCGACCAGCTCGATGTCAACGTTGCCTGCGTTGATCTGGCGGAGTTGGGCAATCAGGTCATCGGCACGCTCGACCGACATCATCGGATCGTGGTACTCGAGATCGTCGGCGAGGAGCTCGCGGGCGGTGGCGAGCCCGGCTGGGCCTTCTGTGAGTGCGTCGAGGTATGTACGCACGATCTCCGCGGCATTGTCCATCTGGGTCTCCATCCTCTCGGGTCGAATCGAACGTACGAGAGGAATGACGAGATCGCTTTACAAAAGTTGCGGACTCACCTCCGCAGCCTTCGCAGAGCGATGGAGCAATCGACGTCCCATTGGTCCCAGCCGGTTTCGTCGGGGCGGCGACGAAACCGCTTGAGGGCGGGAACGTCGGCCGGCTCGTACCCTGAGTTTGGGAACCATTCGAGATACAGGTGGTCCCAGGCCTGGGCAATCCGGAGAAGGGGCCCGAAGCTGTGCGCATCAGCCGACGTCGCAGCGGGGATGTCGACGATGCCAAAGTGACCGTCTTCCGGGATCTGTTCCGGCACCTCGAACCCGAGGTCGAACCTCACCTTCTCAACCGGAGTGGAGTCGTAGTTGTCCCAGCTGATGCCAAACAGCGACGCCGTCTTCCAATCCACTCCATTGGCATCGAGCCAGTCGATCAGACGCTCGTATCCTTTGGCGAGGGTGTTCCCGCGAAAAGGATCCTGCATCCTCACATAGGCGACGCGTGCCGGCGGGTGGCGACGAACCACGACTTCGATGGGCGGGTCCGGCCGTCCGAATCGGCCCGGGCCGGTGTCGTCTGAGGTGTCGACCGTCGGGGCGAGTGCGCTGACTCTGTCCCATTCGCTCGGGGCGAGGCCGTAGAAGGCCTTGAACACCCGGGAGAAGTCGGACTGCGATTTGAAGCCACTGTCGAAGGCGACAGATCCGAGTGTTTTGGCAGGCGAGGCTTTCATGAGATACGCGGCGCGTTCGAGTCTGCTGCGACGTCGAAACCCCGCGAGCGTCTCGCCGGTCGTCGCCTTGAAGATCCGATGAAAGTGGTACGGCGAGAAGTGCGCGACGTCCGCAAGGGCTTCCAGGCTGAGATCATCTCTCAGATGCTTCCGCACGTGGTCCATGACCTCATTGACCCGCTCTACATACTCATCGCGGACCACGTTCTGAGCCTACATCCCGATGCCTGGCCCGACGACGACGCCCGCGACCGCTACTTTGCGCAACACATTGCGACTAGCGCCTGGGGGGTCCGGTGGCATCACGCCGCGCGGCTAGGCCGTGACAAGCCCAGAAGTCCCACCGCCCATGCCTCAGCTCACCGTCTTTCTCCAGCGGCGGCCTCTTTCCCTGACCGCTGATCTCTGATGAATCAGAAGTCCGACTGCTAGAGCCACGGCGGCGAGGGCCAGCATCCACCCGATTGCCGTGTTGTTCAACAGCGCCGACAAGCCCGCCGCCACGAGCACGCCCAACGCGACGCCATACCAAAACCAGTAGCGCGCTTTCACTTGGGCCTCCGCAGACGAACATACCAACAGTGACTGTTGGCTGCCGCGAACGCGTTCAGACCAGGTACAAGACGGCCGCCAGGACCGGCAGGAGACCGGCCACGATGAGGATTGCGACCTGATAACCGATAGCGACAGGTGGGTCGGCTGCCACCGGGGGTGGCCTGACAACCCGGACCGCGAGACCAAGGGCCATCGGCACGAACACGATCCAGGGCCACAGCAGGCCGGCCATGTCGGGCAGGCTGAACAGAAGGGGCAGCTCGCAGTCCGCACCTGGACAGCTGGCCCCGACCAGGGACCCCTCGGCGCTACTCCGGCTTTCGCTGGCAAACACGAAGGCAAGGGCTGCCAGCGTTGTGAGTGCCAATAGGGAGTCCCGGAGACGACCCAAGCCCGGGCGCCACCGTTCGCCACGCATCGAATGCCGACCAACCCACCAGGACAATGCGCCGACGGCGGCGAACACCGCGCCGACGACGGCAACCCAGACAGGCAAGTCTGGGCTGGCCTCGTACGCGAAGTAGACCTCGGCCGCCTCGGGCTCGAGGGAGACTGACATCGTTTGCTCCGGCTCAGGCAGGGCGCGGACAATCAGCCAGGGGGCAAACAGGACGAATGCCATGGCCGCCACGACCTGGGCGGTCCACCACGGTTTGTCGTAGATACTCGGTCGCGTCGTCATGAGAACGCCTCCCATCGATCCGTATAACTCACATTGCAGATCTCCTCGACGAGATCGAAGAATGGGTTCGGGTCGGTATGTCCGAGTCGTTTCTCGGCTTCGAAGTAGTCGGATGCTTTCTCGAACGAATCCAGTTGCGCAGCTGTGAGCACACCACTCCCTGCCTCGAGGAATGCCTCGGGTGAGAAGCGGACGGTGTTCGCCCGGAGAACCTGGTCGGCACGGGCGCAGAACTCATCCAACGGTGTCTCCGCCCAGTAGACGTCGTACACGAAGTCCACCGTCAGCATGCGGTCCTCTGGCTGCAACGCGTCCCCGACAGCCGGCGACGGCTCCAGATGCACCGGAATGCTCAGTGAGAACGTGTGCTCTCCGGCATTCAGCAGACCGACATCGAACACGATGTCGCCGCCAGACGCGCCCTCGTCGGAGAGGAGGTGCTCGGTCAGAACGGCGTCTTGGGCTGCCACGAACTCCGACCCGTCGGTCTCGTAGTGGTCGTAGAGAGAGACACGCTGGACCCAATCATCGGTCCAAATGGAGAACTCGACCGGGTGCGAGAACCAGGGCTGATGGCCGTACTCGAGGGCTCCCGGGACGAATCCCAGCGTCGTGTCCATCGAGACGTATTCCACTTCGACGGTGGCTCGAAGCACTGCGTTGGTGCTTGGCCCCCCGAGGCCGCCACAGCCGGCCAACACGCCAGCCAATACCACGAGGTGTATCGCTCTCACAGCCCTTCAATCGTCTCGACATCGGATATACCTGAGTCGCCGAGGATTGAGAATGGGTCTTCCGTCTCGAACGTGGCCCCGCTTCGCCGATGAGCACAGCTAACTTCGACAGTCAATGAGTGACCGACTCGACCAGTGGATGGACGGCTACGTGCTCGCTTGGAGCAGCAACGACGCCGACCACATCAGGGCGATATTCAGCGACGATGCCGTCTACGACCCACAGACCGCGGACGGGGAGTGGGACGGTATCGAACGGATCGTCTCCCGTTGGCAGGAAATCGACGATGACGAGGACAACTGGGACTTCGAGTGGCTCCCAATGGTGGAGACAGACGACTTGGCCGTCATCACCGGGCGGACTCGCTACTACGAGCCGGAGACGACGTACCGCAACCTATTCGTCATCAGGTTCGCCGACGACGGGCGCTGCTACGACTTCACCGAGTGGTACATAGAGGAAGACATCCCATGACAACGGCATTCGTCCTTGGTGGTGGGGGGCGTTGGGGAGCAGTGGAAGTCGGGATGATCCAGGCGCTGGAAGAGGCGGACATCAAGCCCGATTTGATTCTCGGCACGTCCATCGGCGCGTTCAACGGAGCCGTCATCGCCGACCATCCGGGGTCTGAAGGTGTCGAGCGCCTCACCGGCTTCTGGAAGGAGGCGGTTGGTGCCAGTCTCTTCAAGAACTCGGTCTTCGACCGGCTCCGTCGTGTGGCGACGCTCAAACCATCCCTCCACGACACGAGCCAACTTCGCACCGCGATCGAGCACGCCATACACCCGTCGAGGAGAATCGAAGATCTCCATGTCAGGTTCCAATGTGTGGCTGCATCGATCGAGAAGGCTGCCGAGCACTGGTTCGACAAGGGGCCCCTCGTGGATGCGGTGTTGGCGTCGTCGGCAGTGCCCTTCATCTTCACCCCTGTCGAGATCGACGGGGAGCACTTCTACGACGGTGGTCTCGTCGACTCGGTTCCTCTCGGGCGTGCGGCAGACCTGGGCGCCGATGTCATCTACGTACTCCAGGTCGGGCGGATCGAGACGCCGCTGAGACCGCCGAGGCGTCTCCACGAGGCTGCGCTGGTGCCGTTCGAGATCGCCCGGCGTCATCGTTTTGTGACGGCACTGGAGAGCATGGCGGATGGAGTCGAGGTGCATCTGCTCCCGACGGGCGACCCTATCGCCTGGGACGACCGCCGCCAGCTGAAATGGCAGGACACCGGGGGTATCGAAGACCGGATGAGGGCCGCCTACGAGGCGACGACGGACTACCTGGACAAGAGGTCTGGTTGAGACCTCCGGCCAAGCCGATCCGGAGACTCATCGTCGATCCCGGTCTCGTGCTTGGCGTCCTCCTTGCCACGGCGACCCTGCCATTCGTGGTCATCGGCGCCGCCTTTGTCTCACGCTACGTGCCCGGCAAGTGGAGACCCCTTCGCATCGTTTGGTTCCTGTTCCTCTACCTTCTCGTGGAAGCCGCGGCACTGACGATGCTCTTCTCGCTATGGGTGTTGTCCGGGTTTGGGCTGAAGATCCAATCGCCGGCGTTCGTCGACGCCCACTACAGCTTGTTCGCATGGATGCTCCGCCGCGTGGTCGCTTCGGCGAAGTTCACCTTCAAGCTGAGCATCATCAGGGAGGGCTCGGCTCCCAGAACCGCTGGTGGGGAGACCGATGAGCGTCCCATCATGGTGCTCAGCAGACACGCCGGCCCCGGGGACTCGATGCTGCTGATGGACGCCCTCGCAAACGGCTTTCGGCGAAGGCCCCGCATCGTGATGAAGGACTTCCTTCAGTGGGATCCGGCGGTCGATGTCATGCTCAACCGTCTGCCGTCGGCCTTCGTCCCGACCGGGGCAGGAGCGCCCAAGGACGCTGTGATAGACGCGATATCGGACATCGCCGGGTCGATGGAGGGTAGAGACGCGTTCGTGATCTTCCCCGAAGGCGCCAACTACACGGAGAGACGATCGAGGCGCTCCATCGAGAAGCTGCGTGAAATGGGGCGGCCGGACCTCGCCGAGCGAGCCGAGGAGTTGGAAAACACGCTGCCTCCGAGATCCAAGGGTGTGAAGACCGCACTCGCCGCGGCACCGGCCAACACCGACGTGTTCTTCGTGGGTCACGCCGGTCTCGAGACGTTCGTGACCCCAGGTGACATCTGGCGGGGAATCCCAACCGACACCAATGTCGCTGCGCGGGTGTGGCATGTTCCGGCTGAGCGAATCCCACCGCCGGATCGGCTCGAGCACTGGTTGTTCGACACTTGGAGTGAGATCGACGGCTGGATCACCGAGCGTCTGGTCGACACGGAGGAGCCATTCGACGACCCCCATGCATATTGACTACAGCCAGGCCGGTCGTCTGGCTTCGTAGTCGGTGATCGCCCCGTCCTCGAGAAGGGTGACGCCGATCGGATCGAGACCTTTGACGAGTCGCTCCTTCGCGGTGGGGTCGATGTCGAACTCGGCGTCGAGGCCCTCGGCCTCGACGACTTGACGTTCGAGGTCGATGGTCACCTTCGCCGCAGGGTCACGTGCCATGTCCAACAACTCCGCGACGACATCCTCGGGGAGTATCACGGTCAACAGCCCAACGTTCAGCGAGTTGTTGCGGAATATGTCTCCAAACGAGGAGGCGATGACGGCGTCGAACCCCCAATCCTGGATAGCCCACACCGCGTGCTCCCTCGACGAGCCGCACCCGAAGTTCCTACCGGCGACCAGGACCTTGGCTCCACGTCTCGCCGGGTCGTTGGTGAAGAAGTCGGAGGATGGTTTTCCGTCGTCGGTGGTTGCCCAGTCATAGAAGAGGAACTCCCCGTACCCGGTTCGCTCGATACGGGTCAGGAACTGCTTGGGGATGATCTGGTCGGTGTCGACGTCTGCCTGGGGGAGGGGCACCATCGAGCCAGAAACGACCGAGACCGGCCTCATTGCCAGTCCCTCACATCGACGAGGTGACCGGCCACCGCCGCGGCCGCCGCCATGGCGGGACTCACCAGATGGGTACGTGCTCCTCGGCCCTGGCGGCCCTCGAAGTTGCGGTTCGAGGTGGACGCACAACGCTCGCCGGCCGGAATGACGTCGTCGTTCATCGCCAGACAGCTCGAGCAACCTGCCTCCCGCCAAGAGAACCCGGCCGCTTCGAAGACCTCTGCCAGACCTTCGTCCTCGGCCTGGGCTTTCACTTGCATGGAGCCCGGGACGACGACGGCATTGACACCGTTCGCCACCCGCTTGCCGGCGACGACACGGGCCGCGTTGCGCAGGTCCTCGATGCGCCCGTTGGTGCAGGAGCCAACGAAGACGTGGTCCACCGGGATGTCGGTGAACGGTGTCCCTGGCTTCAGAGCCATGTACTTCAGGGCACGCGCGACGGAGTCCTTCTCGACCGGGTCCGGGTAGTCGTCGGGGCTGGGAACCGTCGAGGTGACCGGGGCGGTCTGACCAGGGTTGATGCCCCAACTGACATGAGGGACCAGTGATGCGGTGTCGATGTGATGGGTCGTATCGAAGATCGCGTCCTCGTCGGTGACCAAGCTCGACCAGTGCTCGACGGCCTTGTCCCAGGCATCGTCCTTCGGCGCCTGCGGTTTTTTCTCCAGGTACGAGAAGGTGGTCTCGTCGGGGGCAATCATGCCTGCCCGGGCGCCGCCCTCGATGGACATGTTGCAGATGGTGAGCCGCTCCTCCATGGTCAACGACCTGATCGCCTCGCCGCGGTACTCGATGACATGGCCCTGACCTCCGTCGACGCCCAGTTGGGAGATCATCCCCAGGATCAGGTCCTTGGCCGCCACACCTCGTGGGATCGACCCGTCGAACTCGACCGCCATGGTCTTTGGACGCTTCTGCCAGAGGGTTTGGGTGGCGAGCACGTGCTCCACTTCGGACGTTCCGATCCCGAAAGCGAGAGCGCCGAATGCGCCATGGGTCGAAGTGTGGCTGTCGCCGCAGACGATGACCTTCCCCGGCTGGGTGTACCCGTTCTCCGGCCCGACCACGTGGACTATCCCCTGTCTGGGGTCGTCCAGGCCAAAGAAGGTGATGCCGTGCTTTTGGGTGTTCCCCTTCAGGGTGTCGACCTGCTTCTTCGACTGGGGGTCGCGGATTCCAAGCGAACGTCCCGTCGTCGGGATGGCGTGGTCCACCGTGGCGACGGTGAGGTCGGGGCGACGCACTGTGCGTCCAGACGCCTCCAGACCGGCAAACGCCTGGGGCGACGTCACCTCGTGGACGAGGTGGAGGTCGACGTAGATGAGGGCGGGGTCGTCGCCTGTGACGACGTGGTCATCCCATACCTTCTCGAAGAGAGTCTTACCGCTCACGACACGACCCCGGCGTGTGCGCTCACCATGTCTGCCACCTTCTCACCGACTTCGGATGTCGTCATGCCCATCTCGCCGGCGCGAAGTGACGGCAACGAGCCAGCGACCGTGGCCACCGCGGACTCGATGGCCGCGGCTGCATCCGGTTCACCGAGGGTGCGCAACATCACCGCCCCGGCACCGATCGCGGCCAACGGGTTGATTTTCCCGGTGCCCTCGAACCCCGGTGCCGTACCACCGATCGGCTCGAACATCGACACGCCTTCCGGGTTGACGTTGGCCCCCGAAGCTATGCCGAGACCACCCTGGATCGCCGCAGCGAGGTCGGTGATGATGTCACCAAACATGTTGTCGGTGACGATGACGTCGAACCTCCCCGGGTCCTCGACCATCCACAAACATGCCGCGTCGACGTGGGCATACGAGGTCTCGACATCCGGGTAGTCCTGGGCCACCTCCTCGAACACCCGCATCCAGAGATCCCAGGCGTACTTCAGCACGTTCGTCTTGCCACAGAGGGTGAGGTGGCGGCGGGGCCGGGTTCCGGCCAGCTCGTACGCGTACCTGAGACAACGTTCGACACCGGCCCTGGTGTTCACCGACTCCTGAATGGCTACCTCGTCGGGCGTGCCCTTGTCGGTGAAACTGCCCTTGTCTGCGTACAGACCCTCGCTGTTCTCTCTCACCACCACGAAGTCGACGTTCTCAGGTGTTGCCCCGACGATCGGGCTGGCGACACCTGCATGGAGCTTCACGGGCCGGAGATTGATGTACTGGCCCAGCTCGCGACGCATTCGGAGGAGGATGTCCTGTTCGAGGATCCCCGGAGTCACGTCGGGATGACCCACAGCTCCGAAGAGGATTGCGTCAGAGGCCCGAAACGCCTCCAGAACGTCATCCGGCAATGTGTCGCCGGTTCGCAGATAGCGCTCGCCGCCTATGTCGAAGTGGGTGGTCTCGGTGGTGAAGCCAAACCGATCCGACGCGGCATCGAGGACCCTCGACGCCTCGGCGACCACCTCCGGCCCGGTGCCGTCACCGGGCACGACTGCGATGCGATGTGGCCTCATCTAAACGAGTCTGCCACGTCCTGGAAGACTTCCATGCCCGACACAACGTCGTCGACGATCTCTCGAAGCTGGTCGTCGGTCAGCCGACTGCTCCGCTCGGCGGCCTCACGTGTCCGTGCCAAGGCGCGCTCGAATGACTTCGAGGACGTGAGGGTCACACCGATCTCGTCGAGGGCTCGCTGGAAGGCCTCTCGTAGATCGCTGTCCTGCAGCGTCGTGTCGAACCGGATTGCGTTCATCGTCATTGTTTCGTCCTGGTTGGTTGTTTGGTGAAGCTGTCTCTCATATCTGGCTTACCACCGTTCGCGAGACATCGGAGAGTTTCTTGATGGCCACTCGCCCCGACTTGACCAGGTCGACGATGCCGTACGGCTTCATCTGGTCGACGAACGAGGCGAGGTGCTCAGGTGTCCCCGCGATCTCGAATGTGATGCTGTTGGCGGCGAGATCGACCATTCGGGCGCCGAGTAGTGCGGCCGTGTCGCCGATCTCCCCGCGGTTGACCGGGTCGCATGCGACTCGGGCGATCATGACCTCGCTCTCGAGGGCGTCGCTGCGCTCCAATTCGGTGACCTTGATGACGTTGACGAGCTTGTGGAGCTGCTTTTTCAGCTGTTCCAGCTCCGGGGCGTCCACCACAACCGTGATGTGGGATCTTCCCTCGACGTGAGTAGGGCCCACCGCGAGGGAGTGGATGTTGAACCCCCTGTTGGAGAACATGGCCGAGACCCTGGCGAGGACACCGGGTTTGTCCTCCACGATCACGGACAGCGTGTGTTGGCTCACAGATCCTCCGGACCCAAGACGATGTTGTCGTTCGACCCGCCGGCGGGGACCATGGGGAAGCACATCTCGTCCGGGTCGCTGACCACTTCCAGGACCACCGGCCGATCGTCGACCGCCAGGGCCTTCTCGATGGCCACGTCGACCCCGTCGGGAGTGTCAACGCGCAGACCCACACACCCCATCGACTCTGCGAGTCTCGGGTAATCGGGGACAGTCGTGCCCAACTCCACCGCCGACAACCGCCCGCCGTAGAACAGGTTCTGCCATTGCTTGACCATTCCGTAGCCGCCGTTGTTGAAGACGACCACCTTCACGGGGATGTTCTCGGTCGACGCGGTGATCAGTTCCTGAACCGTCATCTGGAAGCACCCGTCGCCGTCCAGCGCTATGACCAGCTCATCGGGTTTGCCGGTCTTGGCGCCTATCGAGGCAGGGACCGCGAATCCCATCGTCCCCAGCCCTCCAGAGTTGACCCACGTATCGGGGCGACTGAAACCCCAGAACTGTGATGCCCACATCTGATGTTGCCCGACACCGGCGACGACGATCGCGTCACCACCTGTCAGGGCGTGGAGACGCTCGATGAAGAACTGTGTCTTCACGGGCCCGTCATCGGGTTGGTCGTAGCCGAGTGGTTTGGTCTCCTTCCACTCGGAGAGCTGGGTCAGCCACTCCACCCGCTCGGGGGCTGGAGCTCCATCCCGGGACGAGACGAGACGATCGAGGAGTGCGCCGATCACCCTCTTCGCATCACCGACTATCGGGATCTCCGCATTGCGGACCTTGCCGATCTCTGCGGGATCGACGTCGACGTGGATCACCTTGGCGTTCGGGGCGAATGCGTCGACTGCACCTGTGACACGGTCGTCGAACCTGGCTCCCAAAGCGACGAGCACGTCTGATCTCTGGATGGCCGTCGTCGCGGTGTAGGTGCCATGCATGCCGGGCATCCCCATGGCCAGGCGATGGTTGTCGGGGAAGGCTCCGCGCGCCATGAGAGTCGTCACGACAGGCACGTTCGCCGTCTCGGCAAAGGCGAGGAGCTCGGCAGAGGCTCCGGCGCGGATCACCCCGCCGCCAACGTAGAGGACGGGGCGCTCGGCACTCTCGATCATGGCGACGGCGGACTTGATCTGCCTGGGATGACCCTCCGACGACGGGGGCTTGTATCCGGGCAAGCCGGCCAAGGTCGGGCTGTGCCACTCTGTGTGCTGGTTGAGCACGTCTTTGGGAAGGTCGATGAGCACCGGGCCGGGCCGACCGCTGCCTGCGATGTGGAAGGCCTCGTGCACGATGTCCGGGATCTCATCGGCGTCTGTAACCAGGTAGGAGTGCTTGGTGCAGTGCATGGCCAGACCTGTGGTGTAGGCCTCCTGGAACGCATCGCTGCCGATGGCCGACGTCCCCACCTGGCCGGTGATGGCAACCAACGGCGTCGAGTCCATCTTTGCGTTCTGGAGGGGGGTGATCAGGTTCGTGGCACCCGGTCCGGACGTGGCCATGGCCACACCCACCCTGCCGGTGGCCATCGCGTAGCCCTCGGCCATGTGCCCCGCTCCTTGTTCGTGCCGTGCCAGCACATGCCGAATCGGGCTGTCGAGGAGCGGATCGTATGCCGGCAGGATCGCCCCTCCCGGCACGCCGAAGATGGTCTCCACACCTTCGTGCTCGAGGCTCTGGAGGAGAGAGTTGGATCCTGTGTAGGGCTTGTCAGTCATATGTGGTTCCCGGTACTAAAAAACCCCCCGGGTGACGGAGGGTTGAGCACACGCAGACGTCTGCGTGTGCTACTCGATGAGGAGTACGACGATTGCGTTCGGTGTCTTCATGTGCGAAAGGGGAGTATTGCCGTTCTCGGCAGTCTATGTCAAGGCCTGATGGAATCGGTGGTGTTCCGACCCTTCTGTGGAGTTTCGACGCGCCTCACGCGCGCCCAGGCTCCACAGAACGGTCTATGGTGCCGACTTCGGCTCGAGGAACGGCATGAGGCGACGAAGTCTCTCGCCGACTTCCTCGATCTGATGGGAACGGTTGGCCTCACGCTGTTCCAGCAAGAAGGGGGCTCCCTCGCGGGCCTGCGCCATCCACTCGTTGGCGAAGGCGCCTGACTGAATCTCGGAGAGGATCTCCTTCATCGTCTCGCGGGTCTCCTCGGTGACGATTCGCCCGCCACGTGTGTAGTCGCCGTATTCGGCCGTGTCGGAGACCGAGTAGCGCATCCATGAGAGACCGCCCTCGTACAGCAGGTCCACTATGAGCTTCAACTCGTGCAGTGTCTCGAAGTAGGCCGACTCGGGCTGATAACCCGCCTCGACGAGTGTCTCGTACGACGCCTTGATCAGCTCCGCCACCCCACCACAGAGGATGACCTGCTCGCCGAACAGGTCGGTCTCGGTCTCCTCCTTGAATGTGGTCTCGAGAATCCCGGCGCGGGCGCCTCCGAGTGCCCACCCGTAGGAAAGGGCCTGGGCGAGGGCATTGCCCGTCGCATCCTGGTGGACTGCTACCAGACAGGGCGTTCCGGACCCTTCGGCATACGTCCGACGCACCAGGTGCCCGGGCCCTTTTGGGGCGATCATGGAAACGTCGACACCCTCAGGGGGGACGATTTCGCCGAAGTGGATGTTGAAACCGTGGGCGAACATCAGGGTGTTGCCTTCCTCGAGGTTGGGCTCGACGTCCTTCCGGTAGATCTCGCCCATCACCTGATCGGGCACCAGCATCATCACGACATCGGCCGCGGCGACGGCCTCCGGGAC
>JASFVB010000020.1:0-23097 GCA_050050035.1 Acidimicrobiia bacterium | reverse complement strand
AGAACCGGAGAACGGCTCCTCTCAGACTCAGGACCCTGTAGATCCTTGTTGTTCGTCGGACCTCTACAGAAAGACACCCCCGACCAGACAGGACGAGTGAGTCTCGGACGGGTCCCTGTTCCCAACCCACGGCTCGTGAGTTTTGCTCGAGACCTCAGGACCGACCGGGGGTGAGGTGGTGGACTCCGCTGCGCTGGGCCCGGGATCACCGATCATCAGCAGGACGTCGGGAATGGTGCCGGTGTTCCTGTGGATCCCCCGACTCTGACGGATCCGATCGCGCAGTTGCCGGCGTAGCTTCAATCTCGAGAACATGGTTGTTGGGGTAAAGCAGTCAAATCGGGGGATCGTCGCAGGGGTCGGGGGATCGCCCACGCGATCCCGCCGGCGTGGATTCCGCGCATCGGTTTCCGGGTTTCGCGGTGCTATCCGGACCGATTGCCTCCCTGTTCTAGGGGGATAGATGCAGTCTCAACGCCTCATCGACTCTCAGCATCAGCGAAGCCGGCACAGAACCGAGAGCTCTCCCCACCCGCTCCACGGAAACAGAACGGACCTGCTCTGCTTGCACTTTCGAGTCATGTTCGAGCCCGCTCTCATGAGCCGGAATGAAGACTTGGAACGGGTACACCCGAGTCACGTTGGATGTCATCGGTGCCACGGTGAGGACGCCTCTGCCCAGTCGGGCGGCCGTCGAGTTCGCGCCGTCATTGCCGACGACCACGGCAGGCCTCTGGCTCGCAGATTCGCCGGGTAAGACCTGGCCAAGATCGACCAGGCGGATCTCTCCTCGAAGCATCAGACGAGGCCGTCAGCTGTGGTCTTGTCCCAAAGCGTCGCGTCGTCAGACTCTTCCCACTCGAGCCATGCCTCGGCATAGGCATCCCCGAGCTTCGACGAGCGGAGCATGCGCACCGCGCTGTGGACAACCGCCGATCGAGAGTCGTAGCCCTGGGATTGTGCGTAGCTGTCGAGGAACTCGACGTCCTCATCGGGGAGGCTCACACTGATCTTCATACCCCAAGCATACCAGAGGTAGTACTAGTTAGCTACCGCTTGGCTTGATCGCGCGAATCGGGAAGCAAGGTTGTGTTGATACCTCTGCATGCACATATGTATGCTACTGCGTATGCCAAGTACCAGTGTTCGTGTCGATCGAGAGACCCATGAGGAACTCAAGAAGCTGGCTCGAGATCTCGGTACAACCGTGGGTGAGGCGGTGGCCATCGCCGCTCGAAGACTCCGTCAGCAACGAATCGGGCGGGACCTGACGGCTCCTTTGACTGAGGCCGAGACGAACTGGCTTGATGCTGACCTCGGGTGACATTGTCGACCTCGATCTGGGTCCGCCGCGAGGTCGGGAGGCGGGCCTGCGCAGGCCGGTCGTTGTGGTTACCGCCCAGGAAGTCCTTGACGAATCGGCGAATGTCGTGCAGGTCGTGCCGTTGACATGGACGATTCGACCTTTCGGCTCTGAAGTAGAGATACACGCCGATGAGCACAACGGCTTGGACGCCGATTCTGCCGCGCAATGTCAACACATCAGGTCTGTGTCAGTTGACCGAGCCGACTCTGTCCGAGGGAATGTCGGTGCGGCGACACTGTCAGAGATCCGTGACGTTCTCGGTCTGATCCTCGACATCAACTGACACCAGCGTGCGATCGGGAACTAAGCGCGGTAGCGGGGGTGAGGGTCGGGGCTGGCATTTGCTTGGTGGAACCTCGTGTCAAACTGACTACTCGGCGCGCTTGCCGAACTGGACCCGTTCTCGAAGCCAGGCGGCCGTCCAAGCCTCGTTGACCTCTTTGGCGGCGATCGCCAACATTGCTTCCTCGGCTTCGTCGACGTCCGGTGGGTCGGGTTGCCAGGTCCCGTCATTCAGGTCGACGAACATGACAAGGCTGGCCCAGGCAGCGCGCTTGTTGCCGTCAGGTAATGGGTGATTCCAGGCAAGTCGGCAGACCAACACAGCAGCCTTGTCGTAGATGTCCGGATAGAACTCTTCGTCGCCAAAGCCGGCTTGAGGAGCGTGTAGGGCGGAGTCGGCCAGATCTGATCGGGAGGCCTTGGCGAGAACATCCGCATCGATACGTGTGACTTGCTCAGCTAGCCAGAAGAACTCCCCGAGTGTGATGTACCGGGTCACTTAGCGAGTCGTTCTAGGAGCTCCTTGTCCCGCTCGAGGAGTTTCTTTGCCCGGCTGGTGAATTCTTTGTCGCTACGGACGCGTTCGATCTCATTTCTGAGGGCATCGACGATCAGGGAGTTCACGCTGGTTCCTTCCACGCGTGCCACGGCCTCCGCATCGTCGGCCAACTCGTCCGGCAGTCGCACGGTCGTCTGTTTAGTCATGAAACTATGATATCACGATATCGGCAGACTGTGAGCCCACCGCACCTGTTTTCCTGTTGAGGGGAATCGCGTTGACCAGGCGGTTTTGGCGAGCGCGTCAAACGCGCGCTCGGGAACCAGGTGCGGTAATGGGGTGAGGCCCGCGGTTTGCGAGGGAATTCGGGGATGAGAGCGGCGGCGTCAAACGGGTGTCGAACCCCATTCTCGAGCGGTCGGGTTTCGGTCGCTCGACGGTTTCGTAGCCCCAACCGTTAGATCGCCTCGCGCGCTTGGACACTTGACGAGGACCTGACCGACGGCGTCTGCAGGCCTACAAACGTGCCGGGTAGGATCCCGATGTCGGGCGCGGCAAAGGTAGCAGCACGCAACGGAGGGCTGTTGGTCAGTCGCGAACGAAGGTCCCGGCCAGGGGTCGATGGAGATGCGCAGGTGGCATCGCTGCCGGCACGTGCCGAGCTGCACTGGCGCGATCGCCCCGCGATGGCCCTCAGCATCGTTCTGGTGTTCTTGATTGGGATCGTTGTCTTATCCAATGACGATGGTCTGATCCTCTCGCTGCGGAGTCTGTTCCGCGGAACGCCGCACGTGGTATTGGACTACTTCGAGGAAGATGATTGCCCGACCGCCGTTGAATCAACCACAGGGCTCCGCCCGGACTGTTTGGCTGCCGTCGTCGGGCCAGACTTCGACGGCCAGCCTGATCACGCTGAATCCGCCGTGCTAGCGGCCATCGTCAGTCGGAGTGTCACAGCCGCAGACGATCGGGCTGTATGGATAGCCCTCGATTCCGAACGGGTTCACAAGACGGCACTGGACACGCTCGTAGATGAGACTATCGGTACGACCTCGGACCCGATCCCTCTCGGGTTGTTGAGAGGCCGGCGTGTGGCGTTTTCTTTGTCGCCAGCAGGGCGTGGTGCGTTGCCTAAGGCGGACGTGCGAATGCTCCGAGCCTCAGTCGGTTGGGCAATAGAGGATCAGATGCCTGGCGCTGAGAAGAGAGCTCTCTTCTTGACAAGTCGTGACACATCTGCCGAGGAGAAGCCCTCCGAGGTCGAGGCGGACGTGGCGTCACAACTGGGGTTGGACTGGTCGACGGATGCGGTGAGCGTCGCCACGTTCCTCAGCCTTCCGCCGGACGAGATCGCAGCCTATACGGTCCTGCTCGTAGACACAGGATTGGAGCTGCCTACGAGGTCCGACCTTGATACCGGGACTTCCGAGGGTGAGAAGGCTCTGATCCTTCTCGCTGGTCGCGTGCCGGTTGTTCAGCTCTCGGTCCGATCGACGGATTCAATAGGGATACCCAACACGCGAGACGTCATCAACGCTCCGAACTCCAGGGACGAGCGTGTCGCCGTGTTGGTTACCGACGAAGGACTTGAGCATCCGATCATCAGTGGTATCCAAGGTGAGGTCCCAGTGGTGGATGCGAGGTCGATCGAGCAGGCGAGGGTGGTGCTGGGTCTCGTTGCCGCCATGGTGATAGTCGCCTGCTTGCTCTATTCGGACGCCTTGGCAGCGTACGACCTGGCAATGGAGGAACTGGACAGCGAGTTGATGCGCGATGGTGGAGAGGGAAATGACCCTCATCTCCCCTATGTCCTGCGATCCGCCCTCGAATACGAGCGGGGACGCTTCGTCACCTGGAACGCGGCGTTCCAGTGGGTGGCTTTGCTTGCGGTGGTTCTCGTC
The DNA here is from genome assembly GCA_050050035.1 of Acidimicrobiia bacterium. GTDB lineage: Bacteria > Actinomycetota > Acidimicrobiia > Spongiisociales > ZC4RG35 > JANQRA01. The sequence goes on along the minus strand of JASFVB010000020.1, from coordinate 19,049 downwards.
GTCCTGACAAGCTGTATTCAGCTCTTTTGGCTGCTATCGGAATCTCCGCGCACCCCTTCGTTCATAAACCCCGGTCTGCTGGCCGCCGGGTTGAGCTGGATCTGGCTTGCCCTTGTTGTCATGTTGGCTGGACGATGGTTCTTCGCCCGTCGTCACTGGTATCGGTACGACCGCATCTACCGCTGGGAAGCCCCCGTGCCCACAGATGAACCTCGGGAAGGCGCCGACTCTCAAACGGATGACAAGGACAAGGACCGAGTGGGGATCTGTTTCAGCGGAGGAGGGATTCGCTCAGCCGCATTCGCCCTCGGGGCACTACAGAAGATCCAGAAGAGTGATCTCTGGGAAAGAGTCGGCTATGTGGCCGCTGTGTCAGGCGGTGCGTACGCAGCTGCTGCCCATGCGATCGCCCGCTCGCGCGGAAACGGCTTGATCGCCTTTGAGTTCAACTCGAGGGAGATCAAGCGTCTCCGCAATAGAAGCAACTACATAGCGCCCGGGCTGTTTGGCAAGGGTCGGTTGGTCAGTGAATGGTCGGTCGGTTTCACAGTCAACTTGATCTACGTCGCCGGTCTCTTGTTCCTAGTCGCTTTCGGAGCCGCGATGATTGTCCGAAGCGGACTCCTCCTTCCCCAACTGGCCACGATCAATAACCCGTCAGAAACACTTCCTCCGTACGTGGCATGGGTGCCTGTGGCCCCCGTCGCCGCTTACGCGATTGTCAGCGGCGTGGTTCTAGGCATCCTGTTTGGCTGGGTGCGCGCTTTCGAGTGGCCCGGCCCAGCTGTAGTCCGTGCAAGTCGCCGAGTAAGCGCCTTGATACGCAAGGTGCTGCAACTCGATTCCGAACCAGGTCCGGAGCGACTGCGCGCCGAGAGGATCGTTGTCGCTCGATTCCGGGAGATCATCGTCTACGTGGTGCTCTCGCTAGTCCTCGTCATGGTGGCGATCCCGTCGGCCCTCTGGCTCGCGGATCAATTGCGGGGGCTACTGCTCAATAACCCCGCGTTGGCGACGACGGCTGGCACCGTTGGACTGGTCGGTTGGCTTGGTGCCACGGTCTGGAGCATCGTATCCAAGCACCCGACGAAGGTCGCAGCCGTCCTGGCGGGCCTGATGGTGCCAGTCGCTCTGGTTGGTGGATTCATAGCCTTTGGCTGGTTCATCGTTGGTCTCGAGTGGCAGGTTCGTGTTGTCATGTTCGTGATAGTCCTTGTGCTCGTACTCGCAACTGGGTCCGTGCCGACCGCGAGAGCGTCGATGCACCCGTTCTACCGGACGAGACTGGCGTGGGCGTTTGCAGACGACCGCTCGGGTGAGGCGAGTGTTCGAAGTGCTGCCGACGCTGTCTACAAGCTCGGAGGCCGTCTTGGATCGTTGCGAGCCAAGGGTCCGCAGCTCTTGATATGCGCTGCCGGCAACGTCGGTCCCACACCCGTTACCCCTCCGGGCAGAGGTGCCTTGCCGTACACGTTCTCACAACGGGTGTCAGGCTTGGACGACGAAGGCTCCGGGAGACCCTGGTGGTCATCTACGGAAGATCTCGACCTGGCGCTCAGGTACGACCCGACCAGACCCGATCGAACAATGACTGTCATGGGAGCTGTCGCGGTGAGCGGCGCAGCGGTCTCTCCTTCGATGGGGAAGCTCACGCGCCCCCTTTTTCGAGCACTGCTTGCGCTGTTGAATATCCGTTTGGGAGTATGGCTTCCCAATCCACTGATCAAGCACGCCTGGTTTGAGCGGAGTCCCTCCGAGCCCGGGAGCAAGGCACGTGTGGCAAAGCCATTCACACGACCAGCGCGGCACGGCCGATACTTCGTCTTTGAGGCGCTTGGAATTCACCCGGCCACCGGTGACTACATGTACGTGACTGATGGAGCCCACTACGACGACCTCGGTTTGCTGAAGCTCCTCCGCGAGCGTTGCAAGGTTGTGATTTGCTTTGACGCCAGTGGCGAAGACATGGACGAGTTCGGCACGATTTCTCGAGCGATGAGGCTCGCCGAAGCAGACCTAGACACGACAATCGATCTCGACATCGAAAAGGTGTGGCCAACTACGAGCGTCTCCGGCGCCGGCGACAAGAAGCACGCGAAGGAAGAAGAGACGGACGAGAGGACGAAGCCAAAGAAGTCCAAGGCTTCGTCCTCACTGGAGGCACCCGCAGCCTTTGTGAAGGGAGAGATTCGATATCCCGATACCGAATGGCGAGGCACGATCTACTACTGCAAGGCCACGATCGATGAGGGATCGCCCTGGTCGATCAAGGGTTACCGCCAGAAGGACCGGACCTTTCCCAGCACGTCCACTGGCCAGCAGCTGTTCAACGATGAGAGGTTCGAAGCCTATCGCGAGCTTGGACGCCACATCGCGAGTGAAGTCTTGAAGAACTCGATCGACCAGCCCAAGGCGAGTTGGAGAGCAGCCGGGTCCGACTGAACTCGGAGCCGCGCGCTAGCCGGGCTCCCTGACAGGGCCGCCTAGGATCGCACCTCCTCTGCGGTCGCCAGGTCTTGCTCTCCGAAACCGAGGCGGAGGCCAACAGTGTCGCCCACCGAAGCTGGATCCAGCGCCAACTCAATTCGATAGCGAACCGGGCGACCTTCACCCTGGGAAAGGCGGCGTATGGAGGTCACCTTCTGGTTGATTGGTGTCGATGAGGATATGACAGTGATCTTGTCAGTCGAGCCTGCTTCCAGCTCCGATCGCCAGACGTAGTCGTCTACGTCATAGGGTGAGGTTGGGAATTCGATCGAGAGCCGCTCCTCTACGTTGTCCCCAACTCCAACCTCCACGACCTCGGCCGTCACCTCTCCCTCAAAGAAGCCGGACCAGTCTTCAACGACCCTCCTCAGATGAGTTCCGTCCAGTGCTTTGGCGACTTCCTCCATGGTCTTCATATGCCACCTCCAATCCCGGCTGTGCGCGCATCTTCAGAGTACCGCACCGACGGGAGGCGATACCTGGAGAACGCTGAGTCGCCGTCGGGAACCAGATCTCGTAGACAACGTCGAATTGGTCCGCCGCTGGGGAATCCGCTCGGTGGTTCATGGGTGACTGCTTCGACCTTGAAGGCATCCGGGGGACTACCGATCCATAAGATCAGCTGAACTCAAACCGCGTAAGTTATTAGGTGCGGTGGTCGCGGAGAGGCTCGTGATTGCGCAGCATTTCGGTTGGTTGGCGCGGACAGGTCAAACCGGGGTCCAAACGACTCCGAGGTGTTCACTGCAATTCCTCCACTGGGCGACCCAGAATCTTGAGCCTGAATTCGCCCGTGCTGGCCCGAATTGCGTCTCGCAGGCATTCGCGGATCGCACTGTTCTCGAGTCGAGCCAGGTCCTCCATGATCTTCGGTCTCACGAATACCCTTGCTTGGCGCAGGGATCGACGGAAGGCTTCTTCGACGCCTTTCGCGATGCCGGTCACATGAGAGAAGGGAATCGCTGTGGGGGAGTCAGCATCCTTTTGTACGTAGAGATTTGTGGCTTGTTCCTTGTCCGGGTCTGGGACGTCAAGTAGAACGTCCCCGTCTACAAGCTTCAGACTCGGCCCTCGACCACGAACTGCCCTCTGGAACTCTGCTGTCAGCCGCTTACGCAGCTTACGTCTATGGAGCGCGAGTCTCCGACCTGTGAGGCCCCGTGGCCACCACACGTCCACCAGGGCCCAATAGAGAGCGTTGTCATCGGGTTCCAGATCCTGAACATCGGCCAATGCTTCACGGTCCGATCTCGGATCCGCTGCGCCATAGAGTTCCAAAACTCGCCAGTAGACCTTGCTTCGCTCTCCGCTTAGTCCCTCAAGTGCCTGCCGCGCCCTCACGGCTCTCGTTTCGGCCGTCCGGCCCTCCGCTGAATCCTCGATCTCATTGAGTTCCCGGCCCAAGAATGCCAAGAAGTCTTTATCAGCCAAGGTTCTAGCCGCGCTCCAGACTCGGCTCATGCACTTCGCCTGGTCGGCAGCCGGACGCTCGAAGATGACGTGATCAAGCACAAAATGGAGTGCTGAGGTCAGAGAACGTACGGTGCCATGCCAATAGACCGATCTGAACATCTGGTAGCGAGCGATCACGAAGCTCTCCAGGGGCAAGACGCCTTTCATAGTCACGCCGACTACGGGTTTGAAGCCTTCTTGCTTCGAGGATGTCACCGTTGTCAGGGACTGGAGTAATCGAAGCTCGTCGATACCGGCTGGGTACTCGACGCCACAGTGAACCCCATCTCGCTTCAGATAATCCAGCTTGTCGGCATCACAGTCGCCGTCAATAATCGAATGGAGCACCTCAGTTAGGGCGGATCGGGACCACGCTCGATCCAGGAGTGGCTGTTCCCGACCGAGGTCGGCATCGTTCCGGACCTCGGATTTGTCTCTGCGCGTGCGATACGAAGACGAGACTTCTGGAGCCAGAATCTCGAGGGTTCGTTGACGCAATCGCCCTGGTTGCTGAGACCACCTGGCAGTAAGATCTCTTACGATCTCAGCGTCGCTCTCCAACTGCGTCACTACTTCTGGGTCAAGTTCGGACTGGGCGCCTACTGATGAGTGGGCTACGAGTTCGAGAAGCCATTTGCTGTAGGAATCGTGCTCGTGGGTCCGGTCGACCAGTGGCCATTCCTCGAATTGATGGCCAAATGCAGGGTGTCCGATGTCGTGGATGATCGCTGCAAACAGCATGGCCTCCACATCCAACCGCGTCATGTCCGCACGGAAGAAGACGTTGGTGCGATCGGCATAGAGGGCACGGATGTAGAGGACAGTGGTTAGCAACGTTCCCAGGCTGTGCTCCCAACGCGTGTGTTCTGCACCCGGATAGACGTCTTTGACAGTCGCCAGCTGCCTGTGGAGTACGAGTCGCTTCATTGGACGTGAATTCGCAACGGCTGACACCCTTTCAGTCCACGGGACGTTCGAGATCCCGGGCAGCCGTAGAACATGTTGGGGCACGGCGTGGAGTTCGGGAACGTCATCTGCGTCTCCGAACGCTGGCGCTAGCCGTTGAAGTGTCTCGACTACTTCCGCCGCCGTCTCGTAGAAGGCCAGATCCTGCTGTCCCTTGGAAGCCAGGAGTCGCTTGATGATCAAATCGACAAACCGATACTGATACCGAGTCTCCTCATCTGCCGAAGCCATCCGCTCGCGATGCTCTCTGCGGAGTTCTTCATACGAGTGGATCGTTTCTGCGGTCAGAACCTGGTGATCGAGCTCCAGGGTCGCTTCGTCGAAGCCGAAGAGTCGATTGACTTCCCTAGCGAGCATGTACATATCCAGGGCCGGCGTGTCCCAGTTCTCGTCCGACTCAAGAGCTACCGATATTCTGTTGGTGGTTTCAGTCGTATCTCGATCGAGGAGGTCGTCGTTGGCTTTCAGGTATCGTTCTTGGAGTCCGGGCGGGAGATTGCGCCGCGTCGTCAGAGCGGATTCCCGAACTCCGTAAGGCTCGGATCTCCGATTTCGCGAGTTCCCGAGGTCCATCAGCTTGACCCTGCCATCTGACCCAACCATCAGGTTGTCTCCCTTGAGATCCCAGTGGATTAGGCCGTTTTCGTGGATGTGGGCGAGGGCGTCAAAGGACTCGGTGAGAATACGTGCCAATTCGTTCGCGGACCAATCGCGCTCCTGCAGGTGCTTCCGTAGTTGTCTTGCGCCTTTGATCCATTCGAGTAGAACAAATGGAATGGAAAGCGGACTTCCTGATCCGCTGCGTACAACGGTACGAAAACTCGCAAATACCTTCGCCACGTTCGGATGTGCCAGCTTGATCTGGACTCGCTCTTCGCGTCGAGCGCGTGAGTACTCGGTAGCAGGGTCGAGATCGTCTCTTTCGAAGATCGAGACACGTGGGCCCTTAAGTGCATAGACGATCGGTGGCGTATCGACCCGGTCGTCCTCGCTCTGTTCGAGCGTGTTGACACCTGCATGCTCCACACGCATCGGCTCACACTGCACAACCACACCGCTACCGCCGACGTGAAGCTCGCCGTGGTCGGAGATCTGAAGTTGCTGACCGAAGCCATCCTTGATAGGAGAGCGTTCGTCGCCAAAAAGGGCGGTATCCTTCGCTCCAGAGCGGATCTGCGATCCATCCTTGTAGATGAGGTGATCAATGGTTTCTGATTCTCGAGCTGCAGGCCATATTGCCTTCAAAGCTTGAACAAGATCGTCTCGTTCTAGGTCGTTCATACAAAGTCACCTTGTTGCGGATGGGCCTCGGCTAACTTTAGGTCGAGAACCGGCCACGGCGTGACGGCACTCCCTCACCTTTGCCCGCCCCACCGCCCTCGCCACCGCATCCGCCGCCTCCCGTTGCATCCCCGGCATCACATGCGAATACCGGTGCAGGGTGAACTCCGGTGAGGCATGACCCAACCGCTCACTGACCACACCGATGGGCACACCCGCTTTCACCGCAATCGAGGCATGGGTGTGCCGTAGATCGTGCAGACGGATCCGGGGCAGCTCCGAATGGTCGACGATCCACCGGAACGCCCGGGTCAACGTCGACGGATTCAGCGACGACCCGTCCTTCCTGGTGAACACGTACCCGCTGTCCTCCCACCGCCACGTCTCCGCCGCTTCTTGAAGCTGACGTTCCCGATGCTCCCGTAGCTGGTCCACCGTTGCCTGATCGAGATCGACGGTCCTGCCCCGTCCGCTCTTCGGGCTCGACACGTACACCTCACCCTCGCCGGCCAGCAACGTCTGACGGATGGTGATCCGGGCCGCGTCGAGGTCGACGTCGACCCACCTCAACCCTGCGACTTCACCACGTCTGGCCCCGGTCATCGCCAGCAGATGAAACGCCGCCTCGAGACGATGCCCTTCGATCAACCCAAGAAACACACGCAGCTCGACCGGTGTCCAGTAGCGAAGCTCGCTTCCTTGTGACCTGGGACGTGGCGGTTTGGCCCTGATCGCCGGGTTCCTCGGGATCAGTCCGGCGTCTTCGGCGTCGGCCAAAGCCTTCCTCAAGACCACGTGGATGCCGCTCACCGTCGCCGGAGCCAACCCGCCTTCACCATCACAACGACCGTCGGCCAACAGCTGCTGATACAGGTTGTTGAGCATCTGTGGTTTCAGCTTCCCGATCGCCACACCACCGATCCTCGGGTTGATGTGATTGACGATCGCCGACCGATACGCCCGATACGTTGTCTTCTTCACCCGGGTCTTGTGCACCGGCAGCCAGTGGTCGATTAGCCACTCGCTGAGCAGCATCCGTGACGGCTCCACGTAGAACCCGGTGGTCAACTCGTGGACGAGACGGGCCCGGACCGCCTCCGCCGCTTTCTTGGTCTGGAACCCGCCATGCCACTTCTGCCGACGCTCGCCGTTGGAGCCTTGTGGCAGATCGACCACCACGTACCAGAGCGTCGACTTCCGACCGTTCTTGCAGGTCCGGACACGTTTGTGAATGTGCCCCTGCATCAGTGATCGCTCCCCAAGCGATCGAAACCAGAGTCAGCAATAAGCTGAGCCATGGCGTCACCTCCTATTTAGGTGTCGTCCAGGCCCCGGGACGTGTCAGCGTCGCCGGGGCCGCTTTCTTGATGTGAACGTATCGGTTACCTCAGACAGATTCCGAGGACGTGAATAGGGTCGTTGATCAGCCCACTTGAAATCTGTCGGTGGTTAATGACATACTTGTAACTCATGCTGACCTCGGTTGAAGTCTGTGCCGGAGCGGGAGGATCGGCGCTGGGTCTGGAACAAGCGGGGTTCTATCACCAGGCGCTTATTGAGATCGACGCGCACGCGTGCGCCACCCTGCGGCTCAATCGCCCCCAGTGGAACGTGCTCGAGCAGGATTTGGCGCTGTTTAAGGGGTCAGAGTTTCGGGGCGTCGACCTGTTGAGCGGGGGAGTGCCCTGTCCGCCGTTCTCTGTTGCTGGCAAGCAGCTCGGGGAGGCCGATGAGCGCGACCTGTTCCCTGAGATGCTGCGACTTGCGGAGGCTCTGGAGCCCTCGGCTGTCTTGATCGAGAACGTCAAGGGCATCCTGACCGAGCGATTCGGCGCGTACCGGGCGCAAGTCGATCACCGACTTTCGGAGCTGGGATTCGTGCCGGAGTGGCGACTCCTTCAGTCCTCAGACTACGGCGTGCCCCAATTACGCCCCAGAGTCGTCATGGTCGCTCTTAGGCCCGTAGCTCTTAGCGCGTTTGAATGGCCTCAGGCGTCCGACTATCCAGCGCCTACTGTCGGCGAAGTCCTACGGCAAGCGATGGCCGAGGGCGGATGGCCCGGGGTTGACTCGTGGGCAGAGCAAGCCGACAGAATCGCACCGACTCTTGTTGGCGGGTCAAAGAAGCACGGGGGTCCTGACTTGGGTCCCACACGAGCCAAGCAGGCATGGGCTGAGCTGGGTGTCAACGCCAAGACTCTCGCAGAAGCTCCGCCGGGGCCTGATCACGATGGAATGCCCCGTCTTACTGTTTCGATGGCTGCCCTTCTACAGGGCTTTCCACCTGACTGGCTCTTCTCGGGCCGCAAGACCAACGCGTATAGGCAAGTTGGCAACGCGTTTCCACCACCGGTTGCGAAGGCTGTGGGAGAGCAGATTTACCGAGCCCTGAGACTTGCCAGCGCAGGGCCAAGACATGGCCAGCTCGAGCTGGCCGTTTCCTAAGACGTTCTCTGCATTCGGGCAAGGCCACCTAGCCTGGGCTGGTGGCTGATGTCTTCACCCCTGAGAAACGGAGCGAAGTCATGTCGGCGATCAGGTCAGTCGGCACGCAGCCGGAGTGCAGACTTGACGAGGCGGTTCGGAGATGCCTCGGTCACCGGTGGCGAATTGACCGGAACGTAACAGATCTCCCCGGCAAGCCTGATGTTGTTATACCGAGTCTTCGCTTGGCGATCTTTGCCGACGGCTGCTTCTTCCATCACTGCCCAATCCACGGAAGGATTCCTGATTCCCGGAGGGAGTATTGGGAACCGAAGATCCGCCGAAACGTAGAGCGGGACCGGATCAACGAGTCGGACCTCCGGGAGAAAGGATTCAGCGTCTGGCGCTTCTGGGAGCACGACTTCAAGACTCGTGCCGCCATGGAACAAACCATCGCTGACCTGGAAAGGCGGCTAGATCAGAGAATCGCGGAGATTCGCACGAACTAGCCGGCAAGCGTCTCCATCTGGGGGACTGAACATGAGTGTGCCCGGCCTTAGCCCGATTCCAGCAAGGACAACGTCCCGTATGTTCGCAGCCTCCACTCCGAGTGGTTGTCCTCCTCGCCGCCGGTCGCGTACAGATGAGTCATGCATACCCGGTCGCCCACCTTGATCTGCTCGGCGAGAGGGTGAGCCTCAGGCTCGATGCGGCGAATCGTCAACTTCTCGCCCAGATGACTTCCATGCGGCACCCGGAGGTCGACCGCGTAGCCACCCAAGGGGGTCGAGCTAACCCGCGTCACCGTCCCCCGTACTGCCGCGAATCCTTCAGCGGCGATCTCCTCGACCTCATCCCAGAAGGGACCACACCGCGCGACGAAGCTGCAGTATCGGCACGATCGTCCAGAGGGCGTCGCTGGAGGTGTGCTTGGCGTCCCTTGGTTGTAGGCGGCGACTGCTTTGAGGGCCGCACCTACGGAATCCTTCGCCGACTTGTGATCGGCTTCCAGCTCAACAAGGCCGTCTTGGAGACTGAGGAGGAGCCATTTCTCAGGCCACATGCCAGATTCCTTGAACTCGAGATATGCGTAAATGTGCATCTGAGTCCTGTAGGAGTCGCGGAGTTCACGTGAATCAGGCTCAAAGACTCCTCCTGTCTTGTAGTCGACGAGACCGTGTAGGTTCGGCGAGCGCACGATGAGATCCGGGATTCCCCAAAGGACCGTGTCTGGATCAGTGATTGGTGTTTCGGTAAGGAACTCGGCGTCGTTTCCACACCCTTCCAACACCTCCTTCAAGCGGTCTGCGGCGACGCTGAGTCTTGCCTGAATGAGGTAGTAGCTACTCCACGACTCGGGGGGTCCAAAAGGGGAGGTGCTGCCCGCTGCGGATTGCCGCTCTCGGTAGCGGTCCAGTTCCCGATCCCAGGCGGCGTCGAGGGCGCCTTGGGATTCCGGTCCCAACAAGGACCGATCAGCTACGACTGACTCCAGGACTCTGTGAGCGATAGACCCGAGTTCCGCAGCGGGTGAGCCCAGGGAAGGGGCACGAGGTCCGACCCTCGACTTGTGAAACGCATACTGGAGCGGGCAACTCCCAAGAATACTGATGTCCGAGGGTGCCGCCCTTTCGATCGATTCGGAAATGGGCTCAGGGTCGGTCATTCGTAGTGGCTGACGACTGTCAAGCCCATTCTTCGCGTCAAGTCAAAGCTCGAAACAGGAATGGCGCTTCTTCCGCTCTCATCGACTGGGGCGTTTGCGAGAGCTTGGGCCAGTCGAGTCCCCACCCTTCGCAGGGACTCGAATGGATGGCAAACGATGAAGCGTGGGCCTCCGTCGGTTGTGGCGCTCCACGCCGGTCCCGGAAGCAGCTCTGCCTCGCCGCCGAATTCCGTTGCCAAGGTTTCGGCAAGATCTTGTTCGATCTCGAGCCAAGGTTCGATTTCGAATGTGCCGTAGGAGCCGAGCAGCAGCATGTCGCGTGCCAGCCGCCAGTCCAAGAGTGGGTGGTACGCCATATTGTAGTACTCACGAAGGCAGTCGTAGCACGAGGTATCGCATTGGTGGCGCGGGTCATCCACGAGTTCCGCGAAGTACTCCTCGGTGTGCTTCACCAACGATCTGAAGTGGTCAGGCTCGCTTATGTAGGTGGCAAAGCCTGCTCCGTTGGCAAGTTCATCTGAGATGAAGATCTCCGGAGGTTCAAAGCTCGACACTCGTAATCCAACCTTGAGCTCCCTGCTCTCGATGTCAAGCATCCGGGCCGCCCCCTCCCGAAGCGCGAACCCGAGGGAATACCAAGGAGCCTTCCCTGAGGCGCCAGGGAACGGAGAGAGATCGAGGTGCGGCGGAACTTCCTGGAGCCCGATCAACGCAATGTCGGTGTGATGTGAGGCTCCTAGTGCATAAGTGCGAGTTTCGTCCCCCAAGTAGTTCGGATTGCTCAACCGGTCTAGGTATGACTCCTCGTACCACCGCTTCTTATCAGCACCCTGTCCATAGGGTCGGAAAGTGAAGTCGGCTCCGTTGTTGTCGTTGATCTGGAATGACCGCCCCCTTCCGCTCCTGACTGTGAAGTTTTCAACGGTCCTAGTGGTCAGGGATGCTGCTTCTGGAGAAACTCTCGCTCCGGATGCCCGTGCTGCCCACTCGAATGAACCGTCGTAGTCACGCGGCCTCCAGTCGGACACGAAGCCGAGGGGCTGGGCGACATCGAGGGTTCTGAAGCCCGGCCAGGGCGTGCCACAAGCAGGGCATTCAGCTTCATGTCCTTCAGGGATGACAGCTTCGAGCTCATCACCCACGCCAAGGAAGTTGCACATGCGGCACTGCTGAATTCGATCGACCTGGCCAAACGGATTGTCCTCCAACTTCACATAAGGACCCGAAGGTCGGTACGCGGCAATGCCGGTCGCCGTGTGTAGCCACTTGTCCTTGACGAGCTCAGAGCCGGGAGCGAATGTGCTGATGGCCATATCAAGTGGCCGGTCTACGACCGCCTTTGGGGGCCAGGGATAGGGGTCTCCGGGATACTTCAGGAATATGTACCGGCCGGAGGTGGGAAAGCCATAGAGAGGCAGCATCCCGTTCTCAGCCAGATACTGAGACAGGTCTCCATACGGTGCTATTCGGCTGGTGAGCTCGTCGATAGCATCCGGCAGTTGTTGTGCGGAGCTCGCACACTGATCGGCTGCGTGCTCGGTTCCGAGAGTAAGAGAGTCGGCGGCCCGGCGGATGTCGTCGCGATGGCTCGATACCCAGTCCACTACCTCGTCCCGCCAGGTTGGCCAGGCCTCAGCGGGCCCGAACTCACCATGGACGTTGCGCCCCCAGTCAGTGTCAGGATTGGCGGATCGAACGCTCCTAAAGGCCTCTGAGAGAACCCATGCATTGAGGACTCGGCCGAGTATCTCTGGACGATCCAGCGTCAGCGTCGGCTGAGGTGGTGCCTCGCTCGTGATACGCCGTGGGTGGTCGAAGTAGTAGTCGTCGTGGCTCCGGCCTCGGCAGACAGTCAATGCAAATGACAGAGCATCTCCCCGCCGACCTGCCCGCCCCACTCGCTGCTGATAGTTGAAGCGCATTGGCGGCATATTCGACATCACGACCGCCTGGAGGCTTCCAATGTCTACGCCAGCCTCCATAGTTGTCGTTACGCTAAGCAGGTCGATAGCGCTGACGCTCTCGATCTCTCCGTTCAGGAAGATGTCCTGGAAATGCGCCTGCCGCTTCTGAGCGTCGTCCCGGTCTGTTTGGCCGGTGAGCTCTTCAGCATGAAGCCGGAACGGCGGTGTCGAGAGGGATGCGAGGTAGAGGTAGTAGTCAGAATCGCTCTCCTTGACGGGCCCGCTGTTGAGCCGAGTGTCGCGGCAGTAGGTGCAAGCTCCAGCGAAGGGAGCCAGATGTTGTCGGCCGCATGATTCGCAGGTCATCGCATCTTCGCCAGGCAAATGCAGAACCAGTTGATCGAAATCGACGAGCCACTCGGCCACGGCCGGTCTCAGCATGTTCTGGATCGTCCTCACCAGTGAGTCGGAGTCGACAGCCCATCGCTCGGCGAGCACTTCCAGATAGGCCTTGGCGCGTGCGGGCGGATTCGATCGACCGGCGCGTCGGCCTTGAAAGAACTTCAGGTCTCCGAGAATCCGCGATGTCCCAAGGGCTGCCGCCCGTAGCTGGGCGCTGCTGAGATCTCCAAGCGACCCTGAGTTCAAAGCGATCGGTGCAGCGAAGCCCAAGCCGATGCTCTCAAAGTCACGACCCCGGGATCCGAACACCGAGTCCTGCAGCTCGCGCTGCATTTGAAGTGACATCGCCCGAAACAGGTCGTCCTGATGCTGCGAACGGTCAGTTCGGGTGGAAGGCGCCTCTCCCCATTCGAACAGGTCCGTCCAAGGCATGCGATCGGAAGCGAATCGTGGATACCCCTGCAACGAAGGAGACGGACCTCCCGGATTCATTCCGAGCTGGAGGAGTTCTCTGAACAGCGAGTTGGCCAGCCGCGTCATGGGCAACGTCCCGGATTCGAGAGTGTCGAGCGTCGACTGTGCGGCCAGACGATCGCCATCCGGCATCGGCAGTCCTTGGAGGAGCATGATCAATCGCGGATCGATGCTTTGGATGTGGAGAAACGCGGCCTCCTCCTTGCTTCCGTGTTCTCCCGACAGGTACCGCCGGGCGGAGGTGACAAACTCGGCTCCCTCGGCTGAAGCCTCCATCTGGAGCGCGACCATCTGGCGAAGCGTGTCTTGGAAGTGGCGCATTTCCACGCCAGCGGCGAGCTTCGCGGCATCCTGACGGCTGTCCGAGAAGAGGACAGCGCGGTTGGCCGTTCCGGTAGCTCGCCGCAAAGCTGACGCTAGGACCTGGGTTGTCTTTTCGAAACCAGTTCGCATTCCTCGAATTGGGGATTGGAGGCGACGACGAACGTCTTCTACGAAGGAGAACTCCCAATTGTCGCCGCAGTTGGGACAGTATTGAGGACCTGGATCGATTCTCTGGAGAGCTTCTTCGTCGCCGTCCACGGTGAACGCCCAGCCCGTGGCTCCGGCTGCGCGCAGGTGGAGCTGCCCTAGAGCTGGCAAGTACTCAGCCCTTCTGAATCTCATCCGATAGGTGTTGTTCAATCGCGTCCACTGCTCCCGGAAGGGAGCCCTGTCCGATGGCCAGTAGATCGTGTATGACGATGCTGTTCGGGATGTCGATCCGCGATCAGGCAGTAGATCCAGCTCCGGTGAGTCAGGAGTGAGGTACTGCTTGACTTGAGGAGTGATGGGGTCGTTGATCTTGAACCCACCCAGGAAGAGGTCACCGCAGTTCTGGCAATACAACAGATCCAGAACCCGTCCGCCGCAAGCGCAGCGGTATCGCGGTCGCTGGTACAGCTTCCCTATGGGGGCTTGATCCGCTCGATCGTGCACCTCAGAGCAGTCAGGATTAGTACACGCCCACACGCCCTCAATGTTTCGAAAGAAGAGATGTGTGCGCAGTCGCACAGGTGGCACCGTGGCGGCCGTCAACGCCTCTAGGAGCCCGAGGGTCGCCAAGTCGGACTCGCCGTCGCTACCGAAGAGTCGAGCTCCAAACTGGCTCAGCGGTTGAGGGAAGAGACGTGCCACTCCGTTCTGGGTCTCCAAGCAAGCGGCTCGGATGACCGATTGGGCATCGACCTCTTCCAAGAGGGCGTCAGCCGTGTGTGGTTCGACTCCTCCAGCTGTGGCAGCGAATGCGCTGATGTGGTCGCGGAGCGGAGTCTCCTGAGCTGCCGGCAGATCTATTTCGGAGCCCTCAACGATGGTGAACGATTCGACATCAGCCGGGAAGAAATCGGAAAGGTACTCGAGGCTCCTCGGGCTGCCTTTTTCCAGCGACGCTGATGCCGCCAGCAACTGGACCTTCTCGGGGCGACCCGCTATCCCCAAGCGGTGGAGGAGGGTGCGAAGGAGGTAGGAGACTTCCGATCCGGCGGTTCCTCGGTACATGTGGAGCTCGTCCACGATCAGTGTGAACCGTGTGCCATCCTTCTTGAGCCACTCGCGTGTCTGTTCGAGCATTCCCTGCTCCAAATCACGCCGGAGCATCACATTGAGCATTGAATAGTTCGTGATGAGGATGTCAGGTGGGTGCTTCTGCATGTCCCACCGAGACCTCATCTCTGGTCCGTGGACAGCGGGGACGTAGAACTGGTATTTCGCTTGCCCGGATTCAGCATCCAGTTCCACTGCTCTTGCCGCGATCTCCGCCTGATTCGTGAGGCTGGTCCTGAGGCGATCAACAGCAGTCGGGCTCGAGAGGTGGCCCGAGACGGGGGTTTGGCCGGTATACCGGCCAAAGTAGAACCGATTCCGGCCTCGATTCTCATCCAGCCACCGTGTCACGTCGCTGCTTGCAAGGGCTCGTCGCAATCGAACCAATTGGTCCTCGACCAAAGCGTTCATCGGATAAAGCACCAGCGCTCTGATCGCTGGTGGCCGACCAGCCTCGCCCTTTCTTTGGTAGCCGAAGCCACTCGGGCGCGTCCACCACTCGTCGCTGGACGCCTCCTGCTGTGTTTCCCAGCTCTCCGACTCTGTGATGAGCTGCTGCATGACCGGGAGGAACAACGCTTCAGTTTTCCCGGAGCCAGTTCCGGCTGTAAGCACGACGTTTCGGCCTTCAACGGCGTGCTTGACCGCCTCCGCCTGATGCCGGTACAGGTTGGGTATACCGTCCAGCAGGCCACGCATGGCAAAGCGTCCTAGGTCTTCGTTGTTGGTGATGCGTTGCAACGAGGCTGCCGGATCCAGCTCTTCGGTGTCAAACACCGGTTGGACTTCGATCCAAGGCTCCTGCCAGGTTGTCCCCAACGAGTCGAGTATCGCCCTGCGTTCGTCTTGGATGCTTTTGTTGTCGATCGCGAACGGTGTGTCGTAGTACAGGAAGAGCTCTTCCCTGAGGGTGCGGAACACAGACTGTGGCGTCGACATCAGCGGATGATGTCCAGGGCCGTTTCGAGCGAGGACGCTATTCCCTCCGCGATTCGGCGAGGGACGTTCTCGTAGCGGATGCGCCGATGTACATGGGGAGCATCGTTGTTTGGGCAGTACGGCGCTAGCCCGCTGCTGAGGACTGCCGTCCGCTCCTGCAGTAAAGGAAACGGAGCCCAAAGAGGACGGAATAGCGTTCCGTTGACGGTTTCTTTCTTGTATCTGAGCACAGGCCGCCTCGTTCGGCTCAGTTCGGCGTAGAAGCCGGTGGGCCCGTCAACATTAGAGGTGCGGGCATCGTCGAGAATGAACCAGTACCGCGGTCTACCGAAGGCTCCGCCCTTATAGAGCCCGGGACGGTCGGTGGATGTCACTGAGTTCCAACCAGGGGCTTGCCACTGGCTGATCTCAAATCCCTGAGGCGGAGGGGCTTCTGTTCTGCCGAGGGCCAGGGTTGTGCTGAGCTTGGGCAGGAGTCGATTCATGCGGTTTGCGATGCTGTGCTCGAACTGAATTCCGATCCGAGCAGCTAGTGCTTCGAGCTCGCCAAGATCGGCGGTGAAGTAGAACGCATCGGGGGCTTGAGCCTGCGCGTGACGGTGCCCAAGGACGTGAAGGGTCGCAGACTCGGCGGTTTCTGCTTCGATTCTCGCCATCAGGTGGCGGGTTCGGCCTCCGACGAGAAGGCCAGCTCCACCTGCATCGGGGACGAGAGTGAGACACGGTGGCGCTGCGGCCCACCTGCCTTCCTGCCAATCCATCTCCATGTAGCCCAGCCCGGAAAGCTGAAGGGCGGCTCGATGGGCAGGAACTCCTCCTGGGGGCTGGTCGTCTGCGCTTAGCCATCGGAAGGTCTCCTTGAACTGGCTCCAGCTTCCTGAGCCGGACTCCCCAATCCACTGGGCAAGGGCGTTCCAATCCACCTAGAGGTCTCCGTGGATCGTGCGTGCTGCGTTCAAGTACTCGCGTCCGAGAGTCTCATTGGCAGCAATCACATCTTCTTCGTTTGCGATTAAGAGACCCGCCCAGTCCACAGCGACGCTCTCGTCACCTATGTCAGTCAGGTTGGGCGGTACGTCCGGGCGGATGCAGTCGACCCGCCAGTAATTCGTGGAGAAGCGCTGGATGCTCCACACGGCTCGAAATCCAGGCCGGTAGTCATACCTGGATGGCAGGAGGTCGGTTCTGGCTAGCCACGGTGGTTCGTCAGGTTCCTGGGGGCGGCTTAGCTCGTTGGGAGCCGAACCCAGTACGAAGCTCTCGGCTGCGCTTGTTCTCAAGCTGACAGGACGGTGCTCGGCGTACCCCATGTCTCCTCGTATGACCCCTCCGGTAACCACTAGCTCATTCTCGGACGCTGGCGCGATGGGGTGGACTCGCCAGTCTCTGAGCTGTGGTTCTGGACTGGTAGTCAAGGTCAGGCCGAGCGAGCCGGCATCGGCACTGGCAATCGCTTCTGATGTGCCCACAAGATGGAAGTGGATGCTTCTCTCGCCCACCGTTGCCTCATGATGTCCAGGCGGAAGGCTGAGTCGGCGAAGGCGGAATTCGCCACCTTCCTCTCCGGGCCCCGCATGTTGCTGCCCATCGACAATGACCGATGGGTTCTCGGCCGCCGCCGTTCCGGGAGGGATCCAAAGATCTGGCGCGCCTCCTGTGAGGTAGACGTTGTGGCCGAGATTGGTGATCTTCAGGCCCCCTTTGAATGCGAGGGACAAGGACGAGCTGGGGCGAAGCCGCCAGAGCTCCGGATATGTGAGGACAGGCGCTGTCCTGGCGACTTCGACGTCTCGATAAAGGAACCAGCCATCGAGACCAGGTGCCCGCCCCCAGCGGCTCCAACCTGGTTCAGCATGCTCCGATAGATACTCCTCGAGATGGTCCGTAATGCCTTCCGAGCACAGGACCCAGTGAGTCTCGTTGGGTTCAACGCGCCTTACTTCCGCCCACTCTCCCAGTAGGAGGTCCTCGCGAAGTGGGATGGCTAGGGCTGGGTCGTACTCGACTGAGTATTCGGTGCCATCAGCGGTGGCCCTAAGCCCAACTCCGCTCTCAAGGTCGGAATCCCTCACGGGCAACGAGTCGCTCTCGTACCACGATTCGCTAATGGCCGTGAACGCCCGTCTATCGATCTCGATTGATACGGGCATTCCCGTGCGACGTTGGATCCAGAAGCGCAGGCTGGGTCTTGGGAACGGACTGAACCCGAGGGCTAGATACGTAATCGCGATCCCAGGCTCCAGCTCAGCTGTTTCCCATTGGGTGACGGCAGACCACAGAATCTCCTCCAGGAGCTCCTGGTAGTCCTCGTTTGCCGCAAGCTGACGCGCTCCGGGGCTTAGCCCTGAAGCTGTGGGCGCCCAGATCCGGTAGTGGATTCGAAGCTCAGTCTTCGAGATTGGGTGGTCGTCGGGGTCCCATGCCGAAAAGGGGGGGAGGCCAAGATGGTCAAATAGCCGCACCAGCCGATTGGCGTCGGACTGCCTGAACAGAGCTTGTGAGACGGGATAACCGATGTTGTGAAAATGGGAGTGGGTCCGGACGGTGCTGCGCCCGCGCTCCATTTGCTGGTCGATGTCGAGCCACCTACCGAGGTCGTCCCAAAGCTGATGCATCGCTTGGTCGAAGCCGTCGGGCATGCCCCGCCCATCCAGGTCCAGCAGCTCCCGGAACCGTACGTAGTAGTTCGTATGGCGGAATTCACCGTCGCTGTGCATGTGTGTTGCGGCATTGACTGACAGGGCCAGCAGGGGTAAGCCCGGCGGGCAGTCAACTCTCTCGCCCGTGGCCCAATGCCGGTGCTCCCGCCGGATTGAGCGGAAGAGATCTCTTGTGCTGTGATCGAGGCGGTCTGCTACGGCTTGTGCGAGGCTCGAGCAAGCTTGAACCGGGTCGCCAGTCGGATGCATTTCGCTGAGGGCATCGTCGTCGGTGAAGAAGAAGACCGGCGCTGGCCCACTACCGGGGGAGAAGAACCGCCTACACAAGGCTTCATTCCACGACTCGTAGTTCACGCTCGTTACCCCCAAAGCGGACATCGTCTGAGTTCGGCAAAGCCCGCCCAGAAGTTGAGCCTAGTTGGGGAGTTGCAGCAGATTCCTCGGCCTGAATCTTCAGGGGCGCGGCAGCTTGGGTGCCTTGACCACAGGATCCTTCGGATCAGCTACGCGCCACCATGACTCGTCGATTCTGGCGCCACGCGAGGAGTCCGATCGAGCAAGTCGAACACTCAACGACTCTCCATTCCTCGGTACCGGGAGACCGAGTGCGGCTGCAAGTGTGGAGTGACTGCCGTAGTGCCCGAAGATCACGATGCCTTCGTCGCGGAGGTGGCTGCGCGCTCCGCCGTTGTAGCGAACACGCTTCATGTAGTCGTCCTGCTGGGCAACGGTGGCAATTGTTCCGCGCGGGATTACTTGACCTTGTACACGCCTAAACAGTTCATTCACACGCTTCTGCCCGCTTGGCAG
>JASFVB010000019.1:0-23408 GCA_050050035.1 Acidimicrobiia bacterium | reverse complement strand
GCTCCCCCCCCGCCAAACCGACCACCACGTATACCCACTTGGGGTCCAATGCCCGCTCCAGATCCACCGACGACATCTCCGCCGGCCCATTCGGATGCGAGTGGAACACCCCTCCGATTCGCCAGCCCCGCGATTCGGCGTCCACGAGGGCGTCGAAATGCTCCTGGGGTGGGATCGTGTAGGAGGTCGGCGACCGATCCGCATTCGCGGTCGGGTACAGCGCCACCACCTCGTCACCGTCCATGGCCAGCAGCCCGCACCCTTCGTTGGGCAGCTCCGACTGACAGTGCTCGACGATCTGCCGACGCAGGTCCTCAGGCAGGGACGCGGCAGGTCTCGTCATAGTCGACGATCGCCGGGAGGCTGTTCGGGTCGCCACAGGCCGGGCACTCCGGGTTGCGATTGACACGCATCGTCGTGAAGTCCTGTTCCAGGGCGTCGTACATCATCAGACGCCCGGTCAGGGTGTCGCCGATCCCGAGAATGAGCTTGATCGCCTCCATCGCCTGGATCGAGCCGACCACCCCGGGCAGCACCCCCAGCACCCCAGCCTCCGCACACGACGGCGCCAACTCAGGTGGTGGCGGCTCCCGATACAGACACCGGTAGCAGGGCCCCACCCAGGGCTCGAAGACCGAGACCTGCCCCTCGAACCGGAAGATCGACCCGTGAACCACCGGGACCCCAAGGTGCAGGGACACGTCATTCACCAGGTACCGAGTGGGGAAGTTGTCGCCACCGTCGACGATGACGTCGTATCCCGAGAGCAAGCTCATGGCGTTGGCGGCCATCAGACGCTCGTGGTGGGTCTCCACCTTCACGTCCGGGTTGAGGGCAACCAGGGTCTCGCGAGCCGAGTCCACTTTCGGGGTGCCCACCCGGTCGACGTTGTGGAGAACCTGACGTTGCAGATTGGACTGGTCGACGACGTCGTCGTCGATCACACCAATCGTGCCGACACCGGCCGCGGCGAGGTAGAGGGCGGCGGGCGAGCCGAGACCACCCGCACCAACCAGGGCGACTCGCGCTCCCAGGAGGCGGATCTGGCCGGTCTCACCCACCTCGGGTAGACGCACGTGCCGGGCATAACGACTGCGCTGGTCGGCTGTGAGCCCGGTCGGGTCACCCCAAGGCATCCCGGACTGCTTCCAGGAGTCGAAGCCTCCCTTGAGGGACGACACGTCGCTGTAGCCCATCTCGGCCAGTGTCGAGGCGGCCAGAGCAGACCGGTTTCCCGCTGCGCAGTAGAGGACGACGGTGGCTTTCCGGTCGGGAATGACGGTCTCCACGTCGCGTTCGAGGATCCCCCGGGACAGGAACCTGGCACCGGGTATGGCGCCCTGGGCGTGCTCGTCTGCCTCACGAACGTCGAGGACCACGACGTCGTCGAGACGGGCGAGCAGCTCGGCGGCCGTGACCTCGCTGATCCGCTGCTTCGCCGCGGCGACCAGGTCGCGATAGCGACTCATCAGTGGGCGTGGGCGGGGTCCCCCGCCTCGGGGTCTATGTCGTAGCGCTGGAGAGCATCCACCACCGCCTCTGGCTTCATCCGCCGGGAGCGCACCAACCCGGAGAGAGCGGCCACCACGATGTGACCGGCATCTGTCTCGAAGAAATGACGGAGCGAGCTCCGGCTGTCCGATCTGCCGTAGCCGTCGGTGCCCAGAGTGATGAAGTCGCGTTCGATCCACTTGGCCACCTGGTCCGGGACCATCGTCATGAAGTCGGTCACGGCCACGATCGGGCCGGCGGACTCCGACAGGAGCCGTGTGACCAAAGGGACTCTCGGCTCCTCCGATGGGTGAAGACGGTTCCACCGCTCCACGCCCAGGGCCTGTTCTCGGAGCCGTTTGTACGAGGTCGCCGACCAGAGCTCGGCGCCGACGCCATAGTGCCGGGCTAGCTCGTCCTGTGCCTCGCGGGCGGCGAGGTTGGCGGTGCCCGAGAAGAGGACCGACACGTCCTGGCTGGTCCCGTCCGGTGCCTCGGCCCACCGGTACAGACCATCGACGATCCCCTGGGCCACACCTTCCGGCCGTGCCGGCTGGGCGTAGTTCTCGTTGTACACAGTCAGGTAGTAGAAGACGTCTTCCGGGTCGTCGCCATACATGCGCTCCAGACCGTTCTTGACGATGGTCCCCAGCTCATATGCGAAGGCCGGGTCATACGCCTGGCAAACGGGCACGGTCGACGCCAGAACCAGGCTGTGCCCGTCCTGATGCTGGAGACCCTCGCCGGCGAGGGTGGTTCGACCCGCCGTGGCTCCGAGGAGGAAACCCCGAACTCGCGCATCACTGGCGTTCCAGATGAGATCGCCGACACGTTGGAACCCGAACATCGAGTAGAAGATGAAGAACGGCACCATCGGCACACCCCGGGCGGCGTAGGAAGTCCCTGCGGCCGTCCAGGAGGCAAGGGACCCGGCCTCGGTTATCCCCTCTTCGAGTATCTGACCATCCTGGGATTCGGAGTATGAGAGCAGCATCGATGCGTCGACAGGCTCGTATAGCTGACCCTTCGATGCGTAGATCTTGAGCTCGCGGAACAGAGAGTCCATCCCGAACGTGCGCGCCTCGTCCGGGACGATCGGCACGACATGGGGCCCGAACCCGTCGGAGCGCGAGAGCGACCTGATGAGACGTGTGAAGGCAGAGGTCGTGGACGCCTCGACCTTGCCCGACCCCGCCATGACCTCCTCGAACGCTTCGTCGTCGGGCAGTTGGAATGGGGTGGTCGCCACCCTTCGTTGGGGGAGCGGCCCACCGAGCGCCTGACGACGCTCCATCAGATAGTCGTGCTCGGGTGTGCCCGGGCCGGGACGGAAATAGGGGGGCTCTCGATCGCCTTCGAGTGCCTCCTCGGGGATCTCGTTCTCGAGATGAAGGGTCTTGCGCAGGGCCAGCAGCTGCTTGTTGGTCAGCTCCTTGATCTGGTGGGTGGCGTTGCGGCCTTCGACGTCCGGCCCGAGTGTCCACCCCTTGATCGTCTTGGCCAGGATCACCGTTGGCTTCCCGTTGTCCAACTCCGTGGCGACCTTGTACGCCGCGTAGATCTTGCGGAAGTCGAGCCCGCCCCGTCGAAGGTTCCAAACCTCCTCGTCGCTCCAGTCGGCCACCAGCTCCTTGGTCCGCGGGTCCTTCCCGAAGAAGTGGTCCCGCACGAAGGCGCCGTCTTCGGCCTTGTAGCGCTGGTACTCCCCGTCGACCGTCGTGCTCATCACGTTGACCAGGGCACCCTCGGTGTCGCGGGCCAACAGCTCATCCCAGCCGCTGCCCCAGATGACCTTGATCACGTTCCACCCGGCCCCACGGAACACCGCTTCCAGCTCGGTGATTATCTGGCCGTTGCCTCGAACGGGGCCGTCGAGACGTTGCAGGTTGCAATTGATGACCCACGTCAGGTTGTCCAGGCCCTCGCGCGCAGCCAGCGAGATCGAGCCGAGTGTCTCCGGCTCGTCGGTCTCCCCGTCACCTATGAAACACCAGACACGAGATTGGGAGGTGTCGTCGAGACCTCGATTCTGCAGGTACTTGTTGAATCGGGCGTGGTAGATCGAGTTGATCGGTCCAAGACCCATAGACACCGTCGGGAACTCCCAGAAGTCGGGCATGAGCCGCGGGTGTGGGTACGACGACAGGCCTTCTCCGCCGATCTCGAATCTGAAGTTGTCCAGATGCTTCTCGTCGAATCGACCCTCGAGATACGCCCGGGCGTAGGTTCCCGGGGCGGCATGGCCCTGTATGTAGACATGATCCCCGCCACCGGGGGCGTTCTTGCCCTTGAAGAAGTGGTTGAAGCCGATCTCGTAGAGAGTGGCCGACGAGGCGAATGTCGAAAGATGCCCGCCGATGCCCTTCTCCCGATGGTTGGCCTTGACCACCATGACCGCGGCGTTCCAGCGTATGAAGCGTCGGATACGTCGCTCTATGTCCTCGTCACCGGGGAACTCGGGCTGTTCCTCCAAGGGGATGGAGTTGATGTAGGGGGTGGTGACTGCTCCGGGGATGCCCAACCGCGTCTCGTGGGCGCGCTCGAGCAGCTTGGCGAGGATGAAGCGGGCTCTCACCGGGCCGTACTCGGCGGCTATCCCGTCGAGTGAGTCGATCCACTCCTGAGTTTCGGTTGGATCGTTGTCGGGGAGCTGGTGTACGTACTCGTCGCCGATCGTCTGGCCGAGGTCGGATGGCATGTCGACCAGATTAGTTAGGCGGACTTCTCACGCTCCCGGAGTGACTCGAGCCAAGACCCCAGGACTCCCATGAAGCGCACCGGAGCGTCGATCTGTGGTGTGTGACCGGTCTCGTCCATCTGGACGAGTGCCCAGTCGGGACGGAGACCGCAAAGCCACTGGACCGATGTCGGCGAGACGATGTGGTCGCCGGTTCCCTGTATCACCAGGGTCGGCGTCTTGATGTCCCGGATCATCGAGACGAACTCGGCGTGCTTCTGAAACGTCTTGCGGATCTCACGCCCCGTCATCGGGACCGCGTCGGCCACCCAGGGGAAGCTGCGTCGCTTCTCCGCCATCGCCACCAGATCCTCGATCAGTTGCAGGGGAACCCTCCCCGGCTTGTAGGTGATGCGGCGGACCGAGTCCTCGACGAGCTCGCGTGGTGTCATCGATGCAACGATGTGTCTCGACATCGCGGGCCCGACGATCGGCAAGGAGGCGAACAGGAGCTGGCGGGCCGTCGGCCAGTCGATCCTCGGGTCGGGGAGACGTGGAGGCGTGGCCGGGGCGACCAGCACGAGGGCCGAGAGCAAACCGGGGTCTCTGGACGCCACCATCTCGGACAAGAGCCCCCCCATGGAGTTCCCGATGAGGGTCACCGGGGGCTCGAACCGGTGGATGAACTCGACGATCACGTCTCGTTGTGTTTGGAGCGACCAGTCGCGCACGGGCGGGGACAACCCGAATCCGGGAAGGTCGAGTGCGACCACCCGACCGTATCGGGCCAGGTCCTCGGTTATGAGGTTCCAGTTCTCGATGGAGCCCCCGAGCCCGTGGACGAGGACGATCGTGTGACCTGACCCTCCGTAGTCCCTCCAGTGCACGGTCCCCGACGGGAGATCGATGTACTGCGACACCGGCGAAGGCTACCCGGGGAAAAGGGCAACGCCACAACCCGGCGCCGGGGCGATCGGGGGGTCCGGAAGACGGTTAGAGTCGCCGCGATCTCCGAGGAGCGAGCATTGGCCGACATTCTCACCGCACACTCACTCGTCAAGACCTTTGACGATCTCACCGCCGTCGACGGGGTGAACATCTCGATCGTCGAGGGCGAGACGTTCGGGCTCCTGGGCCCGAACGGGGCAGGCAAGACGACGTCGATCTCCATGATCGCCGGTCTTCTCGAGCCTGACGAAGGGTCCGTTCAGGTAGATGGGCAGGAGATCACGACACGAAGCCCGGCGGGCAAGGGATCGATTGGTCTCGTCCCGCAGGATCTCGCCATCTACCCGGATCTGACCGCGAGCGAGAACCTCAGGTTCTTCGGGAAGCTCTACGGGGGGAACGGCAGCAACCTCCACGAGCGGGTGGACGAGGTCCTGGAGGTGATCGGGCTCTCCGATCGCAAGGACGATCTGGTCAAGGAGTACTCGGGGGGAATGAAACGTCGTCTCAACATCGGGATTGGGCTCCTACATCGGCCCAGGCTGCTGATCCTCGACGAGCCGACCGTTGGCGTCGACCCCCAATCCCGCAACGCCATCCTGGAGTCGGTGGAGCATCTGTCCGCGGAGGGTATGGCGGTCTTGTACACGACCCACTACATGGAAGAGGCAGAGCGTCTCTGCGATCGTGTGGCCATCATCGACGAGGGGAGCATCAAGGCAGAAGGCACGAGGCGGGAACTGGTGTCGATGGTCGGGCAGAAGGACCGGGTGGTCATCAGTGCGAGCGGCGACCTCGAGGCGGCGTCGACCGCTGCCGCCGCGATGACCGGCGTGTCCGAAGCGTTTCACGGAGAGAACCGGATCGACGTGCTCGCCGACGACGCCTCGACCATCCTCCCCGAGCTGCTCTCCCGGCTCGCCGCTGCCGGAGGCACCGTCACCGGGGTCGACATCATCGAGCCGAACCTCGAAGCCGTCTTCCTCCATCTCACCGGCAAGGCGCTCCGCGACTGAATGAGCGCCACATCACGCATCGCAGCCAAGGACCTCAAGCTCAGGGTCCGCGATCGCTCGGCGATCATCCTCGGCATCATCGCCCCGCTGGCTCTCGCCTTCATCTTCGATCTCGTCTTCGGGGGTGCCTTCACACAGTCGCTGGATCTCGACTTCGGTGTCGTCGACCTCGACGATTCGGAGATCTCCGCCGGTCTGGTCGACGTCCTGGAGGAGATCGAGAGCGAGGGGATCCTCACTCTTCAGGTGTACGACTCCGCTGCCGCCGGTGAGCAAGCGGTAGACGACGGTGACATCGATGCGTTCATCTTCATCGAGGAGGGCTTCGGTCAAGACGTCGTCACCAACTCCGACACATCGCTCTCGGTGGTCGGAAGCGTCGATTCGCCGACCTCGACTCAGATCGCGGAGTCGATAACGCAGCAGTACGCCACAGGTGTGCAGACGGCGCAACTGGCGGTGGGAACGGCTGCCGCGGCGGCGGGAACCGGATTGAGCCCCGAGTTCTTCACCTCATTGACAACCGACCCGGCGACCGCGGCCTTCTCGTACACGTTGGAGGACGTGACCACCGCCACGAGACAACTCGACGGCACCACCTATTTCGCAGCGGGCATGGCGGTCTTCTTCCTGTTCTTCACGGTGCAGTTCGGTGTCCTGGGGCTCCTCGAAGAGGAGCGGGAGGGCACACTCACCAGGCTCATGGCAGCACCGATCGGGCGAGCCTCCATCGTGGCCGGCAAGGCGCTCCTCGCCCTCCTGCTCGGTCTCATCTCGATGACGGTCATGGTCGTGGCGACCCAACTCCTACTCGGAGCGACATGGGGTGCCCCGTTGGGCGTGGCCATGTTGGTGTTTGCCGGGGTGCTGTCCTCGGTAGGGATCATGGGCCTGGTGGCAGCGGCGTCGAAGACACCGGAGGGAGCCGGGAACATGGGGGCCATCATCGCCGTGATCCTGGGCATGCTGGGCGGTGTCTTCTTCCAGATCGGGTCCGGTGATGACTTCCTCTCCAAGCTCACCCTGATAACGCCACATGCCTGGTTCATGAGAGGTCTGGCCGACCTCGCCGATGGCGCGCCGTGGACGGCGGCGCTTCCCGCGACGGCTGCGATTCTGGTGTTTGCCCTGGTCACGGGTCTCATCTCCTGGGTGCTGTTGAAGCGGAGATTCGTCTCATGAAGGTGTGGGCGATAGGCGCTTCCAACATTCGCCGGATGCTCCGGGAGCGGTCGAACATCTTCTTCGTGTTCATCTTCCCGATCGCGATCATCCTCCTGATCGGAGCTCAGTTCGGAGGCGGCGTCGCCCCGGTCGTCGGGCTGTACTCGGCGGACGAGGGTGAGATTGCCCAGGCGATCACGGACGAAGTCGAGTCGCTGGACGACATCGAGATACGCAGCTACGAGGACGAAGAGGGGCTCTTCGCCGCGATAGAGGACGGCTCCGCACAGGCGGGTTTGTCGTTGCCGGCCGGGATGGATGAGACCGCCGCCTCGGGTGAGACGGTGTCAATCGGGTACGTGGCCCGCACCGATGGGTTCGGGCCTCAGCTCCAGGCGGTGCTGGGAGCGGCGGTTTCGGACGTGATGATGCCCGTCGGTGCTGCCCAGTACGCCACGACGGAGACCGGCGAGCCATTCGCTCAGACCCTGGAGATAGCCCGCGGCATGGGCGGCCAGGTGGCCCGCATCGACGTCGAGGTCTCGGCGGTGGGTGAGGCGCTGTTCCCCTCGACGTTGGGCCAGTTCGACCTGGGAGCGTCCTCGCAGCTCGTCCTGTTCACTTTCCTCACCGCCTTAGCCGGCTCGGCTGCGCTCATTCTCACCAGACAGCTCGGGATCAGCCAGCGAATGCTGTCAACGCCAACATCGTTGAGGACGATCGTCGTCGGCGAGTCGATGGGCCGATTCGGCGTCGCCATGGTGCAGGGTCTCTACATCATCGTCTTGACGCTGATCATCTTCCAGGTCAATTGGGGAGATCCCGTCGGTGCCGTGTTGTTGCTCGTGTTCTTTTCGGCGGTCGGCGCCGGAGCCGGTGTTCTCATGGGATCGACGTTCAGCAACGATCAGCAGGCGGGCGGCGTCGGCGTGATCCTCAGCATCGGTCTCGGCGCTCTGGGTGGCTGCATGCTCCCCATCGAGCTGTTCTCCCCGACTCTTCAGAAGGTGGCACACATCACGCCCCACGCTTGGGCGCTCGATGGCTATTCAGAGTTGGTCAGACATGGCGGCAACACATTGGACATCCTCCCGGAGTTGGGTGTGTTGGCGGCGTATGCCGTGGTCCTGTTCGCTCTCGCCGCCTGGCGACTGCGTGTCGTCATCACCCGGCCCTAGCTGCTCGGGGATGGTTGAATCGACCTCATGAAGGGCATTGGCCGCATTCTCGGGACCATTGGGTGGCTGATGGTCATTGCCGGGATCGGCGGTCCGATCTTCGGTCTCGACGGCTTCAACATCTTTCCGGGGATAGCGCTCCTGTTCATCGGCCGTTTGCTCAGCAGGCAAGGCAAGAGAAGTGAGGCAGAGGCGGAGCCGGACTCGGAGCGTGAGCCGGCGTCAGAGCGTCTTCTCAACACCGAGCGTCAGACGGCCCGGCGCCCGCCGCGGCGGCAGCCTCCGGAGAGAAGACAAGCACCGCCGCCACCACCCCCACCCGTGAGACCGGTCGCACCCGAGGAGGTCGAGACCTCTGACCGCGAATCGATGCTCGAGACGATTCTCCTTGCCGGAACGGAGCTGGCCGAGGAGAAGGAGATAGAGGACTCCGGCGACGACATGGGTGACACCGACTCCTACGAGCCGATGACGTCGGAGGAGATGATCGCCCGGGCCCGCCAACGCTGGGATCGTAAGCCCATGCGGCCGGGACCGGATATGACCGAACGCTCGTGATCACATGCCGCGTGCTGCCAGATCGCGGGCTTTGCGAACCTCGACGGCGAAGTCTGCCCTCCGCTCGACAACGTCTCCGTCTTCGTCGAGCAGACCCCTGTTCCTGGCAAGGGCCAGTGCGGTCTTGAACAGCACCTGGCTGGCGCTCTCACCGGAGATCAGTCTCTTCTCGATCCGGTACAGCCTGGCGCGTGCGAGACAGGCTTCCAGGAAGGCTTCCTCGTCGAATTCGCCTCTCGTGTCCTCCAGCTCGTCACCGACGATCTGATAGGCGTCCAGAAACGGCAGAAGCGCCCAAAACGCAACCGGGTCACCCATCTTGGCCATGACGCCAAGCGCCCCGACG
Source organism: Acidimicrobiia bacterium (assembly GCA_050050035.1). Classification (GTDB taxonomy): domain Bacteria; phylum Actinomycetota; class Acidimicrobiia; order Spongiisociales; family ZC4RG35; genus JANQRA01. The sequence continues at coordinate 14,030 of JASFVB010000019.1, read as the reverse complement.
TCACCTATCGCGGTCTCCCAGTCGGGGACATCGACCTCGATGTCCGTGGTGACGGCCGTGATGAACTCGTCCTTCTCGGGGAAGAAGAACTCGAACTTCAGCAGGTCGCGCAGGTCCAGCATCCGGCGCCGTGCCAGGGCGGTGTCACGGACGCCTTCGTCGACGAGCGAGCTGAGTGCCATCTCCGCTATGGCTCGGTTGACGAAGAAGTGGACTACGACGTTGCGGTAGTACGACACCCTGATCATCTGATCGTCGTCGAGCCAGAAGACACGACGTCCCACCGCTTCGTGGCTGGATACGTTGCCGAGCTCGGCCAGCCATTCGAGTATCGCAGTGACCGTGACGTCGTCTTCGAAGTCGAGGGTCTCGGTAGTGGGGAGATCGCGGGCTCTGATGAAGTCGACGATCCTCCTGCACTCCTCGGCGAGCTCGTTTGCAGTGCGAGCATTCCCTCTCGCGGCGAGCAAGGCGATGGTCACGACGGCGATCGGCGTGGTCGGCGTTACGCGCCCGATTCTGTACATCACCTCGAACGCCAGTTTTTGCAGGCCCACCGAGCCCTCATCGTCACCGATCCCCTCCAGGGCGGCGGCTACCGACACGGGCTCCCCGAATCGAATGTGGATGTCGCCGTAGCGCCGTCGCAGTGAGCGCACGGCCCGCACGAGCCAGCCGAGGGACTCCTCCTCCTTGTCCCTTCCTTGCGCCTCCCTGGCGTAGTCGGGGACATCCTGGATCTGGTCGTAGACGATGGAGACGGGGATCAGCTTGACGTCGTCGCTCTTGCCCCGCCGGAGTGCATCGACCACGTAGTTGAGGAGTCCGAATCGGGGCGGGTTCAGCTTTCCGGATCGCGACCTCCCGCCCTCCATGTACCACTCGAGCGGGAATCTCTTCTCGATCAGGTAGTCGATGTAGGCGCGCAGCACCAGCTTGTAGAGGTCGTTGTCACGGAACGACCGCCGGATGAAGAACACGCCGGTACGTCTGAGCAGGGGGCCGATGGGAAAGAAGTTGAGATTGATGCCGCCGGCGGTGTGGTTGGGAGGAAGGTCGTTCTCCCAAAGCATGAACTGGAGACTGAGCCGGTCGAGATTCGATCGATGCGATGGGAGGAAGACGACCGGGTGCTGACTGCCCACCTCGGCGAGACGGGCCACTTCGGCATCCGAGTACTTGATCGCCCCATAGCCCTGGCTGTATAGGGCATGAATGGCGCTGGCGAGTAGGTCGATGACGTAGGGGCTGTGCGTGGCCGCTATCTCCCTCAGGTACCGCGCCGCATCCGAAGACACTTTCTCGACGTCGATCCGATGCTCCGTGGCGTACTGCTCCAACGATGCGGCGAACTGCCCACGGGAGAGGATGGCCTCCGGGATGAAGCGTGGGATCTTGTAGCGATTCCCCCTGAGGACCCGCTCGGCCTTGTCGAGAGTTCGCCACGCCCGTCGGGTGATGAACTGGGGAAGCCCGTCGATGTCGCCGGAGCTCTCATAGGCTCGGGCGAGGTCGGTCACAGAGGCGCCCTCGGCAGCGATCAGCTTCACCCGCTTGGGGTGAAAGGTCTTTATGTATCGGGCACGCAGGCCCCTCGGGTCTCGTGGGTCACCTGGCTTGAACGCGTCCGACCACCCAACGGATCTCCTCCCGTCTTTGCGCGGGGCCATCCAAACGACCCTCACCGGTATCACGTATGAGTTGTCGCCGCCGTGGATGATGTCCGTCAGGTCGTCCGGGATGGCACCCCTCCTCCGACGGGACGACCTGATGCGTCGTGTCTCCGGATCGCCGGTCGCCCTGACGAGCCACCGGTGGAGAATCTGGGCCTCGTAGTCGGTTGCCGCATCGAGCAGGAAGATCACGTCGGCGTCGCCGGGCCCGGTGAGCATGTCGATATCGGGCGATCGGCGACGGACCATGCGGCCACTCTATTGAGTGGCACAATCACGGTCTGGTGAGAGTGGTGCTACAGCGAGTAGGCAGCGCTTCGGTCTCCGTCGACGGCGAGAGGGTGTCCGGGATCGGGCGCGGTCTATGCCTGTTGGTCGGGATTCGGAGCGGAGACAACCACCATCAGGTCGACGCCGCCGTGACCAAGATCTCAGGGCTGCGGGTGTTTGGCGACGACGCCGGGAAGATGAACCTGTCGGTGATGGACGTGGACGGGGAGATCCTGGTGGTCAGCCAGTTCACACTTCTCGGGGACACGCGTAGAGGCCGAAGACCTTCCTTCACGATGGCGGCCCCACCGGAGGAGGCTCAACCGCTACTGGATCACATGGTGGAAGGCTTTCGCGCCGAAGGCATCCCCACGTCCGTTGGAGTCTTCGGGGCACACATGACGGTCGAGTTGGCCAACGACGGCCCGGTCACGCTGATTCTCGAGTTCGAGCCCTGAACTTCGGATTGAGAGGCGAGTCGCGATGGTGCTTCCAAACCATGACGAGCCCCATGCCGACCGACAGCACGACGAGCTGCCCGTTCGGCTCGACGCCACCGGTTGGCCATCCGGTGTCGGGCCACACCACCGCCATGATCACGAGAGCGGCAATTGCCGACAGGGCGGCGATGCCTGCGGACCTGGAGAGGAGCACCGAGCCAATGGTCACGGCCAGCACCGGAGCGAGGACGAGTGGCCACGCTGCGGCGAGTATCCCCAGCGAGATCCCCAACCCCTTGCCGCCGGAGAACCGGTACCAGACGTTGAAGACGTTGCCCGCCACGGCTGCGATACCCGCGGTCACGGCCCCGGCGTCGTCGGATACGAGGGACCCGACCCACACCGCGCCGTACCCCTTGGCGGCTTCTACGAGGAGGACCGAGGCGGCCAGCATCGGCCCACTGGTCCGCAGCGCGTTGTTGGCCCCCGGGTTTCCCGATCCTGCTGCGCGAAGATCGACCCCGCGCAAACGGGCCAGGAACCCCGCCGTGGGCAATGAGCCGATGGCATACCCCAGCACTGCTGCGATGACAACGGTCACCACCGCAACCTGGGAGGCCGCGAGCATCAGGGGGAGACCTCCGCCTGCCCGTCGGTGCAGAAGCGAAGGAAGTCGCACTGGCTACACCAGTCGCCAGGGTTGGTGTCGAACTCCTCGGACTCGATGTTGGTGGTCAGGGTGTCGATGCGGTTTCGGGCCTTCTCCACCCAGCTGTCGTCGGCAGACGTGGTCACCACCTCGACGCCCCCTCCGAGATACGCGAATGTCATGTCGAGAGTGTCCGGTCTGGCGAGGCCGAAGTCGATATCCTTGACGGCGACCGCGTACGCCTGGAGCTGGACGATTCGCGACGGGTCGTCGTTGCGACGTCCCGACTTGAAGTCGACGACCTCCCAGTGACCTCCATCGGCGTAGACCGCGTCGATCCGACCTCTGACCAGGTATCCGTTAGAAGATTGGATGTTGAAGGGCGCCTCGACCAGGACCGCTCTGTCTTCGGCGAAACGTGAAGCTTCGTATGCCTCGAACCCACCGATTTGTTCACGATCGGTGTCCGCCTCGTCGTCGACGGGAGCGTCGTACAAGTCGGGCTTCATGTCGTCGAAGGGGACCTCGCCTCGTTGGTGAAGCTCGATCCGGCGGTGGATCTCACTACCACGCACGGCGGCCGGGCTGCGGCGCCGTGGGAGAGGGTCGACGTCGGTCCAGTAGAACCGTTTCGGGCACTGGGCATACGTGACCAGGCCGGTGACCGACACCGACCGTGGTGTTTGTTCGTCTTCGCGATCGGGTGCTTCGTCCAGGGCGAACAGCCGGCTCTGCATGTCTTCGACGATCTGGCGATAGTCGTCGGTCACACCCGCCTGGTCGGCCAACTCTTCGATCTCTTCGGGAGACATGTGGAGCCCAGATTGCCACCCGGCGGCGAAGAGTGGGTCGGGGTCCGCCGTCTGGTCGGTCGTACGAAGGACCTCCGGCCTGGGGCCGGGCTCTGAGTGCCCCGCATCGACCGCAGTCCCTTGTTGCTCGACGAGCGTGAACAACTCAGACGGCTTCGCCGCAGTCGAACGGACCTCAGGCAGTCCGTACCAGTAGGCGCCGCTCACAAACAGCCTCTTTTTGGCACGGGTGACGGCGACATAGGCAACACGCCACTCCTGGATCTCCTGACGGGCTCGGAAGAAGGCCGTTCGGCCCTCTTCGTCAGGGGGCAGGCCGTCGATCGTGGTGTCGAGTCTGAGCTCCTCGGGCAGGTGGTGGGGGAATCGCTCGGGATCGGGGAACCCCCCGACGGTGCTGGACGGGAAGTTGCCGTGGTAGAGGCCGGGGATGGCAACGTTCTCCCACTCGAGGCCCTTGGCGCGGTGAACCGTGACGAGGGTGACCGCGTCCTCTCCTGACAGACGCGCCGAGTCGAGCTCTTCCGCCGGCTCGTCCCCCATCATGTCCAGGTACTCCAGGAAGGCAGCGATCGAAGGTCGCCCGGCGAGCGGGCTCCAGTCGTCGGCGAGATCGAGGAACCGGTAGATGTTGAGCCGTGCGGTGAGCCGAGGGTTGGGAGGCAGGCTCTCTATGTCCTGCCATGCCCTGGTCCCGTCGAGGACGAGCCGGCATGTCTCGGCGAGGCTCAGGCCCTGTGACTCCCCGAGGATGTTGGTGTAGACGTCGAGGAAATGGGTCAGCCGGTCCCGGGCGTCGTCGCTCAGACCGCTCACATCGGCAGTTCTCTCGATCGCCTCGATGAGGCTGACTGGCCGTGGGTCCTCGGTGTCTTCGTCCTCAGGTGTGTTCTGACGCAGCCAGCGAGTGAGTGCCGCCATGTCGGCGAAACCGAGCCGGTATGTGCTCCCGAAGAGAACCTGCGCCAACGCTGCCGAATCCTCGGGATGTTGCAGGATCGTCAACCAGGCTCGGAGCATCGAGATCTCCGGTACCGAGAGAAGACCGCCGACGTTCGCCACCTCGACCGGGATGTCATGACGTCCCAGCGCATCGATGACGATCGGGAAGTCCTTGTTCTTTCGAAACAGCACGGCCATGTCCCTCCACGCGGTGCCCTCGTCGTGAAGGGTCTCGAACTGCCGTGCTATCCACTCGGCTTCGGCCAATGCGTCCGTCGCCCAGTGTGTCGATATCTCGGACTCGATGTCGAAGGCCGGCTCCAACGAGTCGGCTCCGGGATTCGCTCGCCGCCGCACTTGGTTGGCGACATCGAGGATGGTTTGCCCGGAGCGACGGTTGAGCGTCAGCTCCTCGTCGTAGGCCGGTGACCCGTCGGCGGTGGGGAAGTGGCCGGTGAACTTCTCGAAGTTCTCGGCCGAGGCCCCGCGCCATTCGTAGATGGTCTGGTCCTCGTCACCGACGGCTATGACGGGGAACCCATCACCGAAGATCTTTGAAATCAGGACGCGTTGGGCCGGGTTGGTGTCTTGGTACTCGTCCAGGATCAGGGCGCGGTATCGGTCTCGAACAGTGGTCGCCAAGGCGGGATGCTCGGTTAGGACATGCACCGAAAGAGTCACCAGGTCCGCGTAATCGACCACCCGCAACTCGCGTTTTGCGGCGTCGTACCCGTTGAGGACGGTGGCCATCTCGAGACGTTCGTCCCAGAGCTCGTCGCCGACGTGGATCGCACCTGCGTCGAGGATGTCAGGTGGGCGGAGGAGATGATCTCCGAGTTGGTCGTTCAGCCGTCGGATGCGGTCGAGCGTCCCCATGTACGTCATGTCGAGATGACGACGCGGCTCGTGGTGGAAGACGTCCCGGATCAGCTGACGAGCGAATGTCGGTGTGATGATCCCCGCTCGCGCATCGACTCCCTCGAGGACACCAAACTCACCCAGGACCTGGGCGGCGAACCCGTGGTATGTGTGAACCTCGACCTGACGGGCTGGGTCTACGGTCTCCGGCAGCATGTCACCGACCCGTTCGGCCAGCTCGGCCGCGGCCTTGTTCGTGAAGGTGAGGCCGAGCAAACGCTCCGGTTCGAACCCGTGGGTCTCGACCAGGTTGGCTATGACCATGGCGACGGTCGTGGTCTTCCCCGTGCCGGCGCCGGCACGGACTCTCACCGATGTTGGCCCGAGATCGAGGATGCGCTGCTGTTCGGGCGTCGGGACGAGTGTCATGGGAGGAATGCCCCGCGTCCCTCGGGCCAGGCGGGGCACGAGTGCTTGAAGTCGCACTTGTCGCAACTCTTGCTGACACGCGGGGCCCAATCCTCGGCCGTGATGCGCTCAGCTATGTCCACCAGGCGGTCCTCGACCTCGTCGACCATGTGCATCGCCAGACCTCGTGTCGTGACACTGGCCGCCGTGGTTCGCGGGTACCACATCTCGGATGCGATCACCTCCTCACCGGTTTCGCGGACCGCTAGTGCGTAGAAGGCGAGCTGGATCGATTCGGCGGCGTCATCGCGTGTCATCGCCCGGCCGCTCGTCTTGTAGTCGACGACTCTGGTTCCCTCGTCGTTCCGCTCCAACCGGTCGACACGCCCTGTCCACGGGACGCCGGCGATGTCCTTCTCGACCGTCCTCTCGACATCGATCGGCTGTCCCCGCCCGGGCCAGTGCTCGTACAACTTGGTGAGCATGGCGACGGCCTTTTCCTTCCATGCCTCCGTCAGGGCCGGGCTTCCGAAGTCGGCATGTGCCCATGTCTCGTCGAGGATCTGGAGCACCCGTCGCAACGTGGCGTGACGCTCACCCGTGCCGATGACCTCTCGCTCTGCCTTCTCGAGGATCTCATGGGCGAGCTCGCCAAAATGGGCATAGACCGAAGTCGAGTCGCCAAGGCGAAGACGTCGCTCGAGGACGTACCGTCTCGGGCAGTCCCGATAGGACACCGCCTGACTGGGGGAGAGCCAGAAGGCCTCGCCCACAACACCGGTGTCGGGCCCCGGCCGTGGAACACCTGCGAAACGGCGCGGGTCCCACCAGGGTCGTGCTGGTGCCGCGAGGACGGACGCCGCCGCCAGGCGACGCGCCGGTGGCGCCGAGACGTCGATGAGAGTACGGCGGAGCATCGTCTCGGCTTCCGCGATCGTGACCGGCTCTCTCTCCTCGATCGTGGGAGGCCCCAGTGGTGAGTCGCCTGCAGCCGCAACGAGGAAGCGGGAGGGTCTGCGCTCTCCCTGGTCGACGCCGGCCTCCGTGGCAGACCACACGACGCGCTTGCGCGCCCGTGTCATGGCCGTGTAGGCGAGTCGCATCTCCTCCTGGAGCTGGAACAGATGCTGAGCGGCAGGGTCGGTGGTCCGTTCCGGCGAGAGGAGCTCGGGTCTGAGCATTCGGCGACTACGTCTCAGATCGGGGAACACCCCTTCGACCGCGTTTGCGATGAACACGATGTCGAACTCGAGACCCTTTGCCTGGTGAAGGGTGGTGAGGGTCACCCGACGGGACTCCATTCTGTGGGCGATCAACGGAGTGGCCTCGAAACCCTCCTCGTCGACCATCTCGAAGAAACGGGCGAGGGTCACTGAAGGATCGCGCTCCGCCTGACGGCTCAACATCTGCGCGAAGGCGGCCCAAGCGCGACGCCACTCGGCCCTCCGTGGATCGCGGACGATCTCCTCCAGACCGTCGATGAGGCTCCATGCGCGCCAGAAGCCGTCGGCGGCATTGACCCCGGTGGCCCATTCGGCGTTCGAGATCAGCTGTATCAGACCCTGGCGGGCGGGGAGTTGGGTTGCCAGGACATCTGCCCAACGCTTCGGCCCGCTCAGCCGATCCCGGGCGATGCTTCTCTCCTGGCTGATCGTGAGACCCACCAGCGGCCCGAGCAAAAGTCGTCTCATTGCCTGGTCGACCCTCACGGACGCCGTGGGTGACAGCGACCCTTCGGCGTCACCCACGGCGACCGCGCCGAGATCGCCGAATATCTTCACTCCGGGGTGGTCGACCAATCGCGAGTCGGGTGGGTCGTGCGGTACCGAGCGACGGGTGAGCGCACGTGACAGCTCGTTGAGCAGTTCTTTCTTCGACCGGACCAGGACGGCGATGGCAGACGGGCTCACGCCCTCGACGTGGATGGCATGCTCGACCTCTCTGGCGATCCACTCGGCCTCGGCAGTCTCCTGATCGAACAAGTACGCCTCGGACCGTCCGGCATGTGTGGCCGGGCTGACCACGCCGGCCGAACCGGGCAGCTCTCCTCCCGAGACGATTCTCAGGGCGGACTCCATGATCTCGGCCGGCACTCTGAAACTGCTGCTGAGGACGATTCGCTTCGTGTCCGGGTGGTCGGAGAACGCAGCGACATTGCGGAGCTCCGCTCCACGGAACGAGAAGATGGACTGGTAGGGGTCGCCTGCGACGGTGAGATTGCCGTGGGCCGAGGCCAGTAGGTCCGCCATGGCTGCCTGTGCGGGTGTGGTGTCCTGGTACTCGTCCACTAGAACGAATCGGAAGTTGTCGACGACCTCCATCCCCTCTTGAGACCCGAGGATGTCGACGGCTGTGCTGAGCAGTACCCCATAGTCTGTCCGACCCGTATCGGACAGATGCTCGAGATAGCGGGCATACAAGCCTGGTAGCCCGCGCCAGTCGGCCCTGTCTCTCGCTCGCTCTGCGAGGTCCGCCGGTGTCAGCAGTCGCTCCGAGCAGCGCAGGAGGAAGTCGGCGACCTCCTCCGAGAAGACATGACTGGTGAGGATCCCCCGATAGGGCACGGGCCAGTTGGCGGGATCCTCTTCGGCAAGGACCGTCCGCACGACGGCCACCTGCTCCGGTGTGGTCAGCGGCACCGGCCGCTCGCCCCCCGAGACCGTCTCGATCGTTCGAAGGGCGAGTGCGTGGAATGTGCCGACGTCGACCGGGACCGTCCCCGACCCGGTCGTCTCGTTGATGCGTCTGTCGAGACGGGCAGAGGCCCGGCGAGAGAACGTGAGAACGACGATCTGGGACGGCTGTGCCAGCCCGGCTTCGACAATGTGGCCGACGCGTCGCACGAGGAACTCGGTCTTCCCTGTCCCCGGCCCGGCGACAACCAGCTGCCTGCCCCGGGTCTCTGCGATCGCCTCGGGCCAGTCGAAAGGGGAGAGCTTGACCTGGGTCACCCCAGCGATCGTAGAAGTCAGGCCGCGGCGGGGAGGGTGGTGTCGGCGACTAGTTCGGCGCTGATCCCGTGATCGGCCAGATAGGCGACGGGGTCGTCGAACACGGTGTCCTTGTCTTTGTCTGCTGGTGCTGTCTTTGTCATGGTGGTGAAGATACGGGGAGCCACCGACAGATTTCCCTCGCTGTCGCCAATCTGGCATCTACACGACATAGGATCGGCTCACCCGGCCGAATGGAGGACACGTGGAGTCGTCACGACCCGAGTTCGATTCGCAGATGTACAACGAGGCGGTGGGTCAGTTCAACCGTGTGGCCACACTCATGGGTCTCGATGACAATGTCGCCGATCGTCTCAGGGTCCCCCAGAAGTCCACGGTCGTCAGCTTCCCGTTTCGCCACGACACCTATACCGAGGTCGAGACCATCTTCGGATACAGGGTCCAACACCTGACGACGATGGGCCCGACCAAGGGTGGCATCCGATTCGACCTGGACGTCGACCTGGGCGAGGTGGCGGCTCTCGCCATGTGGATGACCTGGAAGTGCGCCATCGTTGGTGTGCCCTTCGGTGGTGCCAAGGGTGGTGTTCGCATCAACCCGCTCAACCTGTCCCGTGCCGAGCTTCAACGAGTCACCCGCCGTTTCACGATGGAGATCATCAGGGTGATCGGGCCCGACACCGACATCCCCGCCCCCGACCTCGGCACCAACGAGCAGGTCATGGCCTGGCTGATGGACACGTACTCACAGCACGTCGGCCATGCCGTGCCGGCCGTTGTGACGGGCAAGCCTCCCGCCCTTGGTGGGAGTGTCGCCCGCAGGGAGGCCACCGGGCGGGGCCTGATGTTCCTCCTTCCCCAGGCGGCCTCGGCCGTCGGTCTCGACCCCCTCGGTGCCTCCGTGGCCATTCACGGGTTTGGCAATGTCGGCCGGTATGCGGCACAAGCCGCCCAGGAGGCAAAGGCGAAGGTGGTGGCCGTCTCCGACATCTCAGGTGCGCTCCACAATCCGGACGGGCTCGACGTACCTGCCGTGGGCAAGTGGGTCGACGAGAACCGGTTCCTCGAGGGCTACCCGGACGCCGACTTCATCGAAGGCAATGAGATCTTTGGTCTCGATGTGGACGTCTTGGTCCCCGCCGCCATCCAAAACGTGCTGCGTGGTGACAACGCCGATGAGGTGAAGGCGAAGGTGATCATCGAGGGGGCCAACAACCCGATGACCCTCGAGGCCGACGACATGCTTCGGGAGAAGGACGTGTTCATCGTCCCCGACATTCTCGCCAACGCCGGTGGTGTGACGGTGAGCTACTTCGAGTGGGTCCAGGACGTGCAGAAGTACTTCTGGTCGGAGAACGAGACCGTGGGCCGTCTCCGGGAGATCATGACCCGGGCCTTCGACGACGTGCACAACATCGCCAGGTCGGAGAACGTCGACATGCGCACTGCCGCACTGATCAAGGGCATCCGCCGCGTAGCCGACGCCAAGCTGGTGCGTGGGGTCTTTCCGTAGGTGTCGGCTCGGGGGGTTTGAGGGGGGTCGTCCCCCCTTGGTGGTCGTAGCCGACGCCAAGCTGGTGCGTGGGGTCTTTCCGTAGGTGTCGGCTCGGGGGGTTTGAGGGGGGTCGTCCCCCCTTGGTGGTCGTAGCCGACGCCAAGCTGGTGCGTGGGGTCTTCCCGTAGACCGGTTGCTATGGCAACCGGTGTCTGTGGGGGGGTGGTTACTCGATGTCGTCCGCGAAGGCCGGGCAGATCTCCTGGTACGAGCACCAATCACACAATCGACCGGGACGGGCGGGGTAGCGGTCTGATTCCATCGCCCGCTCGATGGCGGTCCATAGGGCGCGAAGCTGACCGTCCATGGCGTCGAGCTGACGGTCATCGATGGGGAGCCGATACAGCGTGGGTCCGTTGAGATAGAGGAGCCGAACCTCTTTCGGCGTCTCACCCCAGCGATTCCTGATGAGCAACGCATAGATCTTCAGGGCGAAGAAAGACGAGAGGGCATACCGCTCGGGTGGCGCCTTGCCGGTCTTGTAGTCGGTGATCACCAGCCGACCATCGTCGTCCCGGTCGATGCGATCGAGGATCCCCCGGATGATGATGCCGTCGAGATCCTCGGTCATGTCGAGCTCGCGTTCGGTCGGCTCGAAGCTCGTCGGGTCCTCGATGGTGAAGTAGTTCGCCAGGAGAGTCATGCTGTCGAGGCCCCATTGCCTCTCCTCTTCGGTGGTCTCGAACAACCCGTCGAACTCGTCGTCGCCACGGATCTCCGTCCACGCCTCGCGGAAGAGGTCGTACAAGCGGTCGGGTGTCCGCGTCTCGACCTCGTCGTCGAAGAGCCGCTGAAGCGCCAGGTGTGCGGTTGTCCCGCGCGCCTGATATACCGACGGGGGCTCGGGGATACGGTCTATGGCCCGGAACTTGAAGAGCTGTGGGCATGTCTTGAAGTCACCCGCCCGGCTCGGGGAGAGTGTCTCGAGACGTGGTTCGGTCAGCTCGACGGTCATGCCGCCGATCATAGGAACACCCCCCGACAGATCTCGGCTTACGCGCCGAGTGACTTCGGCTCGTCCTCAGGATCGGGGAGACCGGTGCGTGGCACCGTCACGGTCCGGGACCGGTCGAGACGACGCGCCGGCACGGCGAAGCCGAGTGCAACCAGGGCCAGGGCCACACCGGAGCCGATCAACGTCTGCTGGACTCCGAAAGCTGCCGCCAGCAACGGGGCGAATGCGAGCGGTAACAGGTGGCCGACCTCTGAGTGGATGTGATTGACGCCCATGATCCGACCGACCAGATGGTCGGGTGAGTTGACCTGGATCAGGGTGCGGTGGAGAGGGGCCATCGTGCCGATGATCAGCCCCCAGAACACGGCTGCGGGGACGACGACCGCGAGAGTGCTGGTGCCGACGTAGGCGAGGACGCCGAGGGAGTTCATCCCGACCAGGGTCGTCAGCATGACCGCGGTGCGGAGTCTCTCCGGCAGACGCCCCGCGATCACCGTCCCGGTCACCAGTCCCACGCCGAAGATCGAGTTCACCCAGCCGAGCGCCTCGACGTCCACTCCCAGGATGTCACGGTAGAAGAGGGGCTCCAGAGCGGAGAAGTTCCCGAACACGAGCCAGACAGACGACCCAACCCAGATGTAGAAACGGAGCCGCGGGTTACCGTAGGCGGCGGCGAAGCCGTCCTTGAGCTCGGCGAACCCGCCCCTTCGCTCCGGGTCCGACGACAGGTGGCGGACCTTGACCGGGAAGATGATGGCCGCAGCAATCAGCGAGGTGGCCGCGTCGACGACGAAGATGGCGTCGAGACCGATCGAGCCGGCGACGATGGCTCCTACCGCGGGCCCGACAACGAAGGCCGCCCACGAGGCGCCTTCGATCCATGCGTTGATCTTCGCCAGCCGGTTCTCGTCGTCGGTCAGGAAGGGGGCGAACGAGGAGATGGCGGTGAACACCGGGGTTCCGACCAGGCCGAAGACGAAAGTAGCGACAGCGAGCTGGGGGATCGTGTCGGCGAGGATGAGAGCGAGGGTCGCCGGCACAAAGACGATCTCTCCCACGATGACCACACGTCGCGGGTCGAACCGATCGACGAGCACTCCGGCGATCGAGGCTCCGATGAGCGATGCCACACCCAGGGAAGCCATCACGAGGGCGAGCTCGGCCGCTTCCGCCCCGAGGCCAAAGGCCGCCTTTCCCCACAAGCCGACGAAGAAGGCGGCTTCGCCACCGATACGTGAGATGAGACGTGCCGAGACGACCCTGACGACGTTGATATCCGACCACATTGCCGGGTGGACCGTAACGACGGATCGGTCTCTGCACCCCGGAGTTTCTCTCCGCGAAAACTCCCTGTAAGACGCGAAAACAAAGCATTGGTATCTCTTGACGAAGGGGTGGGCCTTGGATACGTTCCCGGCTACCGAATGAGGGCAACCTCAATCGGGGAAGGAGAGACTTCGGTCTCTCTGGACAGTCACCCATCCGGGGGCCCGCTTTCCCGGTGAGTGACTAGGGAGCCCCGAGGGGGCTGAGGCTTCGGCCAAGGCTTTCTCGGGGTTTCTCGCGTGCTCGGCTTTGCCGATCCGTACTCAGTGCTTGGTACCCGGTACCCGATACGCCGTCGCCCACCAGAGAATGGCCGTGGCGGCTCCGAGATGCCAGATCCCGTGGGGTTGGAGCACCGAGTCGGGATCACACAGGGGCCCGCCCGTAGCCCCGAGACGGCCGATGACCGCCACCACGGCGAGCAGGGCCAACGGTCCCACCAGGCCACGCCAGTCGGTGCCATTGCGCAGGTCGGTGACCATGGCGATCACCGCGACCACCACCAGAAACCACAGGGTCAGGTCGTGAGTCAGTTGTGCTCCTGTCGGCATGGGCCCGTGGAAGAGGAACGACCCGACGCCGGTTCCGATCGAGCCCACGGCGACCCATCGCCGGCGCGTCATGACAAACAGAAGGCTGCCGACGATCACGAACGCCAAGGCAGTCAACGAGTTCACCGGCTGTCCGAGGAGGGACTCGGTGATCCTCTCACAGTCCTTGAGGGCTCCCATTCTCCCCCGAAATTACGGACGGATGACCGATGCGCGAAAACTCATCTACAGCTCGCGAAAAACAATGAGCCTCTCGGCTTGTCAGGGGTGCCCGCGTGGTCTACTTTTTCCGCCACGTCGAAGGGGAAACTCAGAGACGGCGGCCTAACTGGCGGGTAACCGCCGAAATGGCCGGACCGGACGGCCGGCTTGCCGGTAGGAAGGTCAACCGGAAGTCGACGGGAAACCGGAGGCGGAAGGTCGGTCGGAGAACGTGCGGGGATCCTTCGGGATCGTCGGACGGGCAAAGACCAGGTGAGTCGAGAGACTCGCCATGTGATTCTCACGAATCACAGGCAGATGGATTCGTCCGACTGCCACCCAGACGGAGTTGGGTCCCCGGCCCGACACCGCTTGGGATTGAGAGCCCCGAGAGGGTTGAGGCTTCGGCCAAGACTCCCTCGGGGTTTCTCGCGTTTGC